>JBEKPA010000095.1:0-11510 GCA_049521195.1 Occallatibacter sp.
CAGCGTCATCGCCTCCGGGTTCCAGGCCTGTTTCATGAAGAAGCTGAGCGGGAACTCCATCGGCTTGATGTCGCCGACATTCACAATCCACAATGTCCTCGCGCCGCTCGCATAAGCCAGATCCATCTGCTGCCAGGTCTTCTCGATCTGGTTGGTATTGATCCACTTGTAGTTCCGGGGAGCCCCGACATAATCGAAATGATAGTAGATGCCATATCCGCCCTTGCGCTCGGCCCCGGCCTCGGGAAGCCGCCGAATCTGCCCCCAGTTATCGTCGGCGAACAGCAGAATGACGTCGTCGGGCACTTTCATGCCGTGGTCGTAATAATCCTGAACCTCCTTGTAGAGCGCCCACATCTGCGGAGTCTGGTCGGCGGGCTTGCCGGTAACATCGGCAATGATCTTGCGCTGGTCAGCGACGATCGTCTCCAGCAACTGCGTGGCGGTTCCCTCGGCCATCGGCTCGTCGCCGTCACCGCGCATGCCGATCGTGACCACACTTTCATAGGACTGGCCGCCGCCCTTGGACATCATCCGCTCGATGCCGCCGCGCCAGAACGCCCGTAGATTGGCGGCATTGGTCGTGTAATCCCACTTGCCCCCGGTGACGCCCTGGTCGGTATCCCGATGCCACTCAGCCTGCGCGCGCATCATCGGCTCATGATGCGAGGTGCCCATTACGACGCCCATCGCGTCGGCCAGCACCATGTTCTGCGGATCGTCGACGGCAAACGCTTTGGGCAACCACATCGCAGGCCAGAGATAATTGCCCTTGAGACGCAAATCGAGCTCGAAGACATGCTCGTACATGCGAGAGTTGATCCCGCCGAAGTGCTTCATAGCCCACCCATTAAAACTCGGATTCTCATCGTTGATGAAGAATCCGCGATATTTCACCCTGGGCTGATCGCGCCGGGATCCGGCAGTGAGGAAGACATTGGATCGCCGCTCTACCGGCACGTCGGCGAACCAGTGCCACGGCGAAACACCAATCTTCTCAGAGATATCGTAGGTGCCGTAAACGGCGCCACGCCGATCCGCACCCACGATCACCAGTGCCCGTGGCACCTTGGGGAAAGGATTGTCGACGACGATTTGGCGATAGGCCTCCCACTGCCCGTCTATATCGCTCGCCTCGATCTTGCCCCCGCGCACCAATCCGTCGATCACCGGGCTCTGATTGAGCACTCCTATGACGATGAGATCGCCATTCGCTTGCCCGAGATCTTCGAGAAGACGCGGCGCCTGCCCGCTCACGCGTTTCAGGTCGCCGGCGAAGCTATCGGAAACATGCTTCACGGCAGAGTCGGCGGTCGCGTCAATCAAGATGTCCGACGGGCGGCCATTCTGAATTAACGCAAAGCTGCCCTTCCCATTCTGCGACGAAACCGAGACAGCCGTTTCCCCAGCACAGGCCGCCGATCCGGCAGCCATGATCCCTAACAGCGTTGCGATACCAAGAAGCAGTCTCATGCGATCACCCTGGCCGGAATTCCGGATGGAGCGCATCCGATCGGAGTTCTTGTCCATTATGCAGAACATTCGCGCGGCCCTTTGCAATGATTATGATTCCCGGCTATCCAAGTCCCGAGATGCGCCTTGCCGCAATCCTTCAGAAGGTTAAGGTGCTCGAATTTGGCCATGACTCCAGTATGCCTGGGCCGGGCCCCCCTTTCATCTCCGATCTCTTGAGATGACTTCGGGCGCCGGCGCTCGGGCGGCAATTACCGGGCTTCCATTTTGGTGCTTTTTGCCACGTACATCTCGGTGTCGGCGGCGCTCAAAAGGCTGTCAGCCGTGGTGGCGTCTTCCGGGTAGAGAGCAATGCCGATGCTGGCCGAGCCCTTCAGACGGTGTCCCTCGATGGCGAACGGCTCGTCGAAGCAGCGCTCCAGCCGCTGCGCGATCTCCTCGACCTTGGCGCGGTTGCGAACCCGAGGCAGAAGGGCGGCGAATTCATCGCCGCCGAGCCGGGCCAGCATATCCACGCCGCGCAACTGGCGCTTCATGCGCAGCGCCACTTCCTGAAGGTACAGGTCTCCCGTCTGGTGGCCGTAGATGTCGTTCACCTGTTTGAACTTGTCCAGATCGATGTAGATCAACCCGAAGATGCCGGCACTCTGGCGGGCCTCGGCGATTTGCTGATCCAGATACTTGCCCAGCGAGAAGCGGTTGTGGATATCGGTCAGCAGGTCGAACTCCGAACGGTGGCGCAGATCGGAGTAGAGGCGCCGGGTCTCAATGGCCAGAGCGGTCAGCGCAACGGCCATGGAGAGTGCCTCCGGCTCGTTGTCGCTGGGCTTGATGAGCGGATCGAACGCGGCAAAGAGGGTGCCGAGCGGGGGCCCGGCGTGGGCGGGAATCTCGCTTTGGACGACGCGCAGGCCTTCCAGCTTCGGCGGGCAGTTTCCCAGCCGCGCCCCATCGGCGATCTGGCACCAGCAGGCTGCGCCGCGCAACTTGAAAGAGACCAGCTCCGTGATCTCTTCGACGATCTCCGCGAGTGGGCGGGAGCCGTTGATGTCTTCCAGGATGCGGCTGCGCCGCTGCTCGATGCAGGCCAGCGTTGCGCTCTGCCAGCGCACCCTGCGCTCGATGACCCAGCCCCTGGCGAGGACGGCGAAGACCACCGCGAGCAACAAGCCGACAAGGATCATCAGGTTCCGAATGTTCAGGAAAGAAGGCCGGGCGACGACCGAAATATCGTCAAGGGAGCGCATGAGAATATTGAACGGCACATCGCCGATGTATGGATTGGAGTTCTCGAGCATACAGATGCCGGCGACGCGGACCCTGGAACCCAGGGGTATCTCCTTCATGGGCGGCGGAATCCAATCGGGCACGTCCGGATGGCGATAGGTGGCAGAGAACATCTTGCCATCGGAGATCAAGACATACTCGTCCTGCGAGGCCTCCCGGGCCTCCGTGACCACTTGCCCTTCAATGGAGACCAGATCGAATATATGCTTGCTGGAGGCAAGCTCCCGCCAGCTCGATTGCCGGGGGGTGATGGGAGCATACGCCGGGAGTTCCTGAACTACCCCATCGGTGAGGGAGAGAAAGCCGTCATGGATGTCGGGGAATCCGATGACGTCAGCTTCGTCGCCGATGCGCAGAGGTTCCTGAAACCGGGTCATGATCCACAGGCTTTTGGGTCCGCTTTCAAGAACCAGACCCGAGCGGGCTTCATAGTAGGTGATGGTCCCGTGGACCCTGATTCGTTGCGATAGATACTGCGTGTTGTAGCCATTGAGGATCTCATCCATGGGCGTGATGGGAAGGGCCCACGGGTCGGAGGCGGCACGTTTGAGAATCTTCACGTCGTCCAGCGAAGAAACGTGCAGCAGAACCCCTGTCTGCTGCATCTTGCCGTCGAAGTGCCCGGATGCGACCCCTGTAACCTCGACCTCGGCGTCGAGCAAGCCTTTGAGCGCGTCTGCATCGCTGCTGTTCACGTCTGCATCAACGTATCCCCCATCGGTGAGCATCCTCAGGACGATGGCGCGAATGGGGGCTGCGAAACTCAACTGCAGACCGGCGGTGCGGATGACCGCATGCACGGTGACGAGCCTGCAGTCGAGCCGGCCGGAGATCATGTCATCGAAGCTGGCTGGAACGGGCGTGATCGTCTCACCGTGACGGAGGAGCGTGATGCTGTTGCTGACCACGATGGGGTGATAGCTCGGTTGCATGGTTCCGCGCACGAAGATGCGATCACCGGAAACCAGCTTGGCGTCCGTTGGGTACTGTACATAAATGGCTGCGTCGCCGTCCTGAACAAACAGCGTGCCCTCGTATCCGCGATAGAAGACGACCGTGGCCTCGAAGGCGACGGGCAGTCCCTGGCTGGCCTCGGCGTTGGTGACGGCATGAATGGCGCGCAGGGTCGTAAGCGTGGCGGGTGGCGCTGCCCAGGCAGTCGCGGCCCATCCGAGAACGATCGCAAGTAGGGGAACCAACCTCTTCATCGGGCAGCACCCAGCGGCGGAAGTCTTTTGTTATCCATCCCTTGCAGAACCCATCGGCAGAACTCGCCGAGGCATCATCCCTGGCGTCGACAAGAACCCATGAGATGGCTCGCCAGCAGAAGCAGCCGCAGTCTGTCCGTTTCCTATCCTACTCCGGCTCACGCAGGTTTGGCTGTGACTTTTGTGGTACGGGCCCCTTCCGTACGCTGCCGTACATATGCGTGAGCCTATCTCTGTGTTCTTTTGTGGTCTTTCCCGGCGACTGTCACGAGTTCAAGCTCTCGTTTTGCTCAGTCCCGGTCTCTCGCCTTGTGCGTTTAGTCTTGTACATCGCGGAGTCCGCGGCGCGGAGAAGATTGTCCTTGGTGGCGCCGTCCTGGGGATATAGAGCAATGCCGATGCCGGCCGAAGAGGTTGACCATCTCGACCTCTTCTCGTACATTGGAGGATTCAGCGGGGCGGCCGGGCCGCTCGTTCTCGGCAATGAGACGCTGGACGCGAAGACCGCCTTCTTAGGAACGGGACCATTCACCCTATCTGAATTAAACTACTCTGGTCTGAAGAGGAGAAACGTGCGAACATTCAACTTCCGAGTTGCCATTGCGGCGATTGCTATCTTGGGCGTGGGGCGGCTGTGCTCCCAGAGTTCCGAGCAACCTGTTTATATGAACCCTGCGTTGCCCGCCGAACAACGGGCAGCGGACCTTGTTCACCGCATGACTGTGGAGGAGAAGGTTACACAGCTTGTGAATCAGGCCCGCGCAATCCCGCGGTTGAAGGTTCCCTTTTATGACTGGTGGAGCGAGGCGCTGCATGGCGTAGTGCGGCCCGGCGTCACCGAGTTTCCAGAACCGATCGGCCTGGCCGCAACCTTCGATGTGGATTCGATTCACCGCGTGGCCGAAGTGATCGGAACCGAAGGAAGAATCAAACACGTCCAGGCATTGAAGGATGGGAGTAGCGGCTTTTTCGAAGGCCTCGACTTCTGGGCGCCGAACATCAACATCTTTCGCGATCCTCGATGGGGACGAGGACAGGAGACCTACGGCGAAGATCCCTTCCTGACCGCGCGCATGGCTGTCTCATTCGTTACCGGCATGCAGGGAGACGATCCGAAGTACTATCGCGCGATTTCAACGCCGAAACACTTCGCAGTGCACAGCGGGCCCGAGCCGACACGGCACTTCGCCGACGTGGATGTGAGCAAGCACGACGAGCTGGACACTTACCTGCCGGCATTCCGCGCGGCCGTAACCGAAGGCAAGGCCGGCTCCGTCATGTGCGCTTACAACGCCATCAACGGGCAGCCTGCCTGCGCGAACGAATTTCTGTTGCAGGACCAGTTGCGGGGCAAGTGGAACTTTCAGGGCTACGTGGTTTCCGATTGCGATGCCGTCGTCAACATCTTCCGCGATCATCACTTCACGAAGACTCAGCCCGAAGCCTCCGCACTCGCCGTCCAGCGCGGGATGGACAACGAGTGCATCGATGCCGGTCCACCAATCGCGGACGATCACGATTACAAGGCCTACCTCGATGCATACAAGCAAGGCATTCTGAAGGAGAGCGAGATCGATACGGCGCTGATCCGGCTGTTCACGGCGCGGATGAAGCTGGGCATGTTCGATCCGCCCGAGACGGACCCGTACTCGAAGATCGATCCAAAACTGCTGGAGAGCGCGGAGCACCGCGCGTTGGCGCGCGCCCTGGCGAACGAGTCCATGGTGCTGCTCAAGAATGACGGCGTTCTGCCGCTGAAACGGGGCGCGGTCAAGATCGCCGTGGTTGGGCCTCTGGCGGACCAGACGAAGTATTTGCTCGGCAACTACAGCGGCACTCCGACGCACACTGTATCCGTGCTGGAAGGACTCAAGGCGGAATTTCCTGAAGCCCAGATCGCGTTCGTGCCCGGAACGCAGTTTCTGCGGACTGGGGGAGACAAGGTTCCGGCGTCGGCGCTGACCACGCCGGAGGGCCAGCCGGGGCTTACCGTCCAGTTCTCTATGGGAGATGTGTTTCGAGGCAAGGGCGCCGTGCTGGCGACGCGGCAGGTGAGCGGCGTCGATTTGAAAGCGGAGGACATTCCTCAGGAGGCCTCGGGCAAATATCCGCTGTCGGTCAAGTGGAACGGCTTTCTCACTGCCAGCGAAACCGGCGACTACAGCATTGGCGTGCGGACCAAAGGCGGCTTCGCGGCGGTCATGGTGGACGGTAAGCCGCTGGCGATGGAATGGGGGGAGGACAGCCAGAGTTCGCACGAGAAGACCGGGCACATTCACCTGGAGCAAGGCAGGAAAGCGGCGGTCGAAGTCAGCTATGGGAGGATGAAAGCCGGCGTGATCGAGGCCCAGTTGATCTGGTCCAAGTACGATCCCAAGCCGAGTCCCGAGGCGGTTACCGCGGCCAGGAACGCTGACGTTGTCATCGCGGTCCTCGGCATTACCAGCGATCTCGAAGGGGAAGAGATGCCGGTCAATGAGGATGGATTCAAAGGCGGCGACCGCACCACCATCGATCTTCCCAAACCGGAAGAGGAGTTGCTCGAAGCCGTGACGGCTACCGGAAAACCCGTGATCCTTGTGCTCGCGAACGGAAGCGCGCTGGCCGTGAACTGGGCCAATGAACACGTGAACGCGATTCTCGAGTCCTGGTACGCGGGCGAGGAGGGCGGTGCGGCAATTGCGGAGACTCTCTCGGGGAAGAACAATCCCGCGGGCCGGCTGCCGGTGACCTTCTACACCGGCATCGAGCAACTGCCGCAGTTCGAAGACTATTCGATGCAGAACCGCACCTATCGCTACTTCAACGGCAAGCCGCTCTACCCGTTTGGCTATGGCTTGAGCTACACAACTTTTTCATACAGCGACCTGGCGCTCGCGAAGAACGCAATCGGCGCGGGTGACCCACTTGCGGCAGAGGTGACGGTTACAAATACCGGAAGGAGAGAGGGCGATGAAGTGGCACAGCTTTACCTCAGCTTCCCGAACGTGCCGGGAGCCCCTCAGCGAGCTCTGCGCGGCTTCAAGCGCGTGCACCTGAACCCAGGTGAATCGCAGAGAGTGCGCTTCGAAGTCAAGGATCGAGATTTGAGTATGGTAAGCGAAGCGGGTGAGCCGATGATTGCGGATGGCGCTTATACTGTGTCAATTGGCGGAGGTCAGCCGAATACGGGAGCGCCGGCGGTGACGGGGACGTTCCGGATAACGGGGACGAAGACGCTGCCGGAGTAGGAGCGCCGCGAAGCCGGCTGGCCGATGGATCCGACAGTCTGCAAGGGCCGCGCCGGGTTGGCGCGCCCGCCGCTTGGCCGCGGGCAGTTGTTTGAAAGAAGGAAGCTCGAAACTATGATTCGTAGCGTTGTTGTGTCGATGATCGTTGCGGCCGGGCTACTACCCGCGCCTTTTGGCGGCGCCACTGCCCAGAACGCCCCGGAAGCAGCCGCCAAGCCCCTCCCTTTTGTGAGCCCGATCTTCGCCGACAACATGGTGCTGCAGCGCAGCAAGGCGAATGCCATCTGGGGCTGGTCGGAGCCGGGCGACCGCGTCCAGGTGCAAATTGGAGAGCAGACAGCATCTGCCATCGCTGGAGCCGACCGCCGCTGGCAGGTGAAGATTCAGCCGCCCGCCCCCGGTGGACCATACACGATCAGGATCGCGGGGCATCAGTCCATCGAACTGCACAATGTGCTGGTAGGCGACGTGTGGCTTTGCGGCGGCCAGTCGAACATGGGACTGCCGCTGCGGCGGACGCTCGACGGGGAGAACGAAGCGAAGGCGGCCAACTACCCGGAGATTCGCTTCTTCTCGGTGGCGGCTCACGCTGCCTACCACCACACGGATCTTGTGGACGGAAAGTGGACAGTTGTCTCGCCGGAATCGGCCGGTTCGGTTTCGGCGGTCGGGTACTACTTCGCACGCAAGATCCAGCAGGAGATTCACGTCCCGATTGGCATGGTCGTTGATGCGCTCGGCGGAACCCCGGCAGAGGCCTGGACGAGCGCCGCGGCGCTGCGCCCGCTCGGTGATTTCGATATCCCGCTGGCCGAGGTGCAAAGACTGGCTGCGGAGCGAGCCCCGGAGTACGGCAACTACGTCATGCACTGGTACGACCAGTACGACATCGGGCTCAAAGGAAATTGGGCGGCGCCGGATCTAGATGACTCCGCCTGGAAGCAGGTCTCGATTCCCGGCGGCTTCGCCGAGCTGGGCGTGCCCGAAACTCCCGCACTGGCCTGGTTCAGGAAGGAGATTGTGCTGCCGGATCCCCTGCCGGCGGGTCCTGCGCTGTTATTCCTGGGTGCCATAGAGCGAATGGATACTGCGTATATCAATGGAACCCAGGTCGGCGCCAGCGCATGGGTCGAGAATCCGCGCGTCTATCCCATCCCGGACGGCGTGCTGAAGCCCGGCCGGAACGTCGTCGCCATTCGCGTTCTGAAGATCAGGCCTCAAGGCGGATTTCTCGGCAAGCCGGAAGAACTGCGCCTGATGCTGGGAGACAAGACAAGCATTCCGCTGGCGGGCACATGGAAAGGCAAGCTGAGCGTCGACGCCCGCCCGCCGCAGCCGCTGCCAATCGGATACGATAACTGGCCCGTCATGCCCACCGTTCTTTACGAAGGGATGCTGGCGCCCATAGCGCCGCTTTCCATCACCGGCGTCCTCTGGTACCAGGGCGAGCAGAACTCCGAACGCGGATATCAGTACCGCAGAATCCTCCCGGCGATGATCGCCGACTGGCGAAGGCTCTTTGCTCAGGGAGATTTCCCCTTCTATATCGTCAGCCTGCCCGCCTACAACCAGCGCAGTGCGACGCCGGTTGACGGCGACGCCTGGGCCGAGACGCGGGAGTCTCAGGCGGTTGCTGCCGCCGGCGTTGCCAATTCCTGCCTGGCCGTCACCATCGACACCGGGGATCCGGACAATCTCCATGCAAAGGACAAGCAGCCGGTAGGCGAGCGCCTGGCTCGTTGCGCGCTCGCCAAATACTACGGCAAGCAGGTGGTATATTCGGGTCCAACCCTCGACTCCGTCGAACGGCTTCCCAACTCCATCCGATTGCACTTCGCGCACACCGACGGTGGACTGGTGGTGAAAGGAGAGAAGCTGGGAGAGTTCTCCATTGCTGGAGAAGACCGCAAGTGGTATTGGGCCGACGCGCGCATCGAAGGCAGTACGGTTGTGGTCTCATCCCCTTCGACGCCCAGTCCGAAAGAGGTCCGTTACGCCTGGCAATCCAACCCGGCTGCCACCTTGTTCAACGGCGCCGGACTGCCCGCCGTTCCCTTCCGGACCGACACCTGGCCCGGCATCACGGAAAGCCAGAGACCGTACTGACGGCGAGCGATCGCGGAAAGCCCTTTGTCAGGCGTTCCGCGACAGATCGGCAACAGGAGAGCATCCAATCATCGATCGTTCCCGCCGGAGTTTCCTGAAGACGAGCACTGCCGCCGGCTTCCGTCTCATTCGTTCCCTGACGCCGGCGGAAGTCTCTTGTGCGGATGCGCCGCAGCCCATCGCGATGAACGAATCTGGTTCCCTTGCAGGTCTATCGAATCCGCGAGGAGGAGCGGGTGCTGGCAGAGAAACTCGGAGCATCTTATCTGGAATACAAGCGGCACACTTGGTTCCGATGCAGTCGACGCTTGAGAGAATGGATCGAGCGTCCATTCGAGGCGCGCACAACGTTCTTTAGGGAGGCCGTAATGCATTCTGTCTGGATTGGCGAGTTTATGGGCACGCTGGTTCTGGTGCTGCTGGGCAACGGCGTGAATGCCGGCGTGACGCTGCGCAAGTCGTACGCGGCGGATTCCGGCTGGATCGTCATCACCACCGGCTGGGCGCTGGCCGTGCTCTGCGGCGTGCTGGTGGCGCAGGCCTTCGGCAGTCCCGGAGCCAATCTGAATCCGGCCATTACACTGGCCGTTGCGGTCAACGGCGGGAGTTATTCGCATGTGCTGAGCACGCAGGTGCTGAGCATGTGGTCTGCGCAGTTATTGGGCGCCATGGCCGGCGCGGCGCTGATGACGCTGCACTATGCGCCGCACTGGTCGCTCACGCCCGATCCGGCGGCCAAGCTGGGCGTCTTCTGCACCAACGCCGCGGTGCGCAGTCCGCTGGCGAACATCTTCAGCGAGGCCGTGGGCACGGCGGTGCTGGTCGTGGTGGCTGGGGCGATCTTCTCGCGCGGAGTTTCAGCGAATGGGCCAGCGGCGGGCATGGGGCCGTGGCTGGTGGGCAGCCTGGTGTGGGGCATCGGCCTCGCGCTCGGTGGAACCACCGGCTACGCCATCAATCCCGCGCGCGATCTGGGTCCGCGCATCGTTCATTGGCTGTTGCCGATTCCCGGCAAAGGCGGATCGAACTGGCGCTATGCTCCGATTCCGATCATCGGCGACCTGGCCGGCGCGGTGCTGGCGGGGCTGTTGCTGCGCCATGCGCATTTGTAGCGCGAGAGTAGCAACGAGCCTGATGCGTCGTCTCCCACCCTTGCGACAAGAAACAAAAACGCCGCAAGGATGGGGCACCCGGCACATTGAGGCATCGGAGATTCGCTGGACGCGCGGTCCTTTCGGTTCTTAGGCCTGCGAAAAACTTCAACCTCTATTCCAGGCGCGATGCAATTACCGCAAGCGCGGCGATGGCCGCCGTCTCCGCGCGCAGAATGCGCGGGCCAAGCGATACGGCGATCCAGCCATTGGCGTCGAAAAGCGCTTCTTCCTCGGGCGCCCATCCGCCTTCAGGGCCTATGGCGATCTCCAGCGTGGGCATCTCGTCCGCGGCCGCGGCCGCCGCTTCATCGAGAGCATGGGAAAGTGTGGTGGTGCGCTCCTGCTCGGCGAGCACGATGCGCGAAGCCTTTGAAGCCGCGCGCACGCGCTCGGCCAACGGAGCTGGATCGGAAATGAGAGGCACATCGGAACGGCGCGACTGCTGCGCCGCTTCATGCACGATGCGGCGCCATCGCTCCGTGCGCTTCTCCGCCGCCAGCGCCAGATGCTTCTCGGTCCGGCGCGCAATCACCGGGGCCACCGCGGCGACGCCCAGTTCAGTGGCCTTCTCAAGAGCCCATTCCATGCGGTCGAACTTATATATGGATAGCACCAGAGTGACGGGCAGCGCGGGATCGGCCTGCACCTCGGCGATCAGATTGAAGCGAACCTCAATGGGAGTGACGGCGGCAACCTCGGCATGAAAGACGTGGCCGCCCGCCACCACATCCGCCTCAGTTCCTGGCTGCGCGCGCAGCACCCGCGCCATGTGCTCGGCCTGCGCGCCGACGATGGTTGCGGTGGCCTCGTCCCAGTGTTCGGCAATCCAGCGGCGGCGCGTCACATCTTCCTCCGCAACGTTCTCTGCGCTTTCAAGTCTAATCCATTTCCAGAAACACTGAGGGGGACGCTCAAGAGCGCCCCCCTCGCGTGTTGCCTGTTGTTGGTTGAACGATCCGCTACTTCTTCTTTGCGGCCTTCTTCGCAGGGGCTTTCTTTGCGGCGGCCTTCTTCGCGGGTGCTTTCTTGGTTGCCATTTGCCTATTCTCCCT
>JBEKPA010000096.1:0-11491 GCA_049521195.1 Occallatibacter sp.
TAGGGATATCGTTCGCTCGATAAGGGTTAGCGGATGCCCGACCATCCATTTCAACTTCCGAATTCGATCCAGTACTTAGACCGCGCGATTGTGCAATCTCTGGAATGTAGCGCCGGTCTCCAGACCGGCTGTTGCGCGGGCGTCCACGCCCGCATTTGTTCTGGAATAATCACCAAATCACGCCGTCACAGCAATAGTTGACTTTGATTCCTGGCCCGGTCGCGCGCAGCCGCCATCCAACTACTTGATCTTTGGCATTGTGCCGTCGTTGCTCACCGTGCTTGCAACCGGCTGAGCAGGATTGACAAGATATTGAATAATGACCGTGATCCTCCGGTTAGACGAATCCTCCGGTTGCAGCGGCTTGCGCAGCTTGCGATCGGCGTAGCCGCGGACTTGCACCACCTGGTTAGGGTGTAAACCGTTACTTTCCATCAGGCGCCGGGCTGTATTTGCACGGTCTGTCGATAGCTCCCAGTTGCCGTAGACCCTCGCCCCGGAATAGGGCTTGGAATCGGTGTGGCCTTCGATTGAGATGGTATTCGGCAACTTGCCCGCCTCGGGGGAGAGTATCTTCAGCACGCTCTGCAGAATAGGCGTCGGCGCGGAGCTTCCTGTCTCGAAGAAAGTCCCATGCGGATCCTCCATCAACTCGATCTGCAGCCCTTCAGGGGTCACAGTAATCTCAATGAGCTTTTTCAGCTTTTCAAAGTCCTTCATCTTTCCCATGGCCTTCATCAGATCTTCCTTCAATCTTGCCATGTCTTCTTTCTTGGGGGCTGATGCGTCGCCGGTCCCGCCCATCTGCGTTCCCATCTTCTTGGCGGTGCCATACGGGTCGCGAAAATATCCGCCGACGGCCTCCTGCACGGGCTTGCTGCTGTTCATCAGCCACAGCACGATAAACAGCGCCATCAACGCAGTGACAAAGTCGGCATAGGCCACTTTCCAGGCGCCGCCATGGTGCGCGGCGTGGCCGCCCTTTTTCTTGACGATGATAATTTGCTCTTCGTATGACATGGTTTCGTTAGCCTACGCGACTGCGAGTTCTGGCACAGGTTCCGCGGCTCTCTCCCGGCATGCCTTCTCCACTTCGACGAAGCTCGGGCGCGTGTGCTCGGGGATTGCGCGGCGGCCCATTTCAACCGCCATGATGGGAGGTGTTCCTTTAATCGATGCCAGCATCAGCACACGGAGTACATGGTAGTAGCTGTTTTCCTCGTCGACGACCTTCGACATAAAGGAGGCTAGCGGACCTACAAGCCCGTAGCAAAGCAAGATTCCGAGGAAGGTGCCGACCAGCGCGGCAGCTACATGAGCGCCGATTTCCTCCGGCGGGCCGCCCAGCGAACCCATCGTCACCACCACACCAAGAACCGCGGCGACAATTCCCAGGCCGGGCAGCGCGTCTGCCATGGTCGTCAACGCCTGGTTCGGTTGACTCGCCGAATGGTGATGAACATCCATATCGAGCTCCATCATCTGGTCCACGTCGAACGCGCTCACCCCGCCGGTAATGGCCATCCGCATTGTGTCGCATACGAAGTCCCGCGCATGATGATCCGCAAGGAATTCGGGGTACTTTGAAAAGATAGGGCTCTTGTCCGGCTCCTCGATATCGCCTTCGATGGCGATCGCTCCCTCTTTGCGCGATCTGGACAAGAGGTCGAACATCATTTTGAGCGTGCTAACATACCGCTGCTTCGAGAACGGGGATCCCTTGACTACACCCACGAGCCCGGCGGCTATCTTCTTCAGGATGTGAATCGGGTTGGCCGTCAGAATCGTGCCGATCGCCGCGCCGCCAATGATGAGCAGTTCGGCCGGTTGCAGAAGAACGCCGATCTTGCCCTTTTCCATGAGATAACCGGCGACGACGCAGGCGAAGACAAGAAGAATTCCACCGATCGAAGTCATCCCTTGTTCCTTTCCGCCTGAACGGTCCTGTTCGCCAATCCCGGGAATCGGCGGTCCTGTCCGCGATAAGCCGCAGACTCGCCCCTCTTCTATCGGCAAGACTGAACTCTTCGTCCAACGGATGTGAAACAGATTAGCCCGAAGCGGCAAATTGACGTTGTGAGCGTTGCGGCCAGGGAGCGGCCGCTGGGATCCGGAAGTTTGTCAAGGCCACGCAGACAATCGCCGCCAGCGAGGAACTGGAGCGCAGGCGGCAGAGTGCCTAAAGCGGTACGCTGCCCGAATTGGAACGGCTCCGCGCGCAGCGAAGGCGCAGACCCCACAATGAGCTATGCTATTGAATCCAAGACCTCGCGGACCTTCCTCAGCAATCCTTCTCGCGTGAAGGGCTTCTCCAGGAATGCGCAGCCGAGATCGCAAGGTTCGCCGTCTTTTCCGCACCCGCTCAACTGAAGAATCGATCCGTCGTGGTACCCCGACGTCAAGAGTACCTTTGTCTCCGGTCTAAACGCTGCAAGCTTTTCAGCAAGGACAGGGCCGCTGAACCCGGGCATGACCACATCCGTGATCATCAAGGGCAACGGCCCAGGGTGCTTACCTGCCATAAGAAGGGCTTCGGATGGGTCGCCTGAATCGAGCACCGTGTATCCGCAGTCCTCGAGAAGCCGCCGCGTAAGTCCCCGCAGAGGAGCGGCATCGTCAACCAGCAGGATGGTCTCTGTTCCCCCGCACAATGGCTTCACCTTCGCCTGTTGTCCGGCGGCGGAGACTTCGTCGCATCGGGGAAAATGGATCTTGAAAGTTGCTCCAGCGCCGGGCTCGCTGTAAACCGCGATCGAGCCTCCACTTTGCTTTACGATGCCGAAAACCGTTGACAAGCCGAGTCCCGTGCCGTGGCCGGGAGGCTTGGTGCTGAAGAAAGGTTCAAAGATGTGGGATTGGGTTTCCGGACTCATGCCGCTCCCCGTATCGCTTACGGTCAGCAGCACATACTCGCCCGGTTCCGTGAAAGGGTGTTGCCTGGCATAAACCTCATCGATCAGCACGTTTGCGGTCTTCAACGTGATTTGTCCGCCCTTGGGCATAGCGTCGCGAGAATTGATGGCCAGATTCATCAAAACCTGTTCAATCTGGCTCGGGTCGGCGCTGATCTTTCCCAAGTCGGCGCCGAGCACGCTCTTCAATCGGATGTTCTCGCCGATCAGCCGCCCTAACATCTTTTCGGTGCGGTTCACCGTGTCGTTCAAATCCATTACTACGGGTTGCATCACCTGCCGGCGGCTGAATGCGAGCAGGCGTTGGGTAAGTTTCTTGGCGGATTCACCCGCATTCTGAATCTCCAGGATCATCTCGCGGGTTGATTCCGGCATGGCCGTCTGCGCCTCCAGCAGCTCGCAATACCCCAGAATGACCCCCAGGAGGTTATTGAAGTCATGAGCGAGACCGCCGGCAAGTTGGCCTATGGCCTCCATTTTCTGAGCCTGGCGAAGGCGTTGTTCCGACAATTCAGCATCCTTCCGTTGTCTGATGTCGCGAATGTTGCACTGTATGACTTGGTCTCCATTCGCTCGATAGACGTTGCTTACGACTTCAACGCTGACGCTTTGCCCAGTCTTGGTCTGAAGGGGCAGATCCTCATACCGGACACAACGGTTAGCAACTAACTCTCGAAATGCCAGCTTGGACGCGCCGATATCCTTGAACAGTCCTATGTCCCAGAGTGTCTTTCCCAGCAGTTCGGCATGGGAGTAACCCAGCAGTTCCGTCAGGAAGGGGTTCACATCTGTGATCGCTCCTGTCCCTACATCGAGAAGCAGTATCCCATCGTGCGCGGCCTCAAAAAGTCGCCGGTACCTGATTTCGGAGTCCCTTAACCCCTCTGAAGACATGATGCGACCTTTCGTGTCGCCGTCCACACTGCCCTGCGGTTCCGATGTTGAGGACATGGGCGCAAGCTCCGTCGCCGAACAAATGCGCTCCGGATCGTTTCGCCCTGCTTCCGGGGGATTCATCTCTGTCATGGGTTCCAGTGTCGGCACAGCATTCCTCCATCGGGGATGGCCGGTTCATTGTTCCGCTCCATTCTCCGCATCGCAACCGACAGGATTTCCGAATGCGTGGTATCGGCGGTAGGCCTCAATTGCAACCAAATGGGGCCTATCCTGATCGGAACTACATCTTCTACAATTCTTCGCTCTTTCGCGCGGAATGGCTGAGCAGTATTGGCCAGTGAATTTGCCGCCATCCGCCCGTCGACCTTGTGCGCAGGACGATTTCGATTCCGCCGAGGTATTCCGTGTCGCCGATTGTGGATTTCATCAAGGGCAAGAGCGCAATCCACTTGGCCCGGGCGTTTGGGGAGCCGATGCAAAACGATGGGAGGCAGAGTTTCTGGGCGCGCGGTTATTTCGTGTCGACGATTGGTCGCTACGAGGCCACGATTCGGGATTATCCGCCGCGGCGGACAACCGGGAGCAGGAAGATAAACGGCCTAATCGGCTGAACTTGTGGCGATGACCTGCCAACCATCTGGCGGGCCAACCCAACCGGGGCCGCATTGGCGACCCCACCAAAGCCGCTTGGAGTGGCTTACAAAAGGAAACCCCGGCACCGCCGGGGTACTCCACTATTGTTTACGCGCGCTTCGTTTGGTGCCCGGAGGGGGATTTGAACCCCCACGGCCTTGCGGCCTGCGGATTTTAAGTCCGCTGCGTCTGCCAATTTCGCCATCCGGGCTCTGGAACTTTGGTCTACACGCCTTATCGTACCCGAGGCAGCGGACTTGCTGCCCCGCAAGCCCGCCATCCAGAGCCCGCTTCGACCCTGCCACACGAACAACGGGCATCCCGCGGAGCGCGCACAGCGGGACGCTTCTCCACTTATCAGGCAAATGATGATCGAGGTATGGGGCGCCAGGCGGAGACACGCCTGCCGAACCAAGCTGAGAGTCGGCATTGAAACGCGCCTTATTGCGCCTTGCGGAAGCAGATACTCTCGCCGTCGAGCCGGTACTCGGCCGAGCAGAGGTCGCCGCCGCAAATCATCGTCTCTACGCCGCACAGTTGACGGCGCGTAATCAGCCCCAGGGTTCCGCAACGGGGACACGACATGACCGCGGCGAACGGGTTCTGCGCATGACCCAACTTGGCCTGGTTCTCAAGCAGGAAGACCGTTCCGGGGTCCATTTTTTCAGGAATCCACTCTTCCAGAAACTGCAAGTCGGCTGACATCCTTCCCTCCGCTGGGTTGATGTAACCGAGCCGCGTCCGATGCTTTCAGGCCGGCTCCCTTGTGGAACAACAGCAGGCTGCGAATCGCATCCCGGGGGCTGGGGGAGCCTCCGGACAAACTCAGTGTTTCTGGCTCAGTGTTTATGCGCAAGGCTGTCGAAGTCAACAGCAATCGAAGCCGGGGAGTATCAAGGGGGATTCCCCGGCGCGGAATGCGCGCGCCCCTCGGCATGGAACTTGCGATCCATTTCGCGGGTCGCGGACGTGGCTTCGGGACCATAGCGCCAGTTGCGGTTGATGGACGGCGCCATGCGTCCCGTTGCGGTGGGAGCCGAGTCGGGGGCAAGGCCGGCGGCGGGCTGGACCTCGCCGTCGGCTGCTGGCGGCCCAGGCGGCGCGATTTCTCCCTGGATTCGGGATCGCCCGGAGCAAATGGGCGCGAATCCGATCCAAACGGCAGTGCGTAAGGCGGCATTCTAGGGTACACTGTGGGTGTAAAGCTTTGAACGCAGGGATTAGCTATAGTCTTTCTCGAATCCATGTGGGGTAGAAGAGAGAAGTGGAAGATGGCTCGGGTTAGGTAAGAGCCGAATGAATACCATGGATCGCCTTACACCGATTGGGGAGACGAAGCGGGCCGCATTTACACGCAAGCTATACGCAAGAGCCCGCGGATTCAGTCCACAGACGCTTGCACCGTTGCCGCAAGGGGTTAGAGGTTTCCCCAAAGGAATGGCGCAAGCTTAGAATCAGGCCGCTCTTTTTCGTTCGCGGCGCGCGAGACAACCGAACTCCGTATGCGGCCGGCAGGCCGGCTGGAGAAGTTGGGGCGTGCGGCAGGCGGGAGGCACGGCATTTAGGAGAAGCAAGACATGAAATCGACAAGAGCTGCGCAGGGCAGCATAGATGTAACCAACCTGAGCATTCCAGACGCGGAAGAGATTATCGAAGAAGCCCTCAACGAACTGGCGTTTTCCGCGGACCCCGGCCTGGCGCGGGCTCTGCGCTTCCTGGCGCCTCCCGGCTATCAGGCCATCGTCGAGTTGTGCGGCGAAAATGGGCGCAGCAAGCGCCGCAACGCGCCGGCCGATTCGTGGTCGCCGGAAGAGGACGAAGTGCGCATCTACTTTGAGCGCGCCGGCGAGGGCGAGGCTGCCCCGCGGGCCATCCGCGCGGCGCGAGCGGCTGTCGAGCCGGCCTTCGACGACGCGGAAGACGACAGCCAGGAGGCCGTGATTCCCGCCGACCTGGATGCCCGCGTGAAGGAGCTGTGCGCCGCGCTGGCCGAGGCCGAGCGGGGCGGGCACGCTTTCATAGCCCTCAAGTGGTTCCGCGACTCCTTCCTGCCGCGCAAGGCCTTCCGCTGGAATCAGCACCCCGAGTCGCGCCAGGCGGTGTTGGCTGAGGCCATCCAGCGCGGCGTCGTGCTTACCAGCAAGATCGCCAACCCCAAGACCCCGGCCTATCCCACCACCACCATCCGCCTCAACCGCGCCGAGGCCGGCATTCCAGAGGAGGCGCAGCGCTTCCATCCCATCGCCGTCCATGGCGACTCCATCGCCGAGGCCATCGAAGAGGAACGGGGGAACCTGTGAGCTGCTACTTCCTTGAGGCCACGGCCTTTGCCAAGCTCTTTGTGCAGGAGCAGGGCACCGACGCGCTGATCCGGCTCATGGAGGCCGTCGAGGACAATCGCAAGCTGATCTCGGCCTCCACGCCCCTTGAGGTCTACGCGGTCGTTCGGCGGCGCCAGCGGGCCGGCGGCATCTCCGCGGAAGATGCCGCGGCCGCCCTCGATATTCTGCGCCTTGAAGCCGCGCGCATGGTGCAGCAGCCGCTGAACCCGGCGGTGCTCGAAGCCGCGCGCCAACTTCTGGACCGCACCGCGCTGCGCTGGCCCGATGCACTGCAACTGGCCGCCGCGCTGGTGGCTCGCGATATGTTTCAGGGCACGGAGATCATCTTCGTCTCCGCCTCGCAGCAGTTGCTTGAAGCGGCCAAGGCGGAGGGCTTCCACGCCCTCGATCCGGCCAGGGAAGCGGTCCCGCCGGCAAGCGAGAATTAAGGTCGTTCTTGGGCCGTTCAGGACGAAGCCTCTCGGGCGGGAGTATTATGTGAGCCAGCTCTGAAACTGCAAGAGGAATTATCGCTCACCATGAAGACCGCGAGCATCCATTCAGCGCTTGAACCCTTCCCCAACTGCCCCGCCCTCGACGGCTACCACTGCGTCACCAACTCCCTGGCCAAGATATTTCACCATGCCGGCCATCCACTCTCCGAGGAGATGCTGCTCGGCCTGGGCGCCGGAATGGGATTCATTTACTGGCAGATGAAGATGGGTGCGGGTATTTATATCTTTGTCGGCGGCAGGGCAAACCCCAAGAACTTATATCAGGATCTCGGCGCCAGGACCGGCGTCGGGATTCGTGAGATTTGCACCTCCAGCGCCCCAAAGGCCGAAGCCGCCCTGCTGCGGGCGCTGGCGCTGAGAGAGCCTGTCATGCTGGGCGGCGATATGGGCTTTCTGCCCTGGTTTCATTTTCCGCGGGAGTACCACTTCGGCGGCCACGCTTTTGTGGTCTGCGGCTATGACGGCGGCAGCACCGTTCTGGCCTCCGATATGGACCCGCAAATGGCTGGATTGAAGAAGGGGTTCTATGCGCCGGTGACTCTGGAGCAGCTCGCCAGGGCCAGGAGCTCCCCCTACAAGCCTTTCCCGCCCAAGAATCTGCGCCTGGAGTTCGACTTTTCAGGATTTCGCAATCCTGGCAATGGGGAGATCGCAGCATCCATTGCGCAAACTGTCGATGCCCAACTCAACCCGCCGATCAAGAACTTCGGCGTTCCCGGAATTCGCCACACGGCCAGCCAGTTATTGCAGTGGCCGTCCATCTTCAAGGACAAAGAGCTGCGAATGAACCTGTTCAATCTCTATGTCTTCATCGAGATCGGCGGCACCGGTGGCGGCTGCTTCCGCCCCATGTACGCCCGCTTTCTTATGGAAGGTGCGAAGATAGCCCGCATGCCCGCGCTGGCGGACGCCGCGGAAATCTTCCATCAGTCCGGCGCCCGGTTTACGGAGATCGCATTGCTGTTCAAG
The DNA here is from genome assembly GCA_049521195.1 of Occallatibacter sp. Taxonomy (GTDB): domain Bacteria; phylum Acidobacteriota; class Terriglobia; order Terriglobales; family Acidobacteriaceae; genus Telmatobacter. The sequence goes on from JBEKPA010000096.1 coordinate 8,248, forward strand.
GAAGCCGGAACGATGAAAGGCATCGAGGAGAAGGTGCATTCCGCTTCGCTCCTCTTCGGCGAGATCGCCGGCCTGGAAGAGAAGGCCTGCCTGCTCCTGAAGCAAGCCGTTTGAGCGCCGTCCCGCTTCCGCCGAAGCCGATGCGCCTGCAATCGCTCTCTGCGGCATCGCCGGATGCGCTCGATGCGGGCATCGCTGTCGAAGAGGGCTGGAGTTGGAGGTCAAGGCGCCGGTTGAATCCAAGCCGGAGGCAGCCGCATCTTATTGTCAAACGCGGTTCTGCAATCTCAGGAGGCCCTGATCCTGGAGCTCCAGCGCTCGGACGAATTCTTGCAAAGCTCAGAGCCTGCAGGAGACTGCCAGAGTCCGCTGCCTGCGCCACGCGTAGCCCAGCCCCAGCAAGCCGAGGCCCGAAGCGAAGAGGAGCAGCGTGGAAGGCTCCGGCGCGGCAATCAGCGACACGGCGTCGATTTCGTTTCCATACGAGATGCCGCCGTTGTTACGTATTCCTTCTACGTTGGACACCCCATTGAAGCTCAAAACCTCTGTCGTGCTGGTCGCGGTCACAACCACGGAATTCGGAAACCAAAGCAGCGTGGGATTGCCGCCGTCAAGATTATCATGGTCGGTAGCCACAGGGGTGGCGCCGGTGAGGTCCGTCGTGGGGGTGAAGTACACCTGCAGCTCGTCGTTGCCGGAACCGGGGCGATCGCCATAAGCCCAGAAAAGATCGTAGGTCTGCCCGACCGTCAGACCGGTAACGGTCTGGTACACGTCCTCGGGGTAATTCGCGTTCACCTCTAAGCTCTGGTTGCCGTCGTAAGCAGACGTGCCGCCGATCGCGCCGGGTGTGTCGATTTCGATGTCGCCAGCGGGATCCGTCGTGAGCCAGCCTGGCACCTGCCCATTGGTGAACATTTGCCAACTCTCGTTCAAAACGCTCAAATTCGGATTCTCGAACGAGCCGTTGACGATCAGGTCGGTCGCATTTGACCTGGCCGCCCCACCCAGGACGAAAGCTAAAACAGCAACGACGAACAGACCAAAGCGCTTCACATGCCCCTCCACAAAACAGTCGTCAATAGCCGGGGTCCGACGCGACACACTTCCCCAGACGCACCTCATCGCAGCATCGTGAATAGCCTAATGGGCGGATATCTCTTAGTATACAACTCAAAAGTTGCACTCGATGAGCACAAAACGGGCAGGCAAACGCGCGGCTCGATTCCTGGACTTGCGCTTCATGCGGCGCGGACGCGTTCGACGGCGAGGCGCGGGCCCCCTCGCTCTGAGGATGGCGGAAAGACCGCCGGTTCGGGGTTCGCGGTCTCACGCCCTTTTTGCGATTACGGCGCGAAAAGGATGGGGCGCCGGCGCGTCATTCCTGTGGAAATGACTGAATTGCGGGATTTTGCCGGGATTTTTCCTCCAGTTGAGGGTCTTCTGCGCGCCCCGAAGATGGGACAGCGCGGGAAGAAAGAAACTGCCGCGAGTGGAAACGAAACGGTGTTCCGTGGTAGTGTGCAACATTTGCGGGTGGTTTTTTCCCGGAACAGAAGAGCGGCCGGGCCTGCGCGCCGAATCGGGACTCCGCTGGGGAGAATCGGAAAACCGCATTTGTGAGTCAAACAGGCCGGACAGGGTAGAGTGGTTTAGGCAATAAGGATGGCAATGAGCAAATCACTGGTGATCGTCGAGTCCCCCGCCAAGGCGAAGACGATCGAGAAGTATCTTGGCAAGGGATTCGACGTGCGCGCCTCGGTCGGGCACATCATGGACCTGCCCAAGAACGATCTTGGCGTGGAGTTGAAGAAGCGGACGTTTGTGCCCGAGCTGATCGTGTCTCCGGGCAAAGAGAAGATTGTGGAGCAGTTGAAGAAGCTGGGCGCGCAGGCCGAGGCGATCTATCTGGCGCCCGATCCGGACCGCGAGGGCGAGGCGATTGCGTACCACCTGGCGCTGCAGTTGGGAAAGACCGCCGCGGAGCGCAAGAAGATCCGCCGCGTGACCTTCAACGAGATCACGCAGAAGGCCGTGCAGGAGGCCTTCAAGCACCCTCGGGACGTGGACCAGAATCTGGTGGACGCGCAGCAGACGCGCCGCGTTCTGGACCGCCTGGTGGGCTACCAGATATCGCCGCTGCTTTGGGAAAAGGTGCGGCGGGGGCTGTCGGCGGGCCGCGTGCAGACGGTGGCGGTGCGGCTGATCGTCGAGCGGGAACGGGAGATTGGCGCCTTCGGGCCGGTGGAGTACTGGACGCTGGACGCGATTCTCCACCCCGAAAACCGGGCGGATGAGAGCTTCAAGGCGCGATTTGTGGGCATCGACGGGGAATCGGCGCGGGTGGCGAACGGCAAGGACAAAGACGGGAAAGATCAGTTCATCGCCAATGCGCTGGCGGATGAGAGATCGATGAAACAGGTGGTTGCCGCGCTGGAGAAGGCGAAGTGGTCGCTGGTTTCGGTTGAGTCCAGGGAGCAGCAGAGAAGGCCGCCGGCTCCTTTCATCACCAGCCAATTGCAGCGCGACGCATCGAGCAAGCTGGGCTTCAACGTGCGGCGGACGATGGGCGTGGCGCAGCGGCTCTATGAGGGCGTCAATGTCGGCGCAGAGGGCTTGGTCGGCCTGATCACCTACATGCGCACCGACTCGCCGCGGGTGGCGCCGGAGGCAATTGCCGGGGCGCGGGAGTGGATCGGCAGGCAATTGGGAGCGGAGTATCTGCCCGCGACGCCCAATTTGTACCGGGGGAAGAAGGACGCGCAGGACGCGCACGAGGCGATTCGGCCCACGGATGCCGCGCGGACGCCGGAGTCGGTAGCCCGCTATTTGACTGAAGAACAGCTCAAGCTGTACCGGCTGATCTGGCAGCGGTTTGTGGCTTCGCAGATGACTCCGGCGGTCTTCGATGTAACCACGGCCAAAATTGCGGCGCTCTCTCAGAAGACGGGCAAGACCTACGATTTCCGCGTCAGCGGTTCGGTGGTGCGGTTCGACGGCTTCCTGAAGGTCTACGAGGTTTTGGAGGAGAAGAAGGACGAGGAGGACGAGAACGCCAACAAGCTGCCCGATCTGGACCACGTGAAGCGGCTGGAACTCGAAAAACTGGAAGACGAGCAGCACTTTACCCAGCCGCCTCCGCGCTACAACGAGGCCTCGCTGGTGAAGGTGCTGGAGGAACGGGGCATTGGGCGGCCCTCGACCTACGCCTCGATCATCAATACCATTCAGGATCGCGAGTATG
>JBEKPA010000097.1:0-11322 GCA_049521195.1 Occallatibacter sp.
ATCCCCATCACGCCTGGTACGCGGTACAGACTGCCTATCGCTGCGAGCAGCGGGTAGCGCTGGGTCTGAGCACGAAGGGATTCACGACCTATCTTCCCTTGCTGCGGGAAGTGCACCAGTGGAAGGATCGCCGCAAGCTCATCGAGGTGCCGGCGTTCAGCGGCTACCTGTTTCTTCACTACGATCCCAGTTTGCGCAACCGGGTAAAGGTGCTGGAGACGAATGGCGTTGTTCGCCTGCTGGGAGGGAACCATGCGCCAAGCCAGATCTCCGAGGTCGAGATCGAGGCTGTTCGCCGCACTCTCGGCAGCAGCGTGCCCTGCGACCGCTGCGACGCGCTGACGCCGGGCACTCTGGTCAAAGTCACGCGGGGCCCCCTGGCCGGCGTACAGGGACGGTTGGCGCGGATCAAGAACGGCCTGCGTCTGATCGTTACCATCTCTGTATTTTCTCAAGCCATTTCGGCCGAGTTGAACCTGGGCGACGTGGAAGCCGTCCATGATCGCTCGGGAATAAACCCAGCCGGCCGGAACAACTGATTTCGCCTCATCTGCGCGATCGCTGAAGACCGCACCGGCCGCAAGAATCCGCCGCGGCGGACGGCGAGAGTGGGACGCCTGAATCCGTGGAAATGTCCGTTGTTCCCGTCAGGCTGGATCGACAACCCGCTGCCGCAAACCGCGGCGCTCCTACCATTTCCTCAGATATGGTTTTCGCTATTTCTCCAGTCTTTTGTCACCGCGCAGCTGGGCGCTTTCCTGGGGAAAGCGCCGCTTGACTCGCTGCTTCCTGTCTACACCGGTCATGAGAACCCTGTAGCCTCGTTTCCCCCCAACAGCGGGTTCGACCGCTCTTCCCATCGAGTCGAGAAGAGCTAGGCGGCCCGTTTCTGAACGAATCATTGTGGAGCGATCACCATGGCGAAATCAAAAGATCCTCGTGTAGCTGTCCTGGGTGTGGCTCTTGACAACAGGACGATGGACGAAGTTCTGGACTTTGTGGAGGTCAGCATTGCGGAGGGCGGCTTCCATCAGATTGCGACGGCGAACGTCGATTTCCTCATGAAATCCATCCGCGACGAAGAACTGCACGAGACGCTCTGCCGCTGCGATCTCGTCCTCGCCGACGGAGCGCCGCTGGTGTGGGCATCCCGCCTGTTGGGGGCGGGGCTGAAGGAGCGGGTGACCGGAGCTGATCTCGTGCCGCAACTGGCGAGATTGTCGGCCCGGCGCGGCTATCGAATCTTCCTGCTGGGAGCCGAAGAAGAGAGTTCCGCCGGCACGGCGGCCTGGATGGAGAGGAGTTATCCCGGAGTTTGCATTGCCGGACGCTACTGCCCTAAGTATCAGCCATTGGAAGAGATGGATCACGAGGAGATCCTGTCGAGGATTGAGGCGGCCAGGCCGGACATTCTTCTGGTGGCCTTTGGAAACCCCAAGCAGGAGAAATGGCTGGCCATGCATCGGTTCCGGCTGGATGTTCCGGTCTGCATCGGAGTAGGCGCTTCGTTCGATTTTCTGAGCGGCAGGGTTGCCCGCGCACCCTTATGGATGCAGCGCTGCGGCATGGAATGGTTCTACCGGATGATGCAAGAGCCGTCGCGACTGGCAAGCCGGTATTTCGGCAATGCGATGGGTTTGGCACGCTATCTCCCCATGCAGCTTGCGGCCATGGCTATGCAGGGGAAACGGCGTCAACAGGCTCAGGTCACGAAAGAGATGGTGGGCACAGCAACCGTCATGCGTATTGACGGCGATTTCACCGGCAAACTTCTGCCGCGATTTGAAGCCGAAGTGCGCAGCGCGGTTCTCGCCGGGTCTCACGTAGTGCTCGACATGAGCAATACCGCCTACATCGGGGCGGACGCTTTGGCCTCGCTCATTTACGTGATGAATGTTGCACGGTCCTGGAAGCGCGAGCTTTGGCTGGCGGGGCTGGATCGGCTTCTGGTCCACGTTGTGGGCGCTTCCCGGCTGCGGCTCTTCTTTCGCATGGCCCCAAAGGTCGCCGAGGCGCTGCGCCGCATTCAGCCGGAGTCGCTGCCGGTGCCACAACCGGGGAAGGACTGGGCATTCTGCCGGATTGGCGGCAAGCTGATTCCAATTCACGTTCAGGAAGTGCCCGACGTTTACCGTCAGGTGCAACTGCTGAGCCGGAGACTTACAAATGAACCGATTCCGGTCCGGTCGCCAAAAGGTCTGGAGGCGGACGCGCTCATTGAGGAACTGGTCCCCGCGGATGCCGGATGAATATTCGGCGCGGGCAGGCCGAGGCGCATCGGACGGATAACGCAAACGCGCAATCGCAGCGAATGAGATAGCGTTCCAGGCGCCGGCTTCCGCGCAACGGCAGCTGATAACTTCAAGGCAATCTGGAGAACGATCGTATGCTTCTATCGCACGTGTTCGACATCCTGGGGATCGCGCTGGTGCTGGCGACGCTGCCATTGCTCGCGGAGATTCTGGTACTGACAGCAGCCTCTCTCGTGCCAGGCGCGCGGGCAAGAAGACAAGACGCGGGTTCGGCGGATTTTCCGCTCACTGTCGTGGTTCCGGCTCACAATGAGGAAGCTCTGGTCGGACGCTGCATTCGCAGCTTGGCGTCCTCAGCCGGCCCGGGCGCGGATCTGGTAGTGATCGCGCATAACTGCACGGATGCGACGGCGGCGGAGGCCGAGGCCGCGGGAGCCAGGGTTCTGGTGCTGAACGATGGGGATCGGAAAGGCAAGGGCAGCGCGCTGAGTTATGGTTTTGCCGCGGCTCCGGCCGGGCCTTCGCGGGCCGTGCTGGTAATCGACGCGGACTCTGTCGTCAGCCCTGGCCTGATCGCGGCGGTGCGGCAGAGGTTTCTGGCCGGGGCGCAAGCGGTGCAATGCCGTTATGAAGTCTACAACTCCGAGGAGAACAGCCGCACCAGGCTGATGACGCTTGCTTTTCAAGGATTCAACGTGATTCGTCCGCGCGGCCGGGAGCGTTTAGGTCTTTCGGCGGGGATTCTGGGCAACGGATTCGCTCTTCACCGGGATGTGCTGACGCGGGTTCCATACGGAGCCTATTCCGTTGTCGAGGACCTGGAGTATCATCTCGCCCTGGTTCGAGCCGGGATTCGCGTGGAGTTTGTCGACACTGCCACAGTTAGCGGCGAGATGCCGCGTTCCGATCATGGCGCGCGCACACAGCGCGCCCGATGGGAAGGCGGCCGCCGGCGAATGATGAGGCGGTGGGCTCCCAGGCTGATGGGAGACTTGCTGCGCGGGCGAGCGCGAGTTATCGAGCCGCTCCTCGATCTTTTGTCCGCGCCGATCGCCACCGAGGCATCTCTGCTGCTGGTTGCCGCCTGCCTGCCTGTTGCGCCGCTCAGGCTCTATGCGCTGGGAGCGCTTTTGGTGCTGACTCTGCACGTAACCGCGGCAGCCGCTTGCGGTTCCGGCTTCTGGAGAACGATGAGAGTCCTCTGGGCCGCTCCGGCCTATTTCTTCTGGAAACTGTCGATTCTCCCTGAGGTATGGCGCGCCTCCCGCGCGGATTCCGCATGGGTGCGCACGGCGCGCGATCTTCCCGGAGACGGTCAATAAGCCGGCGCGAGATGCCGAACGCGCCATCGAATCGAAGTTTTGTCCTGGGGGCGACGCCAGCCGCCCGTTTCTCGAACCGCCGCGCTGAGCAAGCGCTGAAGGAGTTATTCGTGAATCTGCTGAAAAGACGTTATGCGCTCACTCTGGGCGGTCTTGCTGTTCTCGCGCTCGGTATGGCCTTTCCGCGGCCTGCGGGAGCCAAGCAAGCAGACGACCAGCCTGCGGCCGGCGATTCGCCTCGGACCGTGCAGCCGAGTGGCGATTCCTCGCAGGACAACCTGCCCGATCCGAAGCTGAAACTGAACCCCATCGAGGCATTGCGCAGGTTCGAGCCTGCCGCCGATGAGGAATACACGCTGGGAGCGGGGGATGAGATTTCCATCCAATATCCCGGCCGGCCCGATTTGGCCAGCAAGGATGTGATCGGTCCGGATGGGCGCATGACGTTGCCGCTGGCCGGGCCGATCAAGCTCGCCGGCCTGACCCGCGAAGCAGCGGGGAAGGCGATCGTCGAGGCGCTGTCGCCTTACTATACGAAGCTGGCAGCGACCGTCCAGGTGGAGAAATACGGCTCCAATCACGTCACACTGCTGGGGGACGTAAAGAATCCTGGGATCGTGAGTTTTGAGCAGACGCCGACCCTGCTGGAGGCGCTCTCCAGAGGCGGCATCGAAACCCGCCCCGATGGCAGCATTCCAGAGCAATGCGTAATCTACCGGGGAGACCAGGTGTACTGGGTTGAACTGCAGGAACTGCTGACGTCCGGCAGCCCGCTGGCAGACCTTCGCCTGCGCCGGAACGACGTGGTGTTTGTGCCCGCCTTGTCGACAAGAAACGTAACCGTCATGGGACAGGTGCAGCATCCGGGGCTGATTGCCCTGAAGCATGACTCTACGTTGTCCTCGGTTCTGGGTGAAGCAGGCGGGTTGAGCGACAATGCCGGCGGGAACCCGGAGATTCAGATCGTCCACCGCTCCAAGGGAGGCAAGACTCAGTATGTTCGCTTCAACGATCTGCTGAAGCCGAATGGCGGCATGGAAGTCTCGCTCAATCCCGGCGACATCGTCTACGTACCCAAGAGCGGAATGTCCAAAATGGGTTTTGTGATGCAGCAACTGGCGCCCTTCCTGACAATGGGAAGTTTTGCGGCAATGGCCGTTCGCTGACTTGGAAAGGTTTGGTCATGATCAATTCAACGCCTGACAATTCGCTTCCCGGAAACTCGAAGAGCTTGCCATCGGTGCCGCTACGCCGGGCCGGGGGTTCTTCGGATGGGCCGCGTCCGGCTATCAATGTGGCCGGCAGTCTCCGCCGCCACTGGTATATTGCCGCGCTGGTGTTTCTCGTGGTTCTTGCCTGCGGCGCATTCGTCATATGGAAGAAGGCCAAGCCGGATTACGAGTCTCACAGCGTAGTCTATCTGTCGCCGAAGTTTCCCAAGATTCTGGCCGGCGACAGCGAGGTCGAACTTCCTTACGACTCTTATGTGCAGGATCAGGCTCAGACGGTGACGCGGCACGACATCGTCGCGGATGCCATCGAGAAGCTTCCCTACGCCGTGCGGTACAGGAGGGGCTTATCGCCATCCTATCAGGGCCCGGCGCTGCCCTACGAGATTGAGCTTCTGCAGAGGAATCTTGAGGTGAAGAGGCTCGGTTCGACTTATGAGATGGCCATCGGGATGCACGGCGCCACGCCCAACGATCTTGCCCAAATTGTGAACACGGTTACCGACACCTATATAGAGCGCATGAAGAACGAGGAGTTTTACGGGCTGGACGATCGCCTGAATACGCTCCGCCAGGAAAAGGACCGGCTGCAGAAGGAGATGGACAGCGCTCTGGCGGAACAGGCGCAGCTGATGCAGCAGCTTGGCGTGGCTACGCTGGCCACCAAAGAGGGTTCAACGAACATCTATGACGAGACGTTGCAGAAGCTGAGCGACCAACTGGTTACAGCGCGCATGCAGCGCCAAGCGGCGGAAGCGCAACTGGCCGCCGAAGTGAAGGGAAGCGGCCCCGGGGGATCGGCCGTGAACGACGCCAATGCGGACGAAGCGATCGCTTCCGACTCCGGCTTGGCGGGCGTGAGAACTTCGCTGAACGGCCGCAGAACCGCGCTGATCGAAGAGATGAACGGCCTGCGTCCGGATCATCCGATCTATCAGAAAGACAAGGATGAACTGGATTCGATCGACGGGCTCATGAACGACCTGAGACACAAGGCCGGCGAACACTTGCAGGAGAGGCTGCGCCAGGAAGTAGCGCGCACGCGCATGATTGAACTCAACTTGACCCAGGAACTGGCGCAAAGGACGCACACGGCCACCTCGGTAGCGCCCAAATTCCAAAGAGCCGCGGCGCTTGGGCCGGAGATCGACAGCCTGCAAAAGGCATATAGCGCCATCGACGACCGCATCCGCGACCTGGAACTTGAAAGCAGTTCGCCGGGGTCGATCCATGTTTCCTCAAAGGCGCTCACCCCGCTTAACCCGGAAACCAGCAGACTGCGACTCTACCTGCTTGCCTTGGTCCTGCTGGGTCTTGCCTTCGCCGTTGCCGCTCCGGTGGGGATCGACCTGCTCGACAATAGGATATTCACCGCTCAGGATGTCGAGCAGGTGGTGGGCTTCCATCCTTTAGGCGTGCTGCTTGACAATCGCGAGTTCCGCCGGGAGATTGCGGGCGAGTACCATATGCGTCTGGCCGCGGGCATCGATCATGCGATCAGAAACTCGGGGGCGCGAGTCTTTTTGTTTACATCTCCGGCGCACGACAGCGGAACGAGCACCGTGGTGAGAGAGCTGAGCGACAAGCTGCGTACTTTCGATTTGCGCACGCAGATCATCATGGCTTCGGCATCCGAAGGGCTGGAGGTAACCCCCGATGACGTTTCCTGGCGGTCACAACCGCTTCTGCAGAGGCGGAACAAGACCGACGAGATACGGCTCGCGACCCTGGCGCCGATCGCGGCGGTCCACGACCGCACCGAATACCGCATGGGACAGGATGCGCCAGCCCTCAACCCCGTGGCTCGGGGATTGCTCAGCGGCAGCGAACAGTACGATGCGATTCTGATCGATGCCAGTCCGCTGCCGATTTCCGCGTATACCGAATACCTGGCGCGGGTGTCCGATGTAACCGTTCTTGTAGTCAGGTCCAGCGCGACGACCAAGCAGGAACTGGATCGCGCCGCCCACCTCCTCGAGCGTCTGGACGTCGCCGGCGTGGCGGTGGTGTTGAACAAGATCAGCGTGGAGCGCGCGGATCGCGCCCTCAGACAAGAGCTCAACAGGTATGAGCAATCCTATCGGCAGCGCCGTTCAACCACCGCAAAGGACTCTGCGCGGAGGGAAAGGGCGCGCGCCTGACGGCGGGAACGCGAACCAACCCGGCTCACCGCGAGTGACCTCCGGAGGAAGGCAATCCCGCGGCAATGAGCCCGCAAACGGTCTATGCGCCCACTTGAAATCCTCCTCGTCTTCCTGATCGCCGGCGCGGCGGTATGCGTGCTCATGGGCCGCTGGCCGCGAACCGGCCGTCTGTTGGCGGCCGTCGCCCTGCTGGCCGCGGCGGCGCACGGGATTCTGGAGGGCGCGCACTGGCAGATGATTCCCGCCTACGCAGCCGCCGGGATTCTCGGCCTCGCGGCCTGGAAGCCAGGCGGAGACCGGACTCGGCCGCGGAGATTCCCAGCCTGGGCGGCACTGCTGCTCGCATCGGCGAGCGTCTTGTGTTCGCTTCTGCTGCCGATGTTCCGCCTTCCCACGCCCACTGGACCCTATCCGGTCGGCACATCGATCCTGTACTTCAAGGACGCGGCGCGTATTGAGGATGCAACGCAGGCCGGCGATTCCCCGCGAGAGCTGGTGGTCCAGCTTTGGTATCCCGCGCAGCCATCGCATAACCGCCTCGCCCGTTATCGCGAACCGAAAGAGACCAATACTCTCAGCTCCTACCAGAGCGTGCTTCGAACCAATTCGCGGCTGGATGCCCCAGTGGCGAGCGCGGGCGCACCGTTTCCCGTTATCCTCTTCAACCATGGCTGGCGCGGCAGGCGAACCAACGACACCTTCCTGACCGAGGAACTGGCGAGTCAGGGCTATGTCGTCGCCAGTATCGATCACACCTACAACGCGAGCCTGGTTGCATTCCCGGACGGGCGGGTGGTGCATGGGAATGCGGCCAACGACATCGACGCTCCGGAAAGCAGCACGCCGGAGCGAGTGAGGGCAGTTTGGAACCGGGAGTTGGCGAAGTGGGTAGCGGACCAGCGATTCGTTCTCGATCGCCTGGAAGCCATGAACCGTGCCGCCGGCTCACCCTGGTTCGGACTCCTGGACACGGAAAGGGCGGGAGCGATAGGGCATTCGTTTGGCGGAGCGGCGGCCACCGCGGTGTGCGCTGAAGATCGAAGGGTTCGCGCGGCGGTGAATATGGATGGGTGGTTCTTCGGCGCAATTCGTGAACGAGGTCCGAACCAGCCGCTGCTGGTCATCGATGCCTACACCGCCCAGGTGGGCGAAACTCCCGGTCCAAGCGCAAAGGTGGAAGCCGTTCTTGACGTCACAGACTCGGCCGATATGCAGGCCTCGCTGCGCAGATTCGGCGGGTACCTGCTATTGGTGAAAGGAGCCGCCCATGATGACTTTACGGATCAGCCTCTGGTCTCGCCGCTGCGCATCTTGTCCCATTGCGGCGCGATTCCCGCCCGGCGAATTCAGAGCATTGTGCGCAGCTATGTGGTGGCCTTCTTCGCCAAGACGCTTCGCGGCCAAGACCCAAGGGTTCTTGACGCGCACTCCAGCTCATATTCCGAGGCTTGGCTGGAAGCGTGGCCGGCAAGCAGGACAGCGAATGTGTCATCGGTCGGTCCTGGCGGCCAATGATATGCCTAACCGCTCTCCTCGATAACTCCTGGTTTTGTCCCACCGAATCTTCCATTTGATTCTCGCGGCCGCGGCAGGTTTACATTCCGGCGGCGAATGCGGATTCTAAAACGAAAGCCGCACGTCTTAAACTCCTAACCGATTCTCCAAACTCTCTCGGGTTTGGGAGGGCTCTATGCACGCATCTACCGATCGCATCATCCAATGCGCGCCCGATGTCTTTTCAGAGAATTTGAACTTGCTGCCGCACGAATTCGCGCACAGTCTCGCCGGAAGCCCGCTCTTCGAGCTTTCCCGGCTTGTGGATCTGGCGGAGAAGGTGGCAACGCGAGCGACTCCGCATCTGCCCGGCGGAGACGTGTATTTCAACGACGGCCTGATTGAGCCGGGTGAGAAGCCGGTGCGTCCCGACCTGCCGAGAACCGCTGCCGCCGATCTGATTCGCAAGATCGATACTGCGCAGGCCTGGATCATCCTGAAGCACGTGGAGCGGGAGCCAGGCTATCGCGAGGTGCTGGAGAGTTGCATTCGCGACATTCTTCAACTCTCCGGGCCGCAGCTGCTGCGCAAGATCAAATGGTTCGAGGCGATTCTCTTCATCACCTCGCCGAATCGCGTAACCGAGTATCATTTGGACCGCGAGGTTTCCTGGATTCTCCAGCTTCAGGGCGACAAGGAGATCCACCTCTTCGACCGCGCCGACAAAGACATCGTCCCCGACCGGGAGCTCGAGGTCTACTGGACCGCCGACAATCGGGCTGCGCGCTATAAGCCGGAATACGAATCCAGGGCCATCGTCTATCACATGAGCCCCGGAACCGGCGTGCATATTCCCATCAATTCTCCCCACTGGCTGCGCAACAAGAACAATATATCTGTAACTCTGAATGTCAATTTCCAGTTTCACGACCGGCACTGGGCCAACCTATACAGGGCAAACTACTATCTTCGCCGCTCGGGTATCTCTCCGCATCCGCCCGGCGCACACCCTGTCTCCGACCGCCTCAAGAGCACGGCCTTTACCGTCATGCAGAGGGCAAAGCAGGCATTGAAGGGGCGGCCACATATCCCGGCGGAAGCGCGCGAGCAAAACCGAAGGATCGCCCAACTGACGGGGCTGCGCTGAGCGCCGCGCCTGTTACAAACATTGATACTTGCTCAGGATCGTCGAACTGTCGCGTTTGGGGCCAAGCATGACTCTATGGAAGCGCAATGGGTTGCACCTTGCGCTAAGCTGGGTGCTGGTAAGTCTCCTAGGGGCGGTGGAAGGCGTCTATGGACGGACCCAATACCTCGGCGACTGGATTTCTTACCTGAATGTCAGCAGGGCCGTTTCCAGCCACGATTGGAAAGGCATCCTGGACCCCATGTGGAATCCAGGCTATCCAGCGCTAGTAGCTCTGGCGCGCAGCCTGGCTCCCCGCACCGCCGAGGGCGAGTGGTACGCCATTGCCGTGCTGAACTGGATCGTCTTCCTCGCCACCTATGCGGCCGTGCGCTACCTGGTTCGCCAAGCCGCGGCATTCCACGATCTGACCACAGACAGCGAAGTTTGCCGGCCGGTTATAACCTGGACGGTCTGCGGTGTCTTCCTCAGTTATGAACTCTGCTTCGACAAGGTGTCGCGCGTCGCTCCCGACCTCCTGGTTTCCCTGTTGCTCATTCTCGGTGCGGCGCAACTTCTCCGCGCCATCCGCCTCCGCTCCGCAATGCCCGCTGCGATTCTGGGGTTGATCCTGGGCCTGGGATGCTGGGTAAAGGGCGTCTTCTTCTGCGACGCCGCGATCTTTCTGTTGATTCTCTTGCTGGCGCGATTCGCGGAGACGGTCCCGTGGCGCACGTTGGCCATCGGCGCGTCGGTTTTTCTCGCTCTCTTCATTCCCTATGTCTGCGGCATCTCCTGGTCTTACGGCCAGTTCACGCTGGGCTCTTCCGGGGAGTTGAATTACGCCTTCCATGTGAATCACCTGCCGCACTGGGCGAATTGGCAGGGAGGCCCGGCCCAGTTTGGCCAGCCGGTTCATTCAACCCTGAGGTTGCTGAGCGATCTGCCTGTATTTGCGTTTCCCGGACCGTTTTCGAGCACTTATCCGCCATATAACAACCTGGCTTATTGGTATCGCGGCTTCCACCATTTCTTCAGCATCTCGAATCAGATAGCGGCGGCCGCCAAGGGGTGTTACTTCTTGGCAAAGATCGTGAAAGCCCATCCAATACTGTGGGCTTTTCTCGCGGTGCTGCTCGCCATAACATGGAAGCGCGATTGGCGAGAGGCCGCGCTGCGAGGTTCGAGAACTTTCTGGCCCATTCTCATTCTCCCCGCGCTGGCCGCGATCCCGTATCTGCTGGTGCATGTGGAAGAGCGCAATCTTGCTGGGATACTACTGCTGCTTACCATGCTTCCTCTCGCGCTCTCGCTCGACTCCAGGCGCATGGCGCGGCGATCTTTCCTCGCCCTGGTGTTCGCGGCGTACGCCATCGGAGCTTTTGCGGAGCTGAAAAGGTATGACCTGTGGACAATCCAGGCCGCGCTTCACCGCCAGGATTTCCATCGCGATCCGCAATGGAAGCTGGCCGCCGCTCTGACAGAGTATGGACTGCGGCCGGGAGATACCGTGGCCCTGATCGGCCGCCGCGATGCTAACTTCCGCTGTAGCTGGGCTTACGTGGCGCGCATTCGGCTGGTGGCGGAGTTCGGCTCGCTCCCCTGGCGCATCGAACCATGGGACCGCACTCAGCTCGACGGCCCAGAATCCGAAGAGGCCGACAAGGACTGGGGAATTGTCTTCTGGCAACTGCCGCCGCAACAGCGCGAACGAGTGATGCGGGCATTTCACGAGACCGGAGTCCGGGCCGTCGT
>JBEKPA010000098.1:0-11321 GCA_049521195.1 Occallatibacter sp.
CAGCCCGCGAGTCAATCGATTGCCTCAGGCCAGACGGTCGCATTGAGTGTCACTGCCACAGGTACCGGCGCCTTGAGCTATCAATGGTATTCGGGGCTTAGCGGGAACACAGCCAATCCGATCGCGGGCGCCACGAGCGCAACCTATACCACTCCGGCCCTGTCCGCCACCGCTAGTTATTGGGTGCAGGTGTTGGCCAGCGGACCTCCGTATGAAACAATCAACAGCACGACTGCCACGATCACCGTCGTTTCCGCTCTGGCGATCACGGTGCAGCCCGCGAGTCAATCGATTGCCTCAGGCCAGACGGTCGCATTGAGTGTCACTGCCACAGGTACCGGCGCCTTGAGCTATCAATGGTATCAGGGGCTCAGCGGGGATACGACCAACGCGATTGCTGGGGCCACGAGCAGCACTTTTACAACTCCGGTCCTGACCGCTGACACCAGTTATTGGGTTCAGGTGTCGCAAACCGGGCCTCCCACTCAAGCAATACAGAGCATCTCGGCAATCGTGGTTGTAGGTGCAGTTTTCGCCGGGCAATCGCAAACGATCACCCTTGAGATCCTCACAAATCCGGCGTGGCCTGCCAACTCTGAAGTTACATTAAGCTGCACGGAAGCGAACTTCAATGGTGGCGCTTTTGCTCCAATTTCCAATTACAACCTAACCTGCAATGTATCTCCTACTACTCTGTCGTCTTCCGCAACCTCGCAACCTATTACCGTTACAATCGGTTCGTCCGCGGGAACGACGACGGCGATGAACTCGCATGGCGGCGAACATCTGCCGTACGGCGCCTGCCTCTTGCCTGCCTCCGGCCTTGCTATTCTGGGCTTCGGTTTTCTGATCCCGGGTTCTCACCGCAAGAGGGGCCTACGCTGGTTTGTTTGCGCAGTTGTCGCCTTAGGGTGCGTCGGATTCACTTCGTGTGGTGGCCACTTCACGCCCCCCGTTATCTCCGGTGGGAACACAGTGACACCAGCCGGTAAGTATGCTGTTCTCGTAGTGGCCACCGACACACAGGCTCCGACGGGATTCCAGCAGACAAGCCTGGTCGTTCCATTGACTGTTTCTCCAGTGCCTGATTGACCTTTTCGTGAACTCTGAGTTGTGAACTGCGTGATCTTAGGAAGGAACGATGCTTAAGCGCATTTTCTCAGTACTCTTGGTGTTTGGGATAAGCCACGCTGTGCTTTGTAGCGCACAGCTGTGCACGACGACCCACACAACCGATCTGTTTTGCCTGCTTCCAGCCGCATTCCGCACGCCTGCCCAACCATTTGGCGCCTTCTATACTCCATTCGGCACCGAACTGAGTCAATTGCCTACGGCCAAACCGGCGGGGTTGGTTTTGACGGTCGAACATGGTCAGCTTGTTCCGGCGAACGAAACATTGGGCGCCATATTCTCAGAGCGGGCTGAGACGATAGGGCCACACCGCCTCCTGGTGAGTTTCGGCTATCAGCGTTTCAACTTCGGAAGCATTGACGGAACGGATTTGAAAGACCTGCCCATTGTCTTAACCTGCTCGACTGCTGCATGCACAGGCGGCATCACGGGCGTCACTGTCTACACGGTAACCAGCAATCGCTTCGACATCAAAGCGAATCAGTATACCGGCCTGGCCGTATTCGGTTTGACAAAGAACATAGATGTGTCGGCGGCAATACCCTTTGAAAGAATCGCAATGTCCGTAGCTGTGAATGGCACTGAGTATTCGACTCAGGGCGCGGCATCGGCTGGTTTCCAAGAGTATGTGCCGGGTTCGTCGCTTGGGTTCGCGGATGTTGTTGTGGGAGCCAAATGGAAGGCATTCGATAAGGCAAAGATAAGACTGGCCCCTGGTGTCGATGTACGAATCCCATCGGGGGATGAGCTGAATTTTCTGGGTTCGGGCACGGTTGGACTAAAGCCGTATCTCGCGGCCTCGGTTAAGGAACCTGTGTCCGTTCACGGCAATATCGGCTTTCAATGGAACGGCGACTCTATCCTGAACGCAAATGCTCAAGGGGCAAAGCAGCAATTGCCCACAGACTTCTTTTATACCGCTGGAGCCAATGCGGATGTAGTGAAAAACCGATTGATGCTGATCGCCGACTTATTAGGTCAGCATTATTATGACGCGCCGCGCCTAGCTCGCCCATCCACAGTTTCTGTTCCGATTGTGGGTAATGTGTTATCGGTTGAACCCGAAGTGAGCGCATACACGATGAACAATTTCGCGCTGGGCATGAAGCTGCGGCCCTTCGGCCATTTGATTCTCACAGGTAATGCGACATTCAAGTTGAATAGCGCTGGGTTACGAAGCACAGTGGTTCCGCTTGCTGGGCTTGCATACTCGTTCTAAGCATCCTCAGTTGGAGAATCTTTTGGATCACCATGCAGAGTCGCACACAGCCAAAAGCATCGCCCAATGAAGCATTTACGGAACTCGACCAATACCTGCTGGATGACTTGCTGCCCAACAAACCTGCCCATCATCCAGCAGCATCGCTCGGACACTACATCATGAAGCTGGCTCGCTTAGGCGGCTATCTCGCGCGGGCGCACGATCTCCCACCCGGCAATACGGTGATCTGGAGAGGCTTGTGGAGACTGACCGACATCAAACTACGGGCCTACCTTTACTCCGCCCCAGCGAACTATTTTTACTCCGCCCTTGATACGACTGCGGCAAGACTCGTTGAAGGGCACCATCAAGCCGAGAGCCGGTACCGCAAATTCGGACAGGGGGTTTAAGTGGAGGTTCTGTTCTTTGGCAGCCTAAGATGGCTGTGAAGAAGAGAACGGATGAGCAGACGTCCACGCAGGAACCATACAGCGGCGTTCAAGGCGAAGGTGGCCTTGGCCGCGGTGGTGGACTGGTACAGCCGCCGCGTGCTGGCCTGGAAGCTGTCGATCACCATGGAGGCCTCCTTCTGCATCGAGGTGCTGGAGGAAGCCCTTTCCAGGAACGAAAGACCGGATATCTTCAACACCGACCAGGGCAGCCAGTTCACCAGCGAAACCTTTACGGGGCGGCTAAAGAAAGAAGGGATCAGGATCAGCATGGACGGCAGGGGCCGCTGGCGCGATTCGCCGCGGCGAATCTTCGTCGAACGGGTCTCAAGTACGAAAAGGTCTCCCTGCACGCCTACGCCCCGGTCAACGAGGCCTGGCAGTCCATCGGCCGTTACATCGACTTCTACAACATTCCCCGGCAGCACTCCAGCCTGAATGCGCAGACGCCCGATCAGGTGTACTTCAACCGCCTGCCAGTACCCTTGGCAGGCAAAAAAAGGAACTTCCACTTAAGGAAAAAGCAAAATACTGTCCGAACTACCGGGACCACGTCAGTGGTGCAGGTCCAAATTTGGCGGATGGATACTTGGTGTCAGGAGAGCTGGATCTGTCCTCGAAATGCGCGTTGGCCTATTACCTTAAACCCGGAAATCCGCATAAGCTGATCAGCGGAGCCTTGGCGACTCCCAAGTAACAAATCGTGTTCCTCTTCATCCTGTCTGGCCGAAGGCGGCCAGTTGCACGCTTCAGGGGAGCGATTTATCGTTATGATGCCTAAGCCTCTAAATATCAACAACTTGGTTTGTTCTTGCAGCTATTTGCGGCCCCCCGACGAATCCCCGCTAGGAGCGACTGTCCACCCTCACCAACACTGCCCAATGTCGGGATAGGCGGTTATCCAGGCGCAAACCTCGTCTGCTCACCACAATCCCAGGATGAGCAGGCTTGCGAAGAGAGAGGCCAGCGCCAGCGCCCGCTGGCCAACTTTCGTGAGTGGAATCTGGAGGGCTGCAGTACTTCGCTGGCGACGGAGATCGTACCCGTAGCCCACAACAGCCACCAGCAGCGCCAATGCGACGAATCCACGCCTGAGGACGATGGCGGTTACCGCAGCACAGATCAGCACAATCAGCGAGATTTGAGCCACGCGACGAAAATCTTCCCTGACGGGTGCTGTTGCGCTCGACGCGACGCGCACGGCGATACGTGCATCGAGGCGAGCGTGAACCACCAGGATTCCCGCAGCGGCCTGCATCGCCATCAAAAGCCAGAGCCACCAACACCAGGGCGCAATGGCGCCGGTTGCCGAAAGGGATGTGGCCAGCGAGGAGGAGGTTAGAGCCGCCGCGCTGGCGATCTGAAACAGCGTCGAGCGCTGACGGTTCTTCATGTTGACGGCGACCGCAAGCGCCGAAAATACGCCAACGCCTAGTCCCATCGCAACCATCGCCTTGAGCGGCCACGCTGTCAGGAGCACAAGCCCGCTCGCGACGAGGATAACGCTCCAACCGGCGAGCCACCGCGCAGCAACGGCTGTCTCCGGATGCCTCTGCTTCCAGACGAAGCGCTGCCGCACCAATACCACCATAGGGTCCTTGGCGGCCAATGCCGCAAATGCGGCCGTCAGGGTGGCCAGTTCGCTCCAGCGCCACGTGCGCGCAAGAATCGCGGTGCAGACGATGGGAGTCAACAGCATCGCTGTTGCTCCGTGCTCGCGCGGCAGAAACCATGCCTGGTGATTGTGCTCCCCAACTCGGCTCGTGTTTGGCTGTGCTCGCACCCTGCATCTCCTCGTTGAGTTCAAGCGCCGCCGAGGCTGTTGCCGCGGCGCGAGCGCTTTCCATGCTCTCTCTGACGTTCGCACATCGCTCATCGCAGGCGCTGTGACTTAAGTCCTATTCTGGGCATGCCGCGCCGTCTATTGTGATTTGTGGAAGGATGGCAAGTTGAACCTAACTGCGTCCAGCGTTGCAACGACCGGCGTTGCGCCGGCAAAGCGGAAGAAGCATCTCCTTCGCAGATTGTCGCCCGACCGCTCGAAGCAAATTCGGCGCGCCGTGCAGATCGCCTTCCTTCTGGTCAACGCATATGTCGGGGTCCGGTTTGTTCTCTGGGTCCACCATTTTGAGAGCCAGGGCAACTCACCGTATGTCGAACGGCCCGCCGGCGTGGACGGCTGGCTGCCGATTGCCGGGCTGATGAATCTGAGATGCTTTCTCCTCACTCACCACATTCCGGCGATCCATCCCTCGGCAATGATTCTTTTTTGCGTCTTTCTGCTGTCCAGCTTGCTGGTAAAGAAATCGTTCTGCTCCTGGCTCTGCCCAATCGGCACGGTTTCCGAGTATCTCTGGAAGCTTGGCCGCAAGCTGTTTCGTCGCAGTCTTCCCGTGCCATTGTGGCTCGATATTCCATTGCGCAGCCTCAAGTACCTTCTGCTGGCCTTCTTCCTCTACGTGATTTTCACCATGCCGGCGCACGATCTGAGCGACTTTCTCGCGTCCCCATTCGGCATCATTGCGGACGTGAAGATGCTGAACTTTTTCCGGACCATCGGCACGCTGGGAATAGCGGTGATTGCAACCCTGATCGCGCTGTCGGTCTTCATCCAGAACTTCTGGTGCCGCTTTCTCTGCCCATACGGCGCGCTCATGGGCATCGTCTCCACATTAAGCCCAATCAAGATTCGGCGCGACGCTCATGCCTGCATCGACTGCGGCAAGTGTAACAAGGCTTGCCCGTCCCATCTCCCGGTGAACAGGCTGGTGCAGATCCGCTCGGTCGAGTGCACCGGATGCATGGAGTGCATTGCTGTGTGCCCCGCGGAAAATGCGCTGCATCTCTCGCTCGCACCGCGCAGGTCGCGCACTTTCGATGGGCCGGCGGCCGAAGCGGCAGCTCGATGGCGGCATCGCGCACTCAAGCCGGGGATGGTCGCCGCAATGCTGGCGCTGGTGTTCTTTGGATTGGTTGGCGCGGCGCGCGCCACAGGCCACTGGCAGGCCAACATTCCGCGAGAGATCTACATGCAGCTTATCCCCAACGCGGACAGCTACGATCACTGACGCCGCTACTGCGTTGGCGTCAGCAGCGCGCTCAGGCCGTTCTTATCCTTCAACACGATCTGCCGTGCGTCAACATCGATGAGGCCCTCGGCTTGCAGCCGCATCAGGTTGCGCGAAATCAACTCGCGCACGGTCCCGAGCTGGCTGGCCAGCTCCTGGTGGCTTGCCGGCAATTGAAATTCAATCCCGCGCTGGGTCTGCCTGCCCTCGGTCTCCGCCAACCGTAGAAGAACAGAAATCAGGCGCTGCCGGATGGTGGTGAACGATAGCTCCTCGATGATGCCCACCAGCCTGCGCAGCCGCGCGCCCACCACCGCCAGCATCTTGAGCGCAACCTCGGGATGCTCCATGCAAAATGCGTGAAAATCCTGGCGCGAGATAAACGCAATCTCCACGTCTTCGACTGCCATGGCGGAAGCCGGGTAGCGCCCGCCATCAAAGACCGGCAGCTCGGCCACCGACTCGCCCGCATGGTTCATCGCCAGGACCTGCTCCCGTCCATTCACCGACGTCTTGAAGATACGTACTTTGCCGCACGCGATGATGTGCAGTCCGTGGCACGGCTCCTCCTCCGAGAACAGCAACTCGCCGCTCTTGAAGTGCTTGCGCACCGTCCGCGCTGCCAGCGATTGGATCTCCGTGCGAGACAAGCTCGATAGAAGCGCGGTCTTTTCCAGTATCGCCGCCAGATCGAGGCGTTCGGTGCTCATGGGGAGAGTTTAGCGCACTGCGATGGTTGAGCGCCGCCGATACATCTCGTCCCAGTGACTAAAGTCGCTGCGCTGCGCACGCGACCCTTCTAAAGTGAACTCAGGAGAAGATCATGACTACCGCTACACAGACCGTTCGTGAGCTCGCGCTCGAACAACCCCACTCCATCCGTGTCTTCGAGCGCTTCGGTATCGACTATTGCTGTGGCGGGCGCACACCGCTTCTCGATGCCTGTATCGCCCGCCATCTCTCCATCGACGAAGTCCTCGCCGCACTCGACTCCGCCGCAACAACCAGCGCGCCTTCACCCGTCGACTGGACACAGACCCCTCTGCGGCAGCTCATCGAGCATATCGTCGCCAAGCATCACTCGTTTGTGAAAAGGGAGTTGCCGCGTTTGGCGGTGCTGGCACAGAAGGTGGTCAATCGCCACGGTGATACCCAGGCCCATTTGCCCGCAATCCAACGGGCGCTCGCGCAACTCGACGACGAGCTGACCCATCATCTTGCCAAGGAAGAGAACATCCTGTTTCCCTACGTTGCCGGCCTCGAAGCCGCACTGGCATCAGGCAGTTCGCAGCCCGATGCGTGCTTCGGCACGGTCGCTAATCCCATTGCCATGATGACCACCGAACATGAGGCCGCAGGAGCCCTGATGGCAGAGATTCAGCGCTTGAGCGATGGCTTCACCACGCCGGTTGGCGCCTGCCCGACGTATCACGCTTACTACGACGGCCTGAAGGAGTTTCAGCAGGACCTTCACCAACACATCCATCTGGAAAACAACATTCTGTTTCCACGCGCAATCGATCTGGAGTCATCCGCCGTCGGCGCAACCGTTTAGCCGCTGGGCCGTCGCCTTGCTCTTCCATTTACCCAGCAGCCGCGCAACGAATCGCATTCGGTCCGCGCCGGGAGTTATTCGTTTTGCTTCGGGAATCCCCTCACCGCCCTGTCAGACATATCTGCAGGATTGCGGTCGCGCCAAAGCGGAAAGGGTATCCCCGCAAGGCGATTGATTGCGAGAGCCTGCGCAGTGAGCAAAATTACTGCAATCTCGATGATGACGAGTTCCTTGGGCTGGGAAATGATGCCGAGCGAAACGATGAGCGTTGTCGCTCCTGCCGGTGGATGGCTCACGCGGAACAGGGCCATCAGCGCACCTGTTGCCGATAGCGAGAGCGCAGCGGCCAGGACTCTGGGGCCATGGACGCCGGGGTGCATGCCAAAGGGCGGACTGGAAGCCACGGCCAGGACAAACGCTCCGTAACCGCAGATCAAACCGATCGCGTGACCCAGGATGGTATTGCGTGGGCTGGAGGCTTCGGCCAGCGGGGAAAAAAAGAACAAATACGCAGTTGGACCGAGTGATGGGAAGACAAAGGGGCTGCCCGTAACAAGGGCGAGCAATGCTAGCAGTCCGATGGTGATGAAGCCGTTGATGCAAACATAGACGGCCCAGACTACGCGTGCCGGATAATGCTTCAAGAGCCACTCCAGCCGCATGTGTGCAAGCAACAGAGGGGCTTTCTCGAAGGGGCCATGCGTTCCATTCGTGAGCTTGTGCCGGTCCATGGAAATCCTCAGATATTCGGCAGCAGATCGAAGTATTCATCGTCTTGGTTCTTGCCGCCCTCACCCAGGCCGACGGACTTCTCCGACTCGATGAATTCAATCCGTTCAATCCACTTCACCATCTTGTAGCCGAGCTGATTCTCGACCCGTAGCCGCACCGGGGCTCCATAGACCTCCGTAAGGGGTTTCCCATTCATCTCGGTAGCCAGCAGACATTCCGCCTTGAGTACGTTGTCGATGGTTTGCGTGTCGTAGTACTCGCCGCCGTAGAGCGACCCGCCAAAGGAGAAGAACGCGACAACCTTGGCATTCGGCTTCGGCCGCACGAGTTCGACCAATGACTTCATGGGAAGCCCGCCCCATTTGGCGATGCCGGTCCAGCCCTGAATGCAGTGGTGCATGGTGATGTTCTCGGCCTTGCCCAGCCTCTCGATCTCCGCGAGAGTAAGCTCGACTGGGTTCTCGACCAATCCGCCTACTTTCAGCTTGAACTGCCGGAACCCTTCCTTTGCCAACTGCTTCCAATCCTCGCGTACAGGAATCTTGCCATTCGGCCAGAAATACGGAGAGATGTCATGTTCTGTGTAATTCTCATTGGGCGGGAGGCGGTTAAGCGTAGTGAGCATCAAGGGATAGGTGATGGACTTCTGCGCGTGCTGCAGAAGACGGGGGTAAAACCACGAAACGTAGTGCGCCACGACCCACGAAAGACCAACTACGCCGATGCCGGCAAAGCCCAGGATTGCTCCCCGATGGCTCATGTCGTCGGTACCCATGACAATATGATTCATGTTGCGCACGAAGCCCGTCATCACGATGAGCGTCACATGTACGATAAGGAACGCAAAAAAGTTCAGCATCGTCAAGAAGTGAATGGAGCGCGCTGCTTGTCTGCCCCCAAAGAGCTTTGCATACCAGGGAAAGCGATTCACCGCGGCGGGCGACATGGCGATGCCGGTGAGGATCGCCAGCGGGCCGAAGACGAAGACGACGCAGAAATAGGCTATCTGCTGCAGAGCGTTGTAGCCGTAGAATCCATTGAACTCGGATGGCAGGTGAAAGGTCGCATAGTGGACCCATGTGTTCCAGGCTTGCAGCAGCACCAGCGGCGATTGCGGAACGAGCCGCCGCCACTGTTCCGTGTCGAAGAGCATGACGACGAAGAATATGCCCGTGACGATGAAGCCGTATACGTCGAGGAAATGCCAACAGCGGGCAATGCCGATCGTATGCCGGTAGCCGGGCGTGGCGACGATGGGCGAAACGTAGCGGGCATCTTCCTTTGCCGTCCAGAGGCGATCCTTCGGGACAATGATCGGCGTCAGCCGAATCCATTCGCTGCCGGGCGTGCAGTGATCGTTAAAGTAGAGGCGAGGATGATCGGCCAGGATTGACAGGCCACTACGGATCAGCATGGTCACGAAAAGGAAGTTGAAGAAGTGGCAGTATCGCACCCACACTGGAAAGCCGTGCGGGCCTGCGAAGTTGTTGGGATAGATCTGCGGGACAGGGGGAATACGAGGGAGTCCGGCAAATAGAACTTCAATCCATGCCGCAAGCACGGGCAGCAGGATCAGCACAGCGGCAGCGATCAGGATGGTCGGCCGAATCCAGATGCGGAAGCGGCGATCGGGGGGATAATGGACAGCGGCGTGTTCCGGATCGAACTTGACCATTGCGTGTCTCCCGTGGCGGATTGCGATTCCACTCGCCATCCGAGGGTGAAGGCTCCTACTTCGTAGTTGGGGACGAGTCCTTTGCGCTGCGGAAAGGAAGACGGATGCGCAGAACACGCTCGCGGCTGCGCTCTTCGGTGAAGTTGCGAGCGCGCGCGTGCAACAGGTCCTCGAGCGAAACCATCCCAACTATCCGGCGCTCTGCGTTGTTGTCCACGACAGGCATCCGTGTGCGGCCCGTCTCTGCCATGCGATAGACGACAGTTCGCAGTGGCTCGTCCGCAAATGCCACCACGGGGCTGCCGCGCGCAACGTCGGACATCGGAGTCCGTTCGCCACTGTAAGCGGCCAGATCCTTGCGCGTGACAACTCCGCTGAGGCGGCGGTCCGCGTCGATGACAGGATAGAGGTGCTGCCCGCGAGCAGGATGGCCATTCTTCAACAAACTCCGCGCCTCCTCGACAGAGCCGCTCCCCTCGAACGCGATCAGTCTTGTCCGCATCACCTCGCGGACGAACAGCGCTTCCAGCGGATCCACGCTGTACTCTCGGCTAAGATGAAACCCGCGGCGCGCCACCTTTTCCGTGAGAATAGAGCGCTTCAGCACCAGCACCGTAAAGGTGTGAGCAATGACGGCGGCAACGATCAGAGGCAGAATCATGTTGACGTCGTGTGTCAGTTCGATCGCGAATACGATTCCCGTGAGTGGCGAGCGCATGGTGCCGCCAAGGATTGCTCCCATGCTGACGAGGGGCCAGAACCCGGCGCCTGCCGCGGGAAGAAATGACGCTTCAAGGCCGCCCAAGGCGCCGCCCATCATCAGCAGTGGCGCCAGAACGCCGCCCGATGTTCCCGATCCCAGCGATACCGCCCAGATGGTGGACTTCACCAGCAGGATGCCAAGCAGCAGGCCAAGGGCTCCGTTGCCCTGAAGCAGCGAGCCGATGGTGTCGTAACCCACGCCGAGGGCCTGAGGGAAGATCATGCCTCCCAACCCAATCGCCAAGCCTCCGATAGCCGGCCACCACATCCAGTGAATGGGCAGCTTGGCGAAGGCGTCCTCGGAGGCATAGACTGCGCCGGTTAGCAATGCGGACAGCGCCCCGGCTAAAATACCGCAGATAACACAGCCCATGAGCCCCGCCGGGCCGATGAATACCGGGTGCGGCGGCGTGGGAAACAGCGGGCCGAGGCCGATGAGGTATCGCCGCATGGCTCCCGCGGTTGCGCTGGCCAACGCGACGGGAATGAGGCTGCGCGGTTTCCATTCGAACAGCAGCAGCTCGACGGCAAGCAGAATCGCCGACAATGGCGCGGCGAATGTCGCAGACATGCCCGCCGCCGCCCCGGCCACCAACAGAGTCTTCCGCTCAGCGGCGGTGAGATGAAAAAACTGCGCGATCATCGACCCGAATGCGCCGCCGGTCATGATGATGGGGCCTTCCGCTCCGAAGGGTCCGCCGGTTCCAATAGAGAGCGCCGCTGACAAGGGCTTGAGAATAGCCAGCCG
>JBEKPA010000099.1:0-11316 GCA_049521195.1 Occallatibacter sp.
TGGTAGGCACGACTGGATTCGAACCAGCGACCTCTTCCGTGTCAAGGAAGCGCTCTAACCAACTGAGCTACGCGCCTGCATTCCAATATCAGGTAGTCTATCAGGAACGATGCGGCGGGGAAAGACGGGGATGCGGCGCCCGGCGTCCATGCTTTACCATCGTGAACGAACGATGAACCCATCCTTCGCCGGTGAACCGCATTCCCTGGGATTCATCTGGGGATCGCTTTGGCGATCGCTCATGGTTGGGGGTGGGTGCTTCGCACTTCCGCTCCCAAAGAACCTGCCATGGCTGACGCTGCGAACGCAAAGTTGAACCCATTCCGCGCCACTCCAAACCTGCTTACGCTGTTGCGGATTTGCCTGGCGCCGTTCCTGGTCGCCGCAGTCCTGGAGGCTCACTATGCCGTGGGCTTCGGGCTGTTTGTGGCGGCGGGGCTGACCGATGCGCTGGATGGGTTGCTGGCTCGCGTGCTGAAGCAGCGCACCCAACTGGGCCAGTACCTTGACCCGGTGGCCGACAAGCTGCTGCTGAGCACGCTATTTCTGGTGCTCACGCACCTGGGGTTAATTCCGGTCACGGTGACGGTGCTGGTCTTCGGCAGGGATGTGGGAATCCTGGTGGTTGCGGCTATTCTTTACGCGGCGGCGGGACGGCGGGAGTTCGCCCCCAGCCTCCTCGGCAAGGCCAATACCGTGGCCCAGGTTGCCGCGGTGGCCGCCGTGCTGCTGCATCGGCTCAACACGGCCCAATGGGTGACGGAGTTCCGCCTGCTGGCTCTCTGTGCCACCATCGCGCTGACTGTGGGCTCGGGCCTCCAGTACGCGTGGGGCGCGGCGCGCCGGTTGGGCGCCGCGGCGGCCAACGGCTCGGGCGTCAGGTGAGGCAGGCTTGGCTTGCGGCTTGATTCGCGGTCTCAGAAGTCGCCGGAAGGATCCTCCGTTTCAGCGGTTTCCTCAATCTCCATGTCGTGGAACTCCTCGGAGTCGAAGACATCGCCACACTCCAGGCACTCGACGAACTCGGTGTCTTCGTGCCGGGAAACGATACGAACCTTGGGGTGCTTGCAGATGGTTGCCATTGCCTTTGGATCGGTTGGTTTAAGAACTCTTTCCGCCAGATTGTAGCGGTCTTCTAGATAATTTAGAACGAAAATCAGTCCAATCTTCGCACTTTCGCGTGAATTTTTTTGAGGCTGGGGCGAGATCGATTGCAAAGGGGACTTGAAATCCCGACAGAAACGGTCGTATACTGAATGCGGACCGAAGAAGTCGGATATCGAATGCTCAAGCTGACCAAGAAGGCGGACTATGGGTTGATGGCGCTCAAGTACCTGGCCGAGCACCCGGAGACGCTTGCGCTGAGCGCCAAGGACGTTGCCGACGCATACGGGATTCCGGCGCAGTTGCTGGCCAAGATTCTGCAGTTGCTGACCAAGAACGGCCTGCTGCGTTCCCACGCCGGCATGAACGGCGGCTACGCTCTGGCGCGAGATGCGCGCACGGTTTCGGTCTACGAGGTGATCCACGCCATCGACGGGCCGTTCTTCATTACCTCCTGCACCAAGGGATTGAAGGGGTGCGAACTGACCCCGAGCTGCACCATCAAGGAACCCCTGGCGCGGGTGAACGACACCATTGCCGGAGTGCTGAAGAGCATCAGCATTCAGGATCTGGCGGAACATGAGCATCCCGCGCCGCAAATGCGCGAAGCCCGAGGATTGGTTGCCTTGAAGCTGTAACGGAACGGACACTGCGAGAAGAGTTCCCCCTCCGCCGCGGGCGGAGAAAAGACTTGATGAGAATGGAGATCATTCTGAATATGCCGAGCACAGTAGCCAGTCAAGTGGAAGCGCCAGCGGGCGTGACCTTGCCGATCTATATGGACAACCACGCCACCAGCCCGCTCGATCCGCGGGTTCTGGAGGCGATGATGCCCTATTTCACCACCAAGTTCGGAAATGCGGCCAGCCGCAACCACTCCTTCGGCTGGGAGGCGGAGGCGGCCGTGGAGACCGCGCGCGAGCAGATTGCGCGGCTGATCGGAGCCACGGCCAAGGAGATCATCTTCACATCCGGGGCCACCGAGTCGAACAACCTGGCCATCAAGGGCATCGCGGAAATGTACCACGAGCGCGGCAACCACATCATCACCCAGGTGACCGAGCACAAGGCGGTGCTGGACACGTGCAAGCGCCTGGAGAAATACGGCTACCGCGTGACCTACCTGCCGGTGAAGGCCGACGGGCTGATCGAAATGGACGACCTGAAGCGGGCCATGGACGAGAAGACCATCCTGGTTTCCATCATGGCTGCCAATAACGAGATCGGCGTGCTGCAGCCCATCGCCGAGATCGGCAAGCTCTGTCATGAGAAGGGCGTCATCTTCCATACCGACGCGGTGCAGGCGGTGGGCAAGGTTCCGGTGAACGTGATCGCCGACAACATCGACGTGCTTTCTATCTCCGCCCACAAGATTTACGGGCCCAAGGGCGTGGGCGCGCTCTATGTTCGCCGGCGCAACCCGAGGGTGCAGATCGCCGCCCAGATCGACGGCGGCGGCCACGAGCGCGGCATGAGGTCCGGCACGCTGAATGTACCGGGGATCGTGGGCCTGGGCAAGGCCTGCGAGATCGCCCGCGAGGAGATGGCCTCCGAAGCGGCTTACCTGCGCGGCTTGCGCGACCGGCTGAAGAACAAGCTGGAGTCCGAGCTGGACTACATCCACGTGAACGGCTCCATGGAGCACCGGCTGCCGGGCAACCTGAACATGAGCTTTGTGTACGTCGAAGGCGAGTCGCTGCTGATGGGCATCAACGACGTTGCGGTTTCGAGCGGCTCGGCCTGCACCTCGGCCACGCTGGAGCCATCGTATGTATTGAAGGCGCTGGGGCTGGGCGACGATGTGGCCCACAGCTCCATTCGCTTCGGGCTGGGCCGCTTCAATACTCAGGCCGAGGTGGACTACGTGGCCGACAAGGTGATCGACATTGTGAAGAAACTGCGCCAACTTTCACCGCTCTACGAGATGGTGCTGGAAGGGATCGACCTGACCAAGATTCAATGGGCGGCGCATTGAAGCTAGTTGTCGGTGATCAGTGGTCAGTGGTCAGTGGTCAGCGCGCAAGCGCCGGCATCGGACGACTGAAAACTGATAACTGATGACTGATAACTGACAACTGATTTTCAGCGGCTTCCCCCGCAGGAGGATTTGAACCATGGCATACAGCGACCAGGTAATCGACCACTACAACAACCCCCGCAATGTAGGCACGCTTGACAAGGCCTCGACGGAAGTCGGCACCGGCCTGGTGGGCGCGCCGGAGTGCGGCGACGTGATGCGGCTGCAGATCCGCGTGAACCCGGAGACGCAGGTGATTGAAGAGGCCAAGTTCAAGACCTTTGGCTGCGGTTCGGCGATCGCCAGTTCTTCGCTGGCTACGGAATGGATCAAGGGCCGCACCGTGGACGATGCGCTGGGCATCAAGAACACCGACATTGTGAAGGAACTGTCGCTGCCGCCGGTGAAGATTCACTGTTCGGTACTGGCCGAGGATGCGATTCGCGCGGCCATCGGCGACTGGAAGAAGAAGAATCCGCCGCGGCGGACGGCTGAGACTGCTGACGCCGAGACGGTTGCGGTGGCGCGGTAAGAAGAGGCAAGTATGTCGAACGTGGTGACCATCGGAGCGCAACCGCCGCCGTCGCAAGAAGCTTTTGCGGCAGAGCCGCAGTCCGCCCCGTCCGCAGGTGGATTGCAGGTGACCGAGCGCGCCATCAAACGCATTCGCGCGGCCATGGCCAAGGAAGACGTCTCGCCTGAAGAGGGCGGGCTGCGGCTGGGCGTGATGGGCGGCGGCTGCTCGGGGCTTTCTTATTCCATCAAGTTCGATACGCGGCCCCGTGAACGCGACCGGATTTACAACTTCGACGGCGTGCGCGTCTTCGTCGATCCCAAGTCGTTCGTCTACCTGCACGGCATGACGCTGGACTACGAAGAGACTCTAATGCGGCAGGGATTCAACTTCGTCAATCCGAACTCGAAGCGCTCCTGCGGCTGCGGTTCGTCGTTCTCGTCGTAGAGCGGCCGCCAGGAACCTTCGTTGGCGATAAGTTGGAATCTTGCGGCAGATATCTATGAGGTTTGATCGGAAATCAAAGAGGAAAGCGAGTGAACCGGATGACGGAAAAATCCGCGCCATGGCCCTTCAAGGAACGAGGCGCTCTGTTGGCAATCGCGGTGGGTGGAGTGATTGCCGGAACAATAGACCTTCTGCAAGCCTGCATTCTCTTTGGATGGGGTATTCCGCTAGCGATTGCCGCAGGTCTGCTGGGTGGACAGGTTATTGGCCACGGGAACGCGGGAGTTTATGTTCTTGGCGTTGGCCTGCACTTCCTGATTGCTCTCACGGCGGCGGCTACCTACTATGCGGCGAGCCGGCGGCTGCTCTTTTTGAAGGAGTACCCGCTGGTTTGCGGCCTGTTCTTTGGCGGAGCGGTTCAAGAATTCATGAATCTCGTTGTTCTTCCGCTCTCCGCGCTTCATGCAAGAGGGCCTTACGGCCTGCAAGGCCTGATTCAAGGTCTGCTGGTCCACATGGTCGTGATCGGATTGCCGATCGCCTACAGCGTTCGTCGCTTCGGGAAATAAAACCGGCGCCGGTTCTTTCGCGCCCATGTTGGCTCGGAAAAGAGCCGTTGTGGCGCTCTTGGGAAGTCAACACCGGTTCTGCAAGAAAGCAACTATGATCAAAGTCCTCGATTCAGCGGTTCCCATTGCCTGTTGGTCCTGTTCGATCGGCCACAACGATTCCACTCTTTTTTGCCCGCATTGCAGCAAGATTCAGCCCCCTCCCGGCGGCGATTATTTTTCCGTCTTCGGTTTGCAGCCGCGGCTCAATCTGGATCTGTCCGCGCTGGAGCAGGAGTTTCACCGCCTCAGCCGCAAAGTCCATCCCGATCGCTTTGCCCGCGCCGGCGAAAACGAGCGGCAATGGAGCCTGGCCGATACCGCGCTGCTGAACGACGCCTATCGCACGCTCAAGGACCCCCTCCGCCGCACCGAGTACCTGCTCAAGCTGGAAGGCGCGGAGATCGGCCCGGACCCGGCTCCGGAGCCCGGCAGCAGAGAGCGGAAGAACGCCTCGCGGGTTCCCGCCGATCTGCTGGAAGAGGTCTTCGACCTGAACATGCAACTGGAAGAGATGCGTATGGCCCGCGAGTTGGGCGAAACCGATCAAGCGCTCGAAGCAAGTTTGTTCCAAGCCAAGAGAAAATTCGACGGCCTGCTAGCGGCGGTGGACGACGATCTGCGTGCGCAGTGGCAGGTGTGGGACGCGGGCGACAAGGCCGCGCGCCTGGCCGCACAAAGGACGATGGTGGCGCTGCTCGACCGGCGGCGCTATCTCAGCAATCTGGTACGCGACGTGAGCGAAACATTGGGGTTTGCCATCGAATCTCAGCGATCGGGATAGATGACAGACCCCATGGAGCCGGAAAGAAGAACATGGCGGAAGGACGCGTAGTCGGAATCGACCTGGGAACCACCAATTCCCTGGTCGCTTATATGCAGGGCGACGCCCCGGTGGTGATTCCCGGCGTGGACGGCTTGAACCTCGTGCCGTCGGTGGTGGCGCTCGATCCGATTCCCGCCGGGGGTGGCCGGCCTACGGTCACCGTGGGCAATACCGCGCGCAAGGCGCTCATCGAGACGCCGGAGCGGGTCATCTATTCCGTCAAGCGGCTGATGGGCCGCGGCCTTGAGGAGATTCAAGACGAGCTGAAGCTGTTTCCCTTCCGGCTGGCCGAAGACGTTGAAGCGGGCGAAGTGCCGCGCATCAAGCTGGGCGAACTCAAGTTCACGCCGCCGGAGATTTCCGCTTACATACTTCGCCAGCTCAAGCGCAATGCCGAGCGGTTCTTTGGCGCGCCGGTCGCGCAGGCGGTCATCACCGTCCCTGCGTACTTCAACGATGCGCAGCGCCAGGCTACCAAGGATGCGGGGCGCATGGCCGGACTTGAAGTGCTGCGGCTGGTGAACGAGCCCACCGCGGCGGCGCTGGCCTACGGGCTGGACCGCGCCAAGGTGGGCACCATCGCGGTTTACGATCTGGGCGGCGGCACCTTCGATATCTCCATCCTCAAGCTGCGCGACGGCATCTTCGAGGTGCAGTCCACCAATGGCGATACGCACTTGGGCGGCGACGACATCGACAACCTGCTGTTGACCATCGCCCTGGATGAGATTCACGCCGAGCATGGAGTGGATCTGCGCCGCCATCCCGGCGCGGTGCAGGCCTTGCGCAAGGCGGCCATCGACGCCAAGATCGCTCTTTCCACGGAGGCCGCGGCGCACTTCGATATCGAGCTGCCCAACGGCGACCGTTACCAGCGCGAGATTCCGCGCGCGGTCTTCGAGTTGCTCATCGAGCCGGTGCTCGATCGCACCGCCGGCCCCTGCAAGCAGGCCCTCGCCGACGCCGGCATCGCGCCGGAGCAGATCGACGAAGTAGTGCTGGTGGGCGGATCGACGCGGATTCCCGCGGTGCGGCAACTGGTGGACGAGCTTTTTCATCTCGCGGCGCGCGGCAAGAAGCCGCACATCGAGTTGAATCCCGACGAGGTGGTGGCGCTGGGCGCGGCGGTGCAGGCGGACATTCTGGCCGGCGCATCGAAGACCACCGGGGAGATGCTGTTGCTGGACGTGACCCCGCTGTCGCTGGGCATCGAGGCGCTGGGCGGCGCCGTGGCGCGCATCATTCAGCGCAACTCGACCATTCCCGCCTCGGCCACCGAGCACTTTACCACCGGCGTCGACGGCCAGACCAATGTTGCGATTCACGTCGTTCAAGGTGAGCGGGAACTGGCCGCCGATTGCCGTTCGCTGGCCCGCTTCGACCTGCGCGGCATTCCCCCCATGAGCGCCGGGCTGCCGCGCATCGAGGTTCGCTTCCTCATCGACGCCGATGGCATTCTGCACGTCTCGGCGCGCGAGCAGCGCAGCGGCCAGGCGGCGCAGATCGAGGTGAAGCCGACCTATGGATTGACCGACGAGCAGGTCGAGAGCATGATTCTCGACTCCTTCGATCACGCCGAGGAGGACTTTGCCAAGCGCCTGCTGATCGAGGCGCGCAACGAGGCGGAGACGATTCTTGCCGCGGTCGAGCGCGCTCCGCAGAGCCCGGCATGGCAGCAGTTGACCGGCGAGGAGCAGGCGGCGATTGCGGCGGCGCGCATGAGTTTGCAATCCGTTAAGCTGGGCGAGAACGCGGCTGCCATTCGCGATGCTACCCTGGCGCTGGACCAGGCTACGCGGCGCTTTGCCGAACTGATGATGGAGGCCGCGGTCACGACCGCCATTCGCGGCAAAACCATGGATGCGGCCGGCGAGGAGTTAGGCGAAGCCGTAACCGCGCCTCATGCCATGGCCGCGGCGGAGTTCAAGTGAAGCGGAGTTAGCGGAGCTGGCGGAGTTAGCTGGGTGCCCCACCCTCGCGCGCCTTTGTTCTTGCGGCTAGGGTGGGACGCCAAGTACACATGCGAAAGAGACGGATCTTATGAGCGAATCAACCGAGAAGAGCATTCCTGCCGAAAAGCTGGTGCGCGTCACGTTTCTCCCCGAGGGCAGGACGGTCGAGTTTGAGTTTGGCTCCATGCCCTACCAGCATCACGGCAAGCCGATGTCGTTTCTCGACGTGGCCGAGAACCATGATGTCTTTCTCGACCACGCCTGCGGAGGCGTCTGCGCCTGCACGACCTGCCACCTCTGGATCAAGGACCAAGCAGGCATCAGCGAAGCCGACGACGACGAACTGGACCGCATGGACATGGCCGCCGACCAGCAGTTGAATTCGCGGCTGGGCTGCCAGGCCGTCATCACCCGCCCCGGCGACTACGTGGTCGAGATTCCCAAGTGGAACCGCAACTACGTCTCCGAGGGCAAGCCGCTGGCTCTGGCGGAGGAGAAGTGATCGACAATTCAGAATTTGGGTGCCCCATCCTTGCCACGCGCTTGTTTTTGTGGCAAGGGTGGGAATGCGGGATGCCCAGCCTGCCCCGGTTTTGAGGAGAGACCTAAATGCCGCGCGAGATTCTGTGGACCGACGCCGAAGAGATCGGCATTCAACTGCAAGAGAAGTTCCCTGCCCTGGACCCCCTGACGGTGCGCTTTACCGACCTGCACCGCTACGTGACCGAGCTGGATGGCTTCGCCGACGATCCGCTGAAGTCCAGCGAGTCGAGGCTAGAAGCCATTCAGATGGCATGGCGCGAGGAGTTTGAGGACGCGCGGGGGTGAACTGGAAGGCCGGCAGCGCCAAGTTGCTCTCAGATCAACTCGACTGAAAAGCCGCTGCCACGGGCGGCGTCCGCAAGGCGCTGGTCTGCCGTGATGAATGGAAAGCCATGTGGCTCATGCTCGCATGCATTCAAGGCCACAGCCAACTGGAGCGCATCGGCAGCGCGAAGCGGGTAGAGCTCAAGCAGTGAGCAGGCATCTACCGCGATGCTCTCAGGTGAGCTAACGGAAATCCATCCGCGCACAAGATTCCGCGCCAACTGCTTGCCGGCGAGGAACCGGTCATGGGAAATCTGGCCCATCCTCTCAAGCCGGGTCAATCCGCTCATGATCTCAACCTGGGTTGCCCACCAGGCGACGATGGCAAACTTCTCATAGAGTACTCTCGCATCGGCCGTCTGCGGCTGCGCCACGCAGAGCGGGATCAGCGCGCTGGAATCCCAATAGGCGACTGGCAGACTCATCGTCCGTCCCGCTCCTCGCGCCAGACCTGCTCCATGACCTCTCTCGATATCATCGGGCCGGGCGGCTCAGGCCATGTTTCTCCTTTTATCCGGGGCATCTCCGGGGGCGTAAGAATGCCTTTGGCGATGAGGCGGCGCTCCCTGTCGCCATATTCCTCAAACGGGCCAGCGGAGACCAATCGGGCGACGGGCTTGTTCCGGTCCAGAATCAGCACTTCCTCGCCGTTCTTCACATATTGGATATGAGCGCTGAGCTTGGCCTTCAGTTCGCTGATCTTCGCGGTTCGCATGATTCCATTCTAGCGCTATGTGACCAACTTAGTCACATTCTGGCCGCGGAAGTGCGCATGGCAATCCAGAGACGAAAAGCTTCCGGTCTGATCAGCTCCACTCATCCTCCCGC
Organism: Occallatibacter sp.; assembly: GCA_049521195.1. Classification (GTDB taxonomy): domain Bacteria; phylum Acidobacteriota; class Terriglobia; order Terriglobales; family Acidobacteriaceae; genus Telmatobacter. Next base: position 9,164 of record JBEKPA010000099.1, read on the forward strand.
CGTTCGTCCCAACCGAATGAGTTCTCAAAGTGGACGAACTCCTTCTGTTCTCCCGGCACAAGATAGACGCTGAGCACATCGAAACGGACCGGCGGCGCCGTCTCCTGCGGCAACTGGCGGACGTACTGGCGAGCCAGACGGCGCAGAATGTGGCGCTTGTGCGAGTCGACGCGCGCTTCGGCGGGAGCGATGTCGTGAGCGGTGCGGGTCTTGACCTCGATGAAGCACAGCATCGGCCCCTGCCAGGCGATCAGGTCCAAATCGCCTGGCGCGTTGCCCGATGACCAGCGCCGCGCCACCACCATGTAGCCCTTGCGGCGCAGGTAGAAGAAGGCTGCGTCCTCGCCTTCGATGCCGGTTTCCAGGTGAGCGGGCAGAGCCGATACGCCGCCCCGCCGGCGCGCGATCCATTGCAGGCCGGCGATCGTCCGCTCCGCGCAGCCGATCCGCATCCGCTCCATCCATCCCATGGCAGACCATTGTCGGCCAGCCGGGCGAAAGGCGCAAATCCGGCTGCGCGAGGCCAGGCTGGCGCGGTCCTTTCGCATTGCTGCGCTGATTGAAGGCCACGGGCATTAGCATGGAAGCATCCGCATGGCGAAACCCAAGCCCGAGTCAGCCCATCCGCAGCAAAAACAAGCCAGCACCGCCTCGATCGTGCTGTCCTTTGCCTGCGTCTACTTCTGCTGGGGCTCTACCTATACGGCCATTCGCATTGGAGCGGCCCAGATGCCGGCCCTGCTGCTGGCAGGCACGCGCTATCTTATCGCGGGCGCAATTCTGCTGGCTTGGTGCCGCTGGCGCGGGCTGCGCCTGCTGGGAACGCCGAAGACCATGCTCACGCTGAGTCTGGTCGGGCTGCTGCTGCTTGGTGGAGGCAATGTGAGCCTGGTGTATGCGGAGAAGACCGTTGCCAGCGGCCTGGCCTCGCTGCTGTTTGCCGCCACTCCGCTGTATGTGGCGCTGATCGAGATGCTGCTGCCGGGCGGTGAGCGGCTGCCGGCGCGCGGCTGGTGGGGGATGCTGCTGGGGTTTGCCGGACTGGCCGCTCTACTCTCGCCTTCGATTCAAAGCGTGTCTGGCGGCAACCGCGCGCTCCTGCTTGCCATCGCCGCCCTGCTGGCCGGCGCGCTCTCGTGGGCAGCGGGCAGCATCCTAGCCCGGCGTGCGCGCCTGCCGTTGAACAGCTTTGTTGCAGCGGCCTGGCAGATGCTGGTGGCAGGCGTCTCTTGCACCGTGCTGGGCACGGCGCTGGGCCAATGGCCGCAGTTCCACCTGAACGCCAGCTCCATCGGGTCGCTCGCGTATCTGATCACTGGCGGCTCGCTCGCGGGCTACACCTGTTTCATCTATCTGCTCGAGCATGTTCCCGTAGCCAAGGTCTCGTCGAATGCATATGTAAACCCCTTGGTCGCGGTCATGCTCGGAATCCTGTTCCTGCACGAGCGGCCAGCGGCGGCAGAGTTCGCCGGCATGGCTGCCATCGTAGTCGCTGTGTTCCTGCTGACCACCGCTCAGGTGAAAGCCGCGCCGCGTCCCATTGAAGAGTTGGAGCAGATGCCCGGGGAATAAGAGCCTATCCGCAAATTGTAGCGCCGGTCTCCAGACCGGCTGTACTGGCGGCTTCCAAGCCGCCAGGGTCGATGAGTGCAGGTCTGGAGACCTGCACGACAGCCGCTCTGGAGAGCGGCGCTACAGAATCAGCAGTTTACGGATAAGCTCTAAGGCCAGCCCTACCGGAGCAGTAGCACCGAGGCCGCGGACGCGATTCCGGCAAGCGAGAAGACCATGCCCACATACCAGTAGGCGCGCTTGCGGGTGAGCAGCGTGACCGAGGTAATAACCAGGCCAATCTCGAGCATCGCTTCGGCCAGGTCGAAGCGGTCGCCTTTGGCTTCGGCTTCCTCGACCTTCTTTTCATAGTCCAGCGCCTTGGCCATATCGTCTTTGGTCTCATCCTTTTTGTCGGCCTGGCTCTTGGCATATTCGGCGGCGAGCTTCTTGGCGGCATCCTTGTCGGCAACGGTTACCACGCTGAGCAGATCGGCGGTCAGCTTGGTATCGTTGGCGCGAATCTTGTGGGCCTGATACTCGTTCCAGGTATCGGTGGCCTTGTCCTGGTTGAGGATGGCCTCGGTGTGGGTGCGATGGCC
>JBEKPA010000100.1:0-11285 GCA_049521195.1 Occallatibacter sp.
TCCCAGGAGGGTTCAGAGAAGTTTGCCCGGAAGAGCAAGCGGGAACTGTTTCTCGACCGGATGGAGCAGGTGATCCCATGGGGAGAGCTGTTGGCTCTCGTGGAGTCGCGTGATCCGCAAGCAGAAAGCGGCCAGCGTCCGGCAAGCCTGTCAATCCTGTTGCGAACCTACCTCATACAGCAGTGGTTCAACCTCTCGGACCCCGGCGCGGAGGAGGCGCTCTATGAGTCGCCCGTGCTGCGCAGCTTCGTTGGAGTCGATCTTGACGTGGCACCCGCGCCGGACGAGACGGCGATCTGCCATTTTCGCCAGCTGTTGGAAGAGCACGATCTGGGCGGCGAGCTGCTCGCTAGGGTGAACAGCGATCTGGACAAGCGGGGCATCCGCATCATGACCGGGACGAATGCGGACGCGACGATCCAGGATGCGCCCTCTTCGACCGGAAACACCAAGATCGAGCGCGATTTTCAGATGCATCGGGCCGTAGAGGACGGCCCACACGACGCCGAGGCAAAGGCGCGAATGGGCGGGCATGACGCGGAGACGGCCGCGCCCCTGGCGGAGGATATGGCTAGCGGCTGGACCAGGGCCAGAGTTGCGGACAAGACTGAGACTCCCATTCTCGGCGCTGGCTCCTTGTCCGTGGGGGTCATCAGCCCGGACATGCGACGCCGCAACGCCGCAATGAGCGCTTTGAGCGGTTGCCCGACTGGCCAGATCCAGGAATTCGTTTCGTATCCTCCCGACCTCAACGATGTGCCGCGGATGTTAGGGCAAAACTTCGACATCGTCATCGTTGACCTTGACAGTAATCCGAATCATGCCCTCGATCTGGTGGAGGCCATCAGTGTCCATGGCCTGGCGACCGCAATCGTCTTTTCGGAGGAGGCCGATTCGGACCTGATGCTCAGATCCATGCGCGCGGGCGCGCGCGAGTTTCTCACGCTGCCCTTCGATTCCGGCATCATGGCCGAGGCTCTGGCTCGGGCCTCAGCCCTTCGTAAGACAGGTAGCCAGCCGAAGAAGGCGGACGGCAGGCTACTTGTATTCCTCAGCGCCAAAGGCGGTTCCGGAGTCACCACACTGGCCTGTAATTATGCTGTCTCGCTGGCCCAGGAGTCTGGACAAAAAACCCTGTTGATCGATCTCAATCTCCCGCTCGGAGATGCGGCCATCAACCTCGGTATCAAGGCTCGATACTCGATCGTAAACGCGCTTGAGAATTCCGCGCGGCTCGACGCGAGTTTTCTCTCCACCATGTTGGTGCGCCATAGTTCCGGGCTATTTGTGCTTGCGGCGCCCAGTGAACTGGCCACCGAGCAATTCTCCGAGAGCGAGGTCGACAAACTGCTGGAGGTCGCCCGCCAGGAGTTCGATTATGTGGTGGTCGACGCAGGATCGCGACTCGACCTGCAGCATACGCATCTCTTCGATGAATCCACCACCGTCTATCTGGTGACGCAGATCGGCATTCCCGAACTGCGCAACTCAAATCGCCTGATTTCGCGGCTCTCCGTCGCCGGCAGCCCCAAAATCTCGATTGTGATCAACAGATACGACCCTCGCAGCATGGAAATCGGCGAGGAGCATGTTACAAAAGCTCTCACCAGGCCGGCTGAATGGAAGATTCCCAACAACTACGCCGCTGTGCGGCGGATGCAGAACACAGCTATTCCGCTCATAGAAGATGACTCGGAGATTTCACGGGCGATCCGGCAGATGACCAGAGCCGTAACCGGCCAGCCCGCCGTCCCGGAAAAGAAGAAGGGGTTCAGCTTCTTCCGGTGAGGGATATGTTTTTGTGGATGCTGCGTGAGTAGAATAGGTGACAGAGGACGAGGGCGATGGGACAGGAAATACCGGCATCGCAGGAGGGTCCCGAGAAGAGCGCGGGCGCGCCTGTGGCCGAAGAGATGACCAGCCGTCTGACCAAGGCCAGAGTAATGGACGTAGTTGTGCCTTCTTCCCCTGGCACAGGCGTCTTGTCTGTTGCGGTCATCAGCCCGGACGAGCAACGCCGCAATGCCGCATTACAGGCTCTGGGCGAGTGCCGGACCGGCCCAATTCAGGAGTTCGATTCCTACCCTCCCAACCTCGACGATGCGCCGCGAATTCTAAATCGCGACTTTGACGTAGTCCTGGTTGACCTGGACAGTGATCCAAAATACGCCCTTGATCTGGTAAAGAGCATCTGTATCAACGGCTTAGCAACCGTAATAGTCTACGCGGCACAGGCCGATCCAGACCTGCTGCTCAAATCCATGCATGCGGGCGCTCGCGAGTTTCTCACCCCGCCCTTCAGTCCCCGCATCATGGCCGAGGCTCTGGTTCGGGCCTCGGCCCTTCATTCGACTGCCCGCCCGACGAAGAAGACGGGCGGCAGGTTACTGGTGTTCCTAAGCGCCAAGGGCGGTTCCGGAGTCACTACCCTGGCTTGCAGTTTTGCTGTGTCGCTGGCCCAGGAATCTGGGCAAAGAACTCTCTTGATCGATCTCAATCTCCCGCTTGGCGGCGCGGCGATCAACTTCGGACTCAAGGCTGAACACTCGATCGATGACGCTTTTCAGAATTTCAGAGGCCTCGACTCGAGTTTTCTCGCCAGCTTGCTGCAAGAGCATGGCTCCGGGTTATCCCTGCTCGCGGCGCCCAGCGAACTGGCCCCCACGCATGTCTCCGAGGATGCCATCAACATGCTGTTGGAAGTAGCCCGCCAGGACTTTGAGTATGTGGTGGTCGATGCGGGATCGAAACTCAACCTGCAACATACGCGTCTGTTCGATGAATCCGCCACCATCTACCTGGTCACGCAGGTCGGCCTTGCAGAACTGCGCAACTCAAATCGCCTGATTTCAAGGCTCTCCGCCGCCGGCGGCCCCAAACTCGAAATCGTGATCAACCGATACGACCCTCTCAACCCGGAGATCGACGAAGAGTATATTACCGAGGCTCTCACCAGACCCGCTGATTGGAAGATTCCCAACGACTACGCCGCTGTCCGGCGGATGCAGAGTACCGCAACACCGCTCATTCAGGACGATTCAGTGATCTCACGAGCGATCCGGCAGATGACCAGAGCGGTTTGCGGCCAGCCCGCTACTACGGAAAAGAAATAGGGGCGCGTCTTCCGGAACGGAAAGGTTTGCCTGGCCTGACTTGTGCGCCGCAAGGGCGAATCCCAGGGCACGCCTGAAATGACCAGACGACCGGTCTACGGCATCTCCCGCGCGCCGGGAAACAGCTCCGGCTGCTCCACACGCTGGTGGGAAGCAGCGTCGCGCCGGCGCCCGCCGACGCCGATCAGGCTCACCACCTCTAAGGTTTGGATGGCCTGCCGGGGCACGTAGATCCGCTGCGTATTGGAGCGCGTGTCGGGCGGGGTGAGCAGCAGGCCACCGCCCTCGATCAGGGAAAGGTCGTTGGCTGCCAGGCCCTCCAACTCTTCTCCGTCGGTCAGGGTCATCCGCAGCCAGAGGCCCGCGGTACGTGGACGGACGGAGAAGCGCTTGTGCAAGAGCCGCTCGGGATTGGCCTGGTCGCTCCAGGGGGCAGGGAGGTCGCGAACGTAGCAGACCCACTTGACCAGCCCCCAGGCGATGCGCAGCACCTTGCCGTTGAGGTCGAGGATCTCCAGTTCCGGCGCATCGGGGGCGACACTGGCGGCAGCGTAGCCGGCGCACCAATCGCGCGAGAACTTGCGGACAATCACCGGCTTACGAGCAGAAGCCATTGCTCTGGATTGTCGCACGGACTGGGGCCCCCACGCATAGGTCTTTGTCCTTGAGGCGGAGGATCGGCCAAACGCCGCGAATACAAACAGCCGCAAACCCAGTGCAACAAAACCTAGCCATTCGGCCTGAGTTGTGTTAATGTACTGGTTTGCCGCCTCTGCCTGTTTGTGCTGTAACAGTAACAACATCAGGCACTTGGCTAGAGGTTGAGACGGCGGAAGCAGGAAGTTCAATGCCCGACTACATCTATCTTTTGGAAAACCGGCTGTCGGCCGACCAGCAAAACGCCCTGCGCCAGTTGCGCGAGGCAGCCCGCGAAGAGGGAACGATACTCTTTCTGACCGGCGACGCGGTTCGCGACCTGACCAGCGGGCACGCGGTCCGCGGTCTCGAGGTTTCAGTGCATGGAAATGCGCTTAACCTAAAGAAAACAATCGAGAAACTTGGCGGCACTGTGTGGGGTCAGGATGAGATTTCGCGCACCCTCTACCTGTGCTTTCCAGGCACTGTGCGTGTGGACGTGATCAGTACCCGCCGCGCCGAGTATCCCAAGCCAGGCAAGCCGGTATTTTATTCAGCTTCCATCCAGGAAGACCTGCGGCGCCGGGACTTCACCGTCAACGCCATGGCCATCTCGCTCAATGAGGGATCGTTCGGCCTGCTGATGGACCCTATGAACGGAGCCGCAGATATCGAGTCGCGGACGCTGCGGCTGGTCTCGAATTACGGTTTTCTCGACGATCCCTCGCTGCTGATTCGCGCCACGCGCTATCGTGCGCGGCTGGGATGGGAGCTGGACCCCAAGACGCGGACTCGATACGAAAATGCCAAGGCTGACGGAGTCATCGAGCACCTGTCCGTCGAGGCTCGCCGGCAGGAACTGGAGCAGATTGGCCACGAAGAGGAGGCACTGAAGGTGCTGCGGGCGCTGGAGGCCGAGGGCTGGATGAAAGTCCTGTTCCCGGCCTGGACCTCCGCCAAGGCCGACGAGGAGAAGCTGAAGGCGCTGCACGATCTGGCAGTCGAGCTGCTGGCGCAGGGAGTCCATGCCGATATGTCGGCGGCGCAGATGCAGTTGCTGACCGCCGGTTTGGCCCAAAAGGATCGGACCGCACTGAAGAAGACGATGCTGCGTCCGGGGTTCGTCGCGGAGTGGAACAGTCTGGACGCGCTGGCTGCCGGCTTCGCCAAGGCGCTGTTGGCCGGAGAGAATTCCGCGCCCTCCGCCGGCTACAAGCTGTTTACAAGCTACGATCCAGAAGCGATTCTGTGGCTTGGGTTCACGAGCAGTGATCCGCAGGTCCAGGAGCGCTTCAACCTGTTCCTCAAAGTCTGGCCGGAAGCCCGTCAGCGCATCCCGCACGCCCTGTTGCAGGAGCTGCGCATTACGCCCGAACTTGCCGCCTACCGCGAGATTGTCCGGGCGGTTTTCCTGGAGCTGATCGACGGCCGGTTGACGGCACCGGAGGAGTTTCGCGCTTTTCTGGAGCCGCATTCGCCTCCCGCGCCGCCGCCCAGAGAAGCCATTAAGAGGCCGCGCGCCAAGCGGGGCGCCGAGACCAAGCTCAAGGAGCATTCCTACGCGGAGGAGAACTCCGAAGAGAGTTCGGAGGAGGACGACGATCTGGACGAGATTGTCGTGGATGAGGACGATCTGGATCTGGGTCTAAGTCTGCCGAAGGTCGACCTGGACATGGAGATCCCCGAACTCATGGTGGAATCCGACGCAATCGAATCCGCCGAGGATGAACTGGAGGCTGACGAGCCCGAGCCCATTGCCGCGCCCGCGAAGCGCGACTCCAGGACGCCTGCCGCACCCAAGCCGGCCAAGGAGGCTCCGGTCCCCGCTCCCGTGAAGGCTGAACAGCCGGTCGCTGTCGTTCCTGCCGCCAAGCCGATTGCGCCAAAGGCTGAAAAGACGGAAAAGCCCAAGCCGGCGGCAAAGCCAAAGCCGGAACCGAGGCCAAAGCCAGCAAAGGCGGCGGCTCCGGTCGTGAAGAAGCCTGCGCTAGCCCCGGCTGGGCGCAAAGAGAGCAAGGCGGCCAAGCCCGTAGCCCGTGTTTCGGCCGCCGTGAGCAAGGGCGCGGTCAAGACCTCCAAGGCGCCGCCGGTCAAATCCGCGCCTGGAAAGGCCAAACCGGCTCCCGCGGCGGCTTCCAAGGCGCGGCAACCGGCTAAGCCAACCAAGCCGGTCGAGAAGAAGCACGATTCAAAGCCTGCAAAGAAGCGCTGATCTGTCTGGAAGCGCGACCGGGAAGCCGCGCAAGCTGCGGGAACGCCGCCTCAGACTGCGGCTGCGACGGCTTCGTGGGTTGCGGCCGCCACCATCTCACGGATCGAATCGATCACCAGATCGGGCTCGTCGAGGTGAATCCAATGCGCGCTCGACGTGGCGATCACCTGTTCCACGCGGTCGCCGATGCGGCCAAGGCGCTCGACCGATAGCGGCGTCGATTTTCCTGGAGTCAGCACCAGCACGGGAATATCGTGGATGGGTTCAGCGTTCTCCATCTCTCTCACCGTATCGGGAACCGCCTGCACGTGGCTGCGCATGCCGATGTAATAGCTGGGCCGCGACCAGTGGGAGGCGACGATGGGCCAAACCTCGCTGGGCATCTTGCCCACCTCGTCCGTGACCCGCCCCAGCACCTGGCGGCCGCCATTGCCAGCGGCTCCAGCCAGCTGCCGCGCAGTGCGGCCTGACCGGCACAGCAGCGAGGTCACAGCCAGGCGGGCTAGCCCGCATCGCGCAATCGGAACCGCAAAACCGGAGAGCTTCTTGCCGCGATCCAACTCGGATTGCTTGCCGGGGTTGAGTGGCGGCCATTCCTCGCAGCGCATGGGGTCGATGAGCACCACACCCGCCACCTCTTCGGGAAACAGCAGCGCATAACGGCGCATCACCAGTCCGCCGAAGGAATGTCCGACCAGAATGTAGGGCGGCTTGATCTGAGCGCGCTCCAGCAGGTCGTGCAATTCGACGGCAATGTTGCCAGGGGTGCGCGGCGTGCGGCAAGGGCTGCTCCAGCCGAGTCCGCCGCGGTCGTAGGATGCGGTTCCGGTGAAGCCGGAGACCATCTCCTGAATGTGAAACCAGTTCAGATTGGTGGCGGCGATGCCGGCCTCGAAGAGCACGGTTGGCCCGGTCGATCTCTTCGCGCCCTTCTCCAGCAGATAGAGCCTGCACCCGCGGCCAATCGTCACCAAGCGCCCAGAACCGGCGAAGCGCAGCCGGTCGCGGTGACCGCCGATCCATTGATAGAGAAAGCCCACGCCGATCAGAGCTGCGGTTGAGGCGGCAATCCAAAGAAGTGCAAACATGGGCGATCCTAGAAACGGGTGAGTCGCTCGGGGCTGAAATCCACGAGGCCGAGCTTTGCCTTGGCGCTGCCGCGATCGAGGATGAGCAGGGTTGAGCCGGCTTGGCCGCGCGTCTTGGCCTCCACCTGGTTTGCCGACCAGACGCCGCCGTCGTGACGCAGGCCGAAATAGGTAAACTCTTTCACCGCCCCGGTTCCTTTCAGCGTTTTCTCAACATATACAGGAAAGCCGATACTGTGGTCCAGCCATGTTTTTATCCCGGCGTAGCGCGTTCTGTCAGCCGCTCCCGGCGTGCTCTTCACAACATCGCAATCCCGCGCTCCAAACTTGGTCTCGTCCAGCAGCGCCTGGCCCGGCCAGAAGTACTGTTGTTCAAGAAAATCCTCGTAGCTGAAGCCGTTGCCGAGCGGGCCGTCGCTCCACTCGTCGAACGGCAGCGCCGCGGGCGCCTTGTCGCCGGGATGCGCGATAAGGATCGTGTTCTGCCCGCTCGGCCGCATCTCGAGGAGGATGTGAGCGCGAGCGTCCGCGCCCGGCTTGGCCCTATCGCTTTGCGGCGGGGCAATCTCCACCAGCGCACGCAGCACGCCGGGAAACCAATGGGCCTTGATCGTAATGCCATAGCTCGTGCGCGCGCCGCTCGCGTCCACCCGGACAAGATGGCCGGTGGCGCGGAAGTCCGCCGTCTTTACGCGCTGGCGCGGGGTTGCCAGCACCGCATGAGCATCCGCCGCATTTGCGGGAATCGCCAGCAGCAGCATCGCGGCCAGCGCCGCCCAAAGCGGTCTCATGGCGCGATCCTTCCGTCGCGGATGCGAATGTGCCGGGGCGCGGCGTTGGCAATCTCGCTCTCGTGGGTGACGACGACCAGCGTCATGCCGCGCTCTTGATGGATGCCAACCAGCATCTCCATCACGCGCGCGGAGTTTACGCTGTCGAGATTGCCGGTAGGCTCGTCCGCCAGCAGGATGGAGGGGTTGTTGGCCAAAGCGCGTGCAATGGCTACGCGCTGGCGTTCGCCGGCGGAGAGCTCGTTGGGATACTGGTTGAGGCGGTGTTCCAGGCCCACTTCGCAGAGCAGGGCCTGGGCACGTTCGGCGCGGTTGCGCGCATTCTCGCTCACCGCCAGCATCGGCACCTGCACGTTTTCATCTGCGCGCAGCGTGGGCAACAGATAGAAAGCCTGGAAGATGAATCCGACCCGATGGGCTCTGTAGGCATCCAGGCCGATGGCGGTTCCCAGCACCGCATTCTCGAAGTATACCTCGCCGCTGGTGGGAGTATCGAGTCCCCCGAGCAGTTGCAGGAGGGTCGATTTGCCACTGCCGCTGGCGCCGGTGATGGCCAGGTATTCTCCGGCGGTAATGGAAAGGTCCACGCCGCGCAGAGCCTCGATGCGCCCTTCGTCGAAGCTCTTGCACAGGTTGCGCACTTCAAGCTGGGAATTAGTCATGGCGAAGCGCCTCCACCGGCGAGAGATGCGCGCCGCGCCACGCGGGAATGGCACCGGCAACCAATCCGGATAGTACCGCAATACCAAGCGCCTCCAGCAGATGCAGCGGAGAAACGGATGCGGAGACGATGCTCGCGGTTTGCGGCAGGGCAGAAAGCAACCGGAGTGTGCCCCATCCTACGCCCAGGCCGAGAATCCCCCCGGCGAGGCCGAGCACGACCGCTTCCGTCTGGATGAGCAGCATGACGCTCCCGCGCTTCCAGCCCAGCGCGCGCAGGATGCCGATCTCGCGTGTTCGCTCGAAGACCGACATGGCCATGGTATTGGCGATGCCCAGAATGCCCATCAGCAAAGCGATCGAGGAGGTGCCCCACGCGGCAGCATGCGCCAGCAGAACGATCTGGTTATTGCTGGCGCGCTCAGCCGCCGGAATGGCGTGCAGACCGGGCAGGGCGGCCTCGATCTGGGCCTGGGCTCGCTTGAGATAATGGTCCTGCGCTTCGCCGGCGGGGGCCGGGCGAAGCCGCACATGAAACGCTGTGACCTTTCCTTCCAGGCTGGAGAGCCGCTGCAATTGATCGAGCGGCATGATGACCGCGCCGGCTTCCAGAGCCGAACCGCCATGGTCGATCCCCACCACGGTAAAAGTGGAGCCTTGAATCTCGAGCGTGTCGCCGGCCTTCTTGTTCAGGTTTCCAGCCAGGATGTCGCCTAACAGAATCTCAGGCTGTCCATCGCGAAAGCGCCGCCCCGAAGTGAGGGTGAGCGAATCGAGTTCGTAGGAATCGGCTTGCCAGCCATAGACCAGCGCATTGATCTCGGGCGTGAGGTCTATCAGGTTGAAGACCATGGGCCGGGCCTGCGCCACGACGGGCAGAGCGCTGAGCTTGGGGCCCACCGACTCCTCCAGCGAGGTGTTGAGGAATGTCTTCTCCACGATGGCAAGGTCGGTGCCGCTGCTTTCATACATGCGCAGCCATTCGTGCTCAAACGCGCGGGAGAAGCCGACCAAAGCAACAAATGCGCCGATCGCCATGGCGATCCCGCACAGCGTCAGCAGGGTTCTGAGGCGCCTGCGCCAGAGATTCTTCCAGGCAAATCCAGCGAAGGATAATTGGGAGGCCATGAGGTCGGGAAAAGGTCCTTACGTGTTCGGCGCTGAGCGGAAGCCCGCGAGGGTCAGTGTATCGAGCGGCGGGCGCAAAGTCCATGCATCGTTTTGGGAATCGAGCGAATTACGGTGCCGCGCAGCCTCGGCGCCGGGCGCGGACCGGAAACGCGAAAGGGCAACCGCTTTCGCCGTGGCTGCCCTTCCTCAAATCTCGAAATCCATCGCCCCGAAGCGCCCGAAGCGAAAAAACGACAGGGAACCTTCCGCCATAGTACGCCAGAGTCGAGCGGAGCCGAGTCAGCCGTTGCTGTGGGATGGTTCCTGAATGACCTTGCGGGAAGTTGTCCGATGCTCCCATCCAGGACCGGCTGTGAGCATCGGGCAGCTTCCAAACCACTAACGGCCGCGTCCGCGCGAACTGCCGCCGCCACCGCCGCTGCCTTTGCGCGCCTGGTAGCAGTCCCGGCAAAAGACCGGGCGATCGCCGCGAGGCTCGAAAGGCACTGTTGTAGGCTGGCCGCAACCCGAACAAATCACAGGTGTACCCTGTGCCGGAGCCGAACGGTAGCCGGAGCCCCCCTGATCGTTCTTTTTTGCCTGACGGCAATTCTTGCAACGCTTCGGGGTCGAATAACCACGTTCCTGAAAGAACGCCTGATCAGCGGATGTGAAGGTGAATTCCTGCCCGCAATCGCTGCACGTAAGTTGAATATCTCCGGCCATGTGTCTCCTCGTGGAGATTGTACAGCCCAATCGGCCTTTGCGTACATGGATTCTTTCGAATCGAAAAAACTTGCGTTGGAGCAAGCGGTTCTTGCGCTTCGCATTCCGGTTCCTTGGCAGCCGCCGGGCGCGCCAAGGGTGGATCGCAGGACGGCCCAGCCGTTCGATCCCGGCGCGAAGCCCCGCCGCGCGCGTTATCATCGTTGCACTCGATCTCCTTCAAAGAGCGTGGGCGGAATGCGGATTGTCTATGTGCTCACTTCGCTGGGCATGGGCGGAGCGGAACGGGTGGTGCTGGCGCTGGCCGGCCGCATGGCCCAGCGCGGCCACACGGTCGCCCTTCTCGTTGTGCGCCCTCCAGTCGCCGAGCAATGGCCCACCGCGCTCCCCGTCGTTCACCTGGAGATGCGCAGATCGCCCATGAGCGTGCTGATAGGCCTGGAGCGCGGCCGCCGCTTCCTACGTGAGTTTCGTCCGGATCTGCTGCACAGCCACAGCTTTCATGCCAACCTCGTAACGCGATTGCTAAAAGCGCTGGCCCCACCGCGCGTGGTCTCCACCGTTCACAACGTTTATGAGGGCGGGTGGGCGCGGATGCTGGCTTACCGCCTGACCGATGGCCTGGCCTGCCGGACCGCTTTCGTCAGCCAGGCTGCCGCCGACCGGTTCGTGCGCCTCAAGGCCGTGCCGCTGCGCAAGTCCGTCGTGCTCACCAATGGAATCGATGCCGCGGAGTTTGCCCCCAGCGCGGAGCGGCGCGAAGCCATGAGAGCTGAGATGAGCGCGGATGCCGGGTTTATCTGGTTCACGGCTGGGCGCATTGCCCCGGCCAAGGACTATCCAAACTTGTTGCGGGCCTTTGCGCTGCTACGAGCATCGCGCGCAGACGCCCGGTTGTGGATCGCCGGCGAGGCGTCTGGCCGGGAGTCCTCCGAAGTGCGCGGTTTGG
>JBEKPA010000101.1:0-11278 GCA_049521195.1 Occallatibacter sp.
TGGCGCGGAAGAAGCGGTCATTCCTCTGGACGGCAAGCATCAAAACACACAGGCGCGCGTGCTGCTCAAGGGACAGTTCCTTGCGCTGCCGGTTACCGATCCGCTGGATGGAGAACATGTGCTCTGCTATCGGAGCTTCTTGCCGGCGGCGATGGCGCTGGTGTAAGCAGGCCGGCGAGTCAGAGAGCCAGCGAGTCGGAGAGTCACAATGAAGATTACGATCCAAGGGCAAAACTACACCGCCGCCCTCGATGGAGCACGGCCGCTGACAATCGAGCGCAAGCTGAACCAGCCCTCCATTTGCGAGCTATGGCTGAGCCTGCCGGCCAACGGCAGCCTGGCGGCGCCTACTCGCATGCAGTCTCTGGCGGTGACGGGCGACGATGGCACCGTCTACTTTACGGGTTACATCGCGGTAAATCCGCTGCCGGAGTACGCGGGGCTGGCAATCGAGGGACCGCGCTACCGGATTGCGATCCAGGCGGTGAGCGACGAGCTGTTGCTGGACCAGTTAATGATGCCGCCCAGCGCCGGCGCCGCGGGCGAGACCGCCGGGGCGGTGATGGCCGCGCTTGTAACTCATAGCGGATCGGCAGCGCTTTCTACCGCGGGGCTTTCGCTGGGCGCGCAGGTAAGCAACTTCGTTCCCGATCTGGGTGCGTCATGGAGCACGAGCGCCGGACTACTGGCGAGTCAGGCGCGGGCAGCTTATCGCGCCGTCAACGGAGCGCTGACGCTCTCGGCTGTGCCGAGCACGGTGCATGCTTTGAATGAGACCGACGGCAGCCTTAACCTAGCCAATCTCGCATTCACCGCCAGCGTCAAACGCGCACTGGCGAACGATGTGACGGTTTGCGGAGAGCATGAGCCGGCTGCCTATGTAACCGAGTACTTCCTGGGCGACGGAGTTACTACAGAGTTTTATCTGTCCGCGGACCCGTTCTTTCCTGCCCCATCCAAGACCACCATCATCGACGAACTCTTCAACGAGAGCGAAATCGACGGATCCGTGTGGGGCGCGGGCGGAGGCATTTACCTCACGCTTGGCCCCGGCGGCCTGGTGATGGACGGAGGCAATGGCATCGACGGAGAAACGGTGCTGAGCTGGCTCGATCCGGTGGAGATGGGCGGCACCTTGCTGCTGGAGGCTGTGGGGGTAACTCTCTCACCCGGCAGCACCGGAGTTCTAGCCGGCTTCTTCATTGGCCTGGATACGCAGTCCTCATCCATCGCCGCCTTTCTGGCGGCCGCGCAGCCGGGTACCGGGGCGGTAACATTGCAGCCGCTTATTCAAGGTACTCCCACGGGAACGGCATATGTGGTGAATCCAGCTAACCAATACACGCTCCGGGCAAGAGTGCATTGCATGGAGAGCGAGCGGGCGCTGGCCATGTACCGGTCCTTCGGAGATAGCGGAGCAATCACATTGGGCGGGCAGTCGAGCTTGAGTCCGGGCAACCTGCAACTGGAGATTCAGGAGTTTGTCGACGGAGTGGGCGGGATGCCGGTGACTCTCTATGACGGCGCGATAGCATACTTGCCCGCGGCATGCGCGGTGGTGGCAGCCGGCAGCATCAACCTGATAGGAACCATGCGCGCGATCAACCTGACCAATCTTGGATCGGGTTGGGTGGTGAGCACGCCCCCGGGCGGCGGCCCCTATGCGCGGCCGGTTGGCACCTTGGCCGAGGCGGCCGAGTGCCACGTGGAGCGCACCGGCAAGGTTGTATTCTATACCGGGTTTACGCCGGTTACCGGCGAGCAGATCGCGGTGAGTTATCGCACCGTAGGCCGGGCGGTGGGACGCGCTGTGAACACCGCCAGCCAGCAGGCGCTGACGGAGGCCGGAACCCCCGCGGTAGCCGCCTGGATCGGCTCGGTTACCAATCCTCCAGCGCGCAGTTCCGCCGACTGCTTGAATGCGGCGCTGGCGATCGAGCAGGCGGCGGCCGGCGTCAGCGCGCTGTGGAGCGGTACCTATAGCGGAAACAGGAACAGCTTTGCCACCGACGTGTGGCCGGGCGACGCGCTGCTGCTGAACGCGCCTTCGACCAATCTGAACGCGGAAGTGGTGGTGCGGACGGTGAAGTTGAGTTACCGGGCAAGTTACCCCGACCTGGTGGAGTATGCCATCGCGTTCGCCAACGACTGGGCCGACGACCTGGCCATCAAAACCAGCGCGACGGTGCCCGTGGATGCATGGCTTCCGGCGGCCATCGCTCCCACTTACCCCGGCAATCTGACCGGCCTGGCAGTAACTACGCTGAATGGAAGCACGGTGACGATCAGCGCGGGAGTAACTCCGCCCGCGGGGGGCGGGTTCGAGATACGGCGGCGGGACTTTGCCTTCATGCCGGGAGAAGATCCCGGCCTGGTGGCGCGCTCCACTTTGCCCAATATGACTTTTTCCCGCGAGACCGCCAACGACCGGTTTTACATCCGGATGTACGACGGCGCGACGCCGCCGAACTACTCCGAGTTCTCAACGGCATTGTTCATCAACCTGCCGCTGGGGTCTTGAGCGGCGATTTTTTGGTGGCGGCGAGCGGATGGAGTCCAGTGGATGCGGATGATGAATGAATTCGAAGCGCAGGTGCTAAGCGACTTGAGCGTGCTGAAGACGCAGATGAACGGTCTGATGGGCGACGGCGGCGGCGGGCGCATTGCCGATCTGGAGCGGCGCCTGGAGCGGCATGAGCAGAGCTGGCAGCGGGCCAAGGGCTTTCTGGCGGCTTTCAGCGTACTCTTCGCGGTGATTGAAGTGGCCGTCGAGGCCTGGCACCGGCATTGAGCGGCGATGTCGACGCCCGGCAGGTGAGGGCAATCGCATCTGCCTTCGGTCGGGGCCTGAACTCCCGTATAATCAGCCTCATGAGCGAACAGCCCCTGATTGGTATCGTGATGGGCAGCAAGAGCGACTACGAGGTGCTCTCGGCTGCGGTTGAGATTCTGCGCGCGCTTGAGATTCCCCATGAGGCGCGGGTATTGAGCGCGCATCGCACCCCCGATCAACTGCTCGAATACGTTCAATCGGCGCGGGCGCGGGGGCTGCGGGTGATGATCGCCGGGGCCGGCGGCGCGGCTCACCTGGCCGGCGTGATTGCGGCCAAGACGCTGCTTCCCGTGCTGGGCGTGCCCATTGCCGCCACGCCGCTGAACGGCCTCGACTCGCTGCTTTCGATTGTGCAGATGCCCAGGGGCGTTCCCGTCGGCACGCTGGCCATCGGCAAGCCCGGAGCGGCCAACGCCGCGCTGCTGGCGGCCGAAATCCTCGCCTTGACCGACGCGGCGCTCTACGAACGGCTCACCCGCTGGCGCGCGGCGCGAGCCCAGGAAGTGCTGGAGCAGAAGCTGCCCGACTGAGAGCTGTCCACGACCAATTTGCTCCGGGAGAGTCTCACGTTGATGCTCTCTGGCAGCATGCCGGCGATTGAAGACAGCATCCTGAATTCGAGGATTTCCTCAGAGTTCCGTCGATTGGCTGGCCACCAGCGCCTTGCACCTGGCGATGAAGTCGGCCAGCGGCACGGAGCCCTGGTCGCCTTTGGCGCGGGTGCGGACGCTGACCGATCCGGCGGCTTCCTCCTTATCGCCGAACACGAGAATGTAGGGCGTCTTTTGATTGGCGAAGTCGCGAATCTTGCCGTTCATTTTCTCGTTGCGGTCGTCGATCTCAACTCTCAGCCCGGCAGCCTTCAACTCCGCCTCGACCTTCCTGGCGTAGGCGTGATGGCGCTCGCTGATGGGGACCAAGCCCACCTGCACGGGCGCGAGCCACAGCGGGAAGGCTCCGGCATAATGCTCGATGAGGACGCCGAAGAAGCGTTCGATAGAGCCGAAGAGGGCGCGGTGGATCATTACCGGCTGATGGCGCTCGCCGTCCTCGCCCACGTATTCGAGTTCGAAGCGGGCAGGCAGGTTGAAGTCCACCTGCACCGTGCAGAGCTGCCAGAGACGGCCGAGAACGTCGATGAGTTTGAAGTCAATCTTGGGGCCGTAGAAGGCAGCTTCGCCGGGGATGGTGGTGTACTTGATGCCCTTGCGATCGAGCGCGTGCTGAAGTCCGCCGATGGCGAGCGCCCAGTTTTCGTCGGAACCTGTGTAGTGGGCGCGATCATTCGGATCCCACGTGGAAAGCTCGACCTTGAACTCGGCAAAGCCGAAGGTCTTCAGCACCGCCTCGGCAAAGTCAATGCAGGCGACCACCTCGTCCTCAATCTGGCCGGGGGTGCAGAAGATATGCGCGTCGTCCTGCGTGAAGCCGCGGACGCGCAGCAGGCCGTGCATGGTGCCGGAGCGCTCGTAGCGGTAGACGTTGCCCAGCTCGGCCAGGCGCACCGGAAGATCGCGGTAACTCTTGGGCGAGTTCTTGTAGATCAGGATATGGCCGGGGCAGTTCATGGGCTTGAGGCGATACTCGGCATCGTCCAGCTCCATCGGCGTGTACATGTTGGCGGAGTAGAAGCCCTCGTGGCCGCTGACCTTCCACAGTTCGCGGCGCATGACGTGCGGGGTGAAGACCAGCGAGTAGCCGCGGCGCAGGCATTCGTCGCGCATCCAGTCTTCCATGACCTTGCGGACGATGGCGCCCTTGGGATGCCAGAAGATGAGTCCCGCGCCCGCGATCTCCTGGATGCTGAAGAGGTCCAGTTGCCTGCCCAGCAGGCGATGGTCGCGCCGGGCCGCTTCTTCAAGGCGGGCGAAGTGGGCGTCCAATTCCTTTTGAGAGAAGAAGGCGGTGCCGTAAATGCGCTGCAACTGGGGATTCTTTTCGTCGCCGAGCCAGTAGGCGCCGGCCAGAGAGAGCACCTTGAAAGCCTTGACGCGGCCGGTCGAGGGCACGTGGGGGCCGCGGCAGAAGTCGACGAAGCTGCCATTGCGATAGAAGCTCACCTGGTCGCCGGGCTGGGTGAATTTGGTCACGAAGTGGGTCTTCATGAAGTCCCCGTCGCGTTCGAAGCCTTTCAGGCTTTCATCTCTTGGAGCGAATTCGTGGAGGAACGGCTCGTTGCGCGCCACCACCTCGGCCATCTTGGTTTGGATGGCGGCGAGGTCTTCGGGCGTGAAGTTGGTGGGACGATAGAAGTCATAGAAAAAGCCCGCGTCAGTGGCCGGTCCGTGGCCGAGCTTGGTTTCGGGAAAGAGTTCGAGCACGGCGGTGGCCAGCACGTGGGCGGCTGAGTGGCGAACGACCTTGAGCGCATCGGGGTCGGTCTCCTTGAGGAGTTCGAGAAGCACGTTCTCAGTGAGCGGGGTGGAGAGGTCGACGAGGCGCGGGGCTGCAAAGTTTTCGGCGGAATACATCGCGGCCTCGGATGGCACTTCGAGGGCCGGCTGGCCATCGGAAGCAAACTTCTCCGCGACGAATTTGTCGATAGGGGTAATTCGCGCAACCACGGCAACTGCGGCCAGGCGCGGCGAGATGGAGTTGGCAATATCGAGGGGCGTTGTGCCGGCTGGCACTTCGCGAATGGCCCCGTCGGGCAGGTGCACGGCAATGATTTCGGCGCTCATAGCGGTCGGGTTTCCTATGGTCCTTCGCCGGACAAAAACTTCGGCAAAACAACAGGATAGTTGCCGCGGCCCGCTCGCGTCGAGGAAGCTATGCCTTGCGGGCGCCGGATTGGACCGGAAGCGCAGATTTGATTGAGTCTTTGCCCCGGCGCGGAATCCCCGTTTCCGATTCCCTGCCCCCTCTTACTCGTAGCGGAGCGCTTCGATGGGGTCCAGGTTGGCGGCCTTCCAGGCGGGATAGATGCCGAAGAGCAGGCCGATGGCGCAGGAGACGCCGAACCCGATCAAGACCCATACGGTGGAGAGCGTGGCGGGCAGGCCGATGGGCAGCTCGTAGACGATCCAGGTGAGGACGGCGCCCACCAGGACGCCGAATATCCCGCCCACAGCGCACAGCGTGACAGCCTCGACGGTGAACTGGGTCAGGATGACCGTTCTGGTGGCGCCGATGGCTTTTCGGATTCCGATCTCGCGGGTGCGCTCGGTCACAGAGACGAGCATGATGTTCATGACGCCCACGCCGCCGACCATGAGGCCGACGCTGGAGACGGCGATCATGAATATGACGAGACCTCCCGTCAACTGATCCCACAGTTTGGTGAGCGAGTCAGGACCGAAGATCTCGAAGTCGTCGGGCGCCTCTACGCGCACCTTGCGCCGGACGCGCAGCATTTCACGGATCTCTTCCTGCACCAGGGACTTGTTCTTGGGGTCGTCGTACTTGACGCTAACCCACAGATCCTTGTCTTCCGGGTGCAGATTGTGAAAGGTGCCCATGGGAAAGTAGACAACGTTGTCTTCTGGATTCTTGCCGCCTCCGAAGGGCTGCTTGCGCTTATCGACCACGCCGATGACTGTGTAAAGCCCCGACTCGATGGCGACGTCTTTGCCCAACGCCGGCTCGTTGCCGAAGAGTTCCTCCCAGGTGTCGTGGCCCAGCACGCAGATGTGAGCGCCACGCTTATCCTCTTCGTCCGTATAAAAGCGGCCCTCTAAAAAGGTCATGTCCAGCATCTCGGTGGCCTGGGAGGTCGTTCCCCACAGGATGGTCCCTGCGATCTTTTTCCCGTTGTATCTTACGGCTACATCGCCGACGCGGAACTGCGGCTTCACGTGCTGGTATCCGCCGTCGGTAACGATTACGTGCGGAAGAGCGCGCAGGGCCAGCACGTCGTCGATGGTCATCTTCTTCCGCGCGAGCTGTTCGAGCGTGGGGCGCACGCCGATGACCGGCATGTGAAAGACCCAGATGACGTTCGAGCCCAGCGAACTGACCCAGTCCGACACCCGAGTGTTCAGGCCGTTGATGACCGAGGAGATGGTGATGACCGTGGTCACACCTATCACGATGCCCAGGATGGTGAGGCCCGAGCGCAGCTTGTTTGCCCTCAAGGTATCGAAGGCCATCTTGACGGATTCGCGGGTCTGTCCTTGCGCCATGAAAGCTCCGAGGGATCAGGGGTCAGGGGTCAGGTCCGTCGGACCTTATCTTTGTTCCCGAGCGACTCCAATATCCCGTGAATCATCTTTCCAACTTCGTGCGATAATCCTTCAGTTTCATCGAGCAGCTTGGAATCCCCGAACCCAAGTGCGCGAGCGATCTCGAGGTGCGTTTGCACCTCGAAGTTAGACCCGCGAGCGATCCCAAGGAATTGCTTGAATTCGCCGGTCCCGAGCCTCCCCTGCCCTTCCGCTATGTTGCTGGGCACGGATACCGCCGAGCGTCGAATCTGACTTGGGAGGCCGTAAATCTCTTCACGGGGAAGCTCCTTCGTCAGCCGATAAATCGCAATAGAAAGCTGAACCGCCCGCTGCCAAACCTGCAAGTCCCTAAACGACCGAACCATAAAGCCACTTCCTTGCTCCGATCACTGACCAGTGACTGCTGATCACTGATCACTGAACTCCACTCACATCTCCGCCCTAAGCGCCGCCACGGGATCCAGTCTGGCGGCTTTGCTGGCCGGATAGACGCCGAAAAAGATGCCTACAGAGGCCGCCATGAAGAGGCCGAGCAGCACGGCCCACAGGGGCGCGTCGCTGGGGAGGCCCACAAAGATGGTGAAGAGCTTGCCGACGCCCACCCCGAGGACGACGCCGATGGCTCCGCCGAGCAGGGCCATGGACCCGCTTTCGATGAGGAACTGGAGCAGAATGTCGCGTTGGCGCGCGCCCAGAGCCTTGCGCACGCCGATCTCGCGGGTGCGCTCGGTGACCGAGACCAGCATGATGTTCATGATGACCACGCCGCCCACGACCAAGGAGATGGAGGCAATGCCCAGCACCACCCAGGCGAAGAGTCCGAGGAGTTGGTTGGCAATGTCGAGAAACGTGTCGTTGGTCTCGATTTCGAAGTCGTCGGGGGCGCCAGGCGCGTTGTGGCGGCGGGCGCGCATCAGCACGCGCACCTCGTCCTTGGCCTGTTCCATGACCTGCGCGCCGCCGCTGGCGCGGGCGTAGATATCCACCGAGTCATTGAATCCGTATGTCTGCTGGTAAGTGGTGAAGGGAATGGCTACCCAGTTGTCCTGCGACTGGCCCAGAGTTTTGCCCTGGCGGTCTCCGACGCCGACAATGGTGTAGGGAATGCCATCGACGCGAATCTCCTTGCCGATGGGGTCGCCGTCTCCGAGCAGGTTGTCCACAATGTCGTATCCGACGATGACGTCGTGGGTGCCGTGCTCGTCGTCGGCGGGCGTAAAGCCGCGGCCCATCGCGATGTCGATGTTATTGAGAGCGACCATGGTCCAGGTGTAGCCGCGCAAGCTGGTGTTGTTGCTGGAGTGGCCGTTATAGACCACGTTCGTGTTGCGGTTGAGCAGCGCGCCCACCTCGCTGCATTCCGTGCAGGCGTCCTTTATGGCCTGGTAGTCCTCGATGCGGAGGAACTTGCGCTTCTGATAGCGAAAGTAGTCCTCGGCGGAGAAGATTACGCTGGACATCCGTGTCACGGTAAACACGTCTGCGCCGTAGCCGGAGAGCTTGGTGCTTACGTATCCCTTGGCGCCCTGCACGAGGGTTATGACCATGATGACCGAGGCCACGCCCATCACCACGCCCAGCAGCGTGAGGATGGTGCGCAGCTTGTTGCCCCAAAGGGATTGGAGCGCGAGTTTGAATGCTTCATTGAATAGCATGGTCCCGCTGGCCTTCGTCGTGCTTGAATCGAATCGCCTTCCCGCCCTTCCGCCGAACGACGGCGAATGGATAGTGCGCCCGGCGCCGGCCATCTCTGGGCGCGCATCAAAGTCCCTGTCCGGCTCCCCCAGTGTACGCAATCTCCGCCAGCCGCAAGTCCCAGGTGGCTATTCTTACGGACGGATCGGAGCCCTTTCAGGCGCGTTCCGGATTCCGCGGCAGCCGGGGCCGGAGATGGTTTGCCTTTGGGGGCTGGTTTGCCCCTGAGTTGATTACGCAGACTTGCGTTAGACGGTTCCAGAGCCGAGTTGGAATCGGCACAGAGTTGGAGCCGGGAGCGGGTTTCGGGGCCGCGCTATCGCCCGGTACTGCCAAATCCCTTCTCCGCGCGAGCGGACACTTCCAGTGTTTCCACTTCCTGGACTGGCCCAGTCAATACCGGAACCGGAATCATCTGGGCGATCTTTTCGCCAGCCTTGAGTTCCACCTCTGCATGGCCCAGGTTGGTCATCAGCACAAGAATCTCGCCTCGGTAGCCGGCGTCGATCACCCCGGCAGTGGTGGCAACGCCGCGCGCCGCCATCGACGAGCGGTCGCGCACCAGCAGGCCCAGCGGTGCGCCCGTGCCGGGATGGCGGGCCTCGACGGCGATGCCGGTGCGCACCTTCACCGTGGTCCGTGGGGCCAGCAAAGTGGCTTCCAGCGCAAACAGATCGTAGCCCAGGTCTTCGCCGGGGTGCGCCACCGCCGGCAGCCGTGCGCCCTCATCCAACAGCTTCACTCGCAGCATGGATTGATGGTAAAGCAAGACAGCAAGTCGGCGAGTCAGCGAGTCAGCAGGTCAGCGTGTCGACAAGCGCTCTTGCGAAAGAACCTTTGCCGCCACCGTATGCTCAGGAAGAATCTTCACGTTTCGTCACGTTCTTCGCTGACTTGCCGGCCCGCTGACTTGCTGGAAAAATGGTCAGCCCCGGCGGGAGGATTTCCCGGCCGGGGCTGTCTTTTGTCGCCCCAACGGCGAAGACCTGCCGCCGAGGCTCAATTGAATTCGGCAAAAGGACCTGTAAGCCGAATTCTGTCGTGTGCGGCCATTCCTCTAGACGCCGCGTTGCCGCGGACGTTCATCAGCGACCTACCCGGAGGTTTCGGCCATTGCATGGAGCAGCCTTGCGGCGCCGGGCCGGCACCGGGCGCGCATCCTGCTCCGGTCGCGCGCTTCCCTCCCTATTTGGTCTTGCTCCGTGTGGGGTTTACCCTGCCCCCGGCGTTACCGCCGGAGCGGTGCGCTCTTGCCGCACCATTTCACCCTTACCCCGGCGCTGGAGTTTCCGCAACGGCGAGCCTGCCCGGCAAGCCGGCCAACTCGGGTATTGCGTTTCCAGGGTGGCCCTCCCGAAGGAGGGGTAGCCGAGGCGGTATCTTTTCTGTGGCACTGGCCGTCCACGGGCCTTGAAGCCCGCGTCCCGGACGTTATCCGGCACACTGCCCTGCGGAGTTCGGACTTTCCTCCCCCGGTTGCCCTCTCTTGCGCTTGAGCCTCCGGCAGCGACCGCCCGGTCCTCCTGCCAGTCGTTAGTTTACCTCAGTTCGGGCTTCGCCAACTTCGTCCGGGGGCATCCGGCGGCTGGAGGGATTACCGGACCGGTGGATTCGGCGCGTCCTGGCGGGGCTCTTAGAGGACCACCTTGTAAATGTTCCCCTTGTTGTCCACGGCTACGCCAAAGTGATTGTCCTCCGCCACGCCCAACTGCTCGCGATGAAACTCCACCTGGAGAACGGTGCCCCGATCGCCGGTCGCCATCGCCTGGCCCACGTTCTCGCTGCCGAGAATCGTCCCGACGTAGTATCCCTCTCCGTAGACCAGATCCCACGCGAAAGCCAGATTGGGCTGCGGCGGGTAGCTGGCTGGGCTGCCCGGCGTCTTGGCGTTGAAGAAAGACGCTGTAACGATCGTCCATGTTCCCTGGAACGATTCTCCGTTTTCCTGGGCCAGGGAGATTTTTCCCGATTGTTTGAAGATGTTGGTGAGCTTGGCGGTGAAGGCCGGCGGGGGAGCCTGTGTTGCCGCCGGCCCTTGGACGGGGAAAAGCCGCTGACCGGAGGCGGCGAAGCTTCCTGAGATGATGCAAACGCAGAACAGGATGGA
The DNA here is from genome assembly GCA_049521195.1 of Occallatibacter sp. Classification (GTDB taxonomy): domain Bacteria; phylum Acidobacteriota; class Terriglobia; order Terriglobales; family Acidobacteriaceae; genus Telmatobacter. The sequence goes on from JBEKPA010000101.1 coordinate 10,799, forward strand.
GACGAACCTGGCTTTCATGCAGATCCTCCTTCCCGTTAGACCGGGAAAGCGCGACGGAGTTAGGCGCAGCGCAAATCTTACGGGCGCTCTTCCATCGGAATCCAGTGGGCGGGGTACACGGGGCCGATGTATTCGGCGCGGGGACGGATGAGGCGGTTGTCGTCCAACTGCTCGATGACGTGGGCGGCCCAGCCGGCGATGCGGCTGATGGCGAAGATGGGTGTATAGAGATCGATGTCGATCCCCAGCGTGGCGTAGGTGGAGGCGGAGTAGAAATCCACGTTGGCGTTAAGCTTCTTGTCGGAGTTGATGTAGAGTTCGATGGCCCGGGACATTTCGTACCACTTGGGCACGCCTGCGTCCTTGCCGAGCTGCTCGCTCATCTTGCGCAAGTGGGTGGCGCGGGGGTCCTCGGTCTTGTAGACGCGGTGGCCGAAGCCGGAGATCTTCTGCCGCGCGGCCAGCATGCCCTTGACGTAT
>JBEKPA010000102.1:0-11216 GCA_049521195.1 Occallatibacter sp.
GTGGTCCGAGTAGAAATAGTTTATAGTCGAGGCCATATTCTCCATCGTCAAGCAAGGGGTGAGGTTCGCGGCGCCGCTCCATGCGACGTTGGGAGTGCTGGGCAGGGTAACCGTCGTGACATCGGTGTAATCGTCGGCGTGGCTTCCCGTTCCGCATCCGCTATCCTCCGAGCCATAGGCGACTGAGTAAACCCTGGTTCCGGCAAGAGTGGCCTCCTGGGCGGCCACGATGGCCTGCTGGCACTCATCCAGGAAGTCCGGGTAGACGCCGGAGATGGTCTTCCCAGCCGCAACCTCCTGATTCGGGGTGGTCAAATAGCCGGCGCCAACCGCGGTAAGACTGGGGACAGTATTCAAGGTGGAATATCCCAAGGTGGCGGAAATGGTGGAAGCCTGCGGAGTGTCGTTCGGTGACGTAATTGTGCCTTGCGGGAAGTAGATCCACTGCGTGTTGGCCTGACCGTCGCTGCTTATGATGATCGCGTTCACCGTTTTCGGGTTCGGATAAAGCGCCGCTTCCGCTGTCAGAGCCGCCTGCGCCGCGTAGATTACGCTGGCATAGTAGGTAATGCCTTCGCCGACGTTGGCATGGTTGACCAGCACGGTAGGTCCGGCGGTGCCTGTGGCGCCGTTCAGATCGATGCCCCCTGGGGAGATGGGCATGCAACCGAGGTGGGCTCCGTGGTTGTATCCAACCGCCATCACGAGCGAGGAAGCGGGATTCAATCCGCCCGTGGTGGTGCTGGACGGCAGGGACCAGTCGGCCACGAAGCCGTTGGCGTCGGCATCGCTGGCTCCGTATGTGAACTCGTAGCTCGCAGTCCAGTTTGTCGCGCCTTGCGTATACGTGAGCGGGATGTAAGAGGTCGCGGTTGGCAGGGGCAGCGTATAGACCGTGTACGGCAAGGGCGAGACAAACGTCTGGCCGCTGCACGCGTTGGCGACGGGAAGATCTGCCGAAAGCATGTTTGGAAAGGAGAAGAGGGCTATGCGAAGTTGCGCCAGCCCGGGAGAGCAGCTCACCTGCCCGTTGGAACAGTTGGGACTGACCGCATTCAAAAACGCCTGAATGCCATACAGCGCGCACTGGAACTCCGAGGGTGAGCCGTCGCAGTCGCTGTCCGTATTGGCCATCGATCCCGTCGCGTCCTGGATGATGGCCACGTTCCATGGGTTCGACGTACCCTGCATGGACGCGGTCGCCGTCACCGACATCGGAATGGAATTGAAGCCCAAAGCTCTCATGAAGTAGGTGGGCGCAGTGACGGTTTCGGTGACTTTGACGGCATTTGCGACATTGTTGTTTTCGGCGCAGGTGGTTCCCGCCGGCTCCAGCAAGTTAAGGCATACAGCGGTTACCGTGGTGGTAACATTTCCCGCCAGAGGGTTGTAGTTAGGGTTTCCCGGTGTACAGCTGTACTGCGTTGCAACCGAGGTTAAAGTCCCAGTTCCGGAGGTGTAGACTTCTCCCGCGGCCGCCAACGCGGCTTGGTTGGCGCAGTTCCCGATAATGTATTGAGTATTGAGGGCACTGCCTACGTCGAACGTCAACCCGGTCATTCCGATCAAGCCGACCAATGCCAATGCCACCCACGGCAGCACCTGCCCGCACCGGTCGAGAAGCGCTCTTTGGACATAGGACGTAAAGTTCGTTTTCATGGGACTTGCCTCGCTGAACAGGGGTTAATATTCAAACACCGTCTGTGAATATGACATCGGGCAGAACGAGGAGCCAAAGTTGATCCCCACGACTACCACTGAGCAGGGATACGTGGCGGTCACTTTCACGGGATCCCCCTGCAGGTTCCCCAGCACCGCCGCTTGGCCGGCGCAGCTATTTCCGGTTACATTCGCTCCACCATTGAGATTGAGCGTCAGTCCGATATTGCCCGGAACGAGGTTCGGCGCCGCCTGCGTTATCGCGTTAAAGGTGTCGGCGCAGGGGTCTGTGGTGGTGAGGCGGATCTGCTGAAGATGCCCGGCGCCTTGGCCCACGGCACTTGTCAGCGACAGGAGGTTGTTGAAGTAAAAGCCCCACATCAAAATGCCGACCAGGACGGCCGACAGAACGGGCACCACAAAGGCCATTTCAACGATCGCTTGCCCATCCTCTCCGCCGCGCAGGCAGGCGCGCATCCGATCACCGCAGGACCGCTTTGGTCCGGCCGCCCTCTTCGACCCCGGGAAACGATTCCAACCTTGCATGAAGCGCATGGCATCCTCGCAGTATTCATACATTCTTCATGATGTTTCGCCTTTGGACCCTCAATTGTCAACTGAAAGTTTACTATTCCATATACAACAAAAGATGTAGGATTCCGCGGTGGGAAGGCTGCTTGAGCTTGCGGGAGAGAGGGTTCAGGAGCTCCCGGGGCGCTAACGAAAAGCGCCTAGGCCTTGCCGGTTTGGAGTTGGCGCAAGAATCGATCGAGGTCCCTTTTGTCCAACTCGTCCACCAGGGCGACCTGCCGTCCCCGGCGCTTATACTGGCTGTTTGCCAGGACAAACTGTAGGCCGACGCCATCGGCGCCCCAGCGCACCGCCCTGGAGTGCACGGCGATGGAACGCTCAACGCACTCTTCGCAGCCTCTTAAGGCCAGCGTCATCAGGATGAGGGTGCCGGGGTACCAGCGCTCCTCGGTGACCAGGTACAAGCCCGTCGAACTGATATCCTTGATGTCGTGCGGCTCCGGAGCGGAGCCGGTCCAGTAATAGGCGGCCAGGCCGAACGCCGGTTCCCGCGGTGCCTTCCTGGGATCCGGAGACCACCAGCGATCCAACCAGCTTCTCGGAGGCTTGACTTCCTTCATCCCCGGTTGGATCAGGTCCATCTCATGCATCTGCTGGGAATCGGGGCCGCTCCCGTTGGAGCGATTCTCCAACTGAAGCAGGCCGGGACCGCCGCTCCACAGTGGAGCTTGCCTGAGCAGAGCGGCGCTTCGAACAGCGGCAACACCGCTGCCGGCTGAAAACCGCTCCAGGCGGCGTTCCATCTCCTCGGCGGCGCAGATCACCAACTGATCGCCGAATTGAGTCTGCGACGAATAGACCGAGTGAGTGGGCAGCACCAGGACACTTGCCGGCGTGGGACCGGAGGACGAGGCGCGAAAAGTAGGAAAACTTTCGACCAGGTCAACGACACGGCAATCCTCGTCCAGATAAATCAGATCGAACGGGATATGCATGCCCGACTCGGGCATTCCTCTGAAGGGCACCATCCAGAGGCCCTCGCCGGACTTGAATGAGAGGGTTGCCATCCGGGTCTTGACGTTGGAATAGGAGAGATCGGCGGCGGTGACCTCCAGACCGAGAAAGCATTCGCGAGTTTGGTTGTATGCGCAAAGCTTCTGCGATTCCATGGAACCTCCCGCCCTCGGCGAATACCGGGCAGCCGGATTCTGATCCAGAGACCCGGCTGCAAAATCGAGTTTGTGAGCAACGCGCATTGGTGCAAGTCCTTTCATTGCGCTCGTCGAACCGCGAACGACCCCAGCTTCGCCGAGCCGGCGGAAGGCAAATGCGCCTGCCGGAGAACCGGGCGGAGGCACGACTCCTCCTTCCCGCCTTCCGGGCAGAACCCACGAACACATGACGCCAAAGCGTCAACCACCCTGGCCGGCAAGACCGCGGAGCCGGCCAGCGAAGATTGTTCAATCACACGGCGCCAGCGGAGCTATCCCTGCATTCACGGGCTGAGAGCGTGGACCGCGAAAGACGGCTTTCGTTTCCACCCCAGCGCCCGAGGCCCATTGCTGGAACCCCGAGCGCTGGGGAACCGCTAGTCGAAAGTCGCGGCTCACTCTCCTCCCGCCAATTCGGGAAAGGCGCTAACTCACCGTCAAGGCCTGTACTACTTGACCCGCTTGCGGCGGCGCTGGATAAGAACGACCAGCACGATGACAAACAGAACGACGGCAACAATCCGAACGATCATGACACTGTCCATTTCGATTCCTCCTTCCTGAAAGACTCATCTCATTGACTTGAAAGTCGCCATGACGGAAATCATCGCAGGGCCCAGAATGACTATGAAAAGCGACGGGAAGATGAAAAACACAAGCGGGAAGAGCAGCTTGACAGTAAGCTTGGCCGCCGCTTCTTCGACGGCCTGCACACGCTGGGTTCTGAGGGTATCGCCATGGATGCGCAAGGTCCTGGCAATGCTGGTTCCAAGCTGTTCCGACTGAATCAGCATCGTAACCAGATTGCGCACGCTGTCCACGTCGGTGCGATCAGCCATGTTTCTCCAGCTTTCGGCACGGGCGCGCCCGGCGCGCTGTTCGAGCACGACCACGCTCAATTCGTCGCACAGCTCCGGCTGCGCCTGTTTCAATTCCGATGCCGTGCGAGCCGTCGCCTGGTCCAGGCTCAGCCCGGCCTCGACGCAGATGATCAGCAGGTCGAGCACATCGGGCAAACCCAGGCGAATGCGCTTTTGCCGCTTCTTGATCTGGCGTCCCAGCCAGAAATCCGGCACCATGAATCCAAGACACAGGGATAAGACAATGACGAACAGCGGGCCTAGACTGACGAGTCCGGTCACCCACGCCAGAGCGCAGGCCAGGAGGGGCGTCAAAACCTTGGAGCCATAGAAGACATTGATCGCCGTATCCCTGCGATAGCCGGCGCGGATGAGGCGCTGGCGGACGATGGAGACTTCCGCCTGGCTTTTGGGCAGAACCTGCTCGAAGTGTTCCACCACGCCGCCGATCGAAATGCCTGTTTGCTGGATGGTTTCCAACAGGGATTTGGGTTTTTTGGCAGCAGCCGGATTGATCACCTCGGCGATCCGCTGAAGCATGGCCTCGCGATAGAACACGAGCATGCCGAAGCTGGCTATCAGCAGAAAAACGACAACGAAACTACCGATCGCAATCCACATACGGAGCCTTTCAAACTTCCATGTTCACAATGCGGTTGATAATGAAGCCGCCCAAGATTATTCCGATGACCCCCGCCCAAAGGAGCTTCCTTCCAATTTCGGTCGTCCACAAGAGGCTTACGGACGCCGGATTGAGGAAGTACAAAATGATTCCAAGAGCCACCGGGAGAAGGGTAAGGATTATTCCTGTGAGGCGTCCCTGCGCGGTGTGGGTCTTTACCTGCCGCTTCAAGCGGAACCGTTCCCGGATCACATGCGCGGTTTTGTCGAGCACCTCGGCAAGGTTTCCCCCGCTCTCCTTTTGGATGGTGATTGCCGTCGCAACAATCTTAATGTCTTGCAGCGGAACGCGGACGATCAGATTGTCCAAGGCGGTGGACAGTTCAAGGCCGTAGTTCTGCTCCTCGAAACATGCCTTGAATTCGGGGCCTACGGGGTCGGGGCATTCACGGGCCACCAAACCCATTGCGGCGATCAGACTGTGTCCGGCGCGCAGAGCGTTCACGATCAAATCAAGCGCTTCCGGCAGCCCCTCTTGAAAATGGCTGAATCGCTTGGCGCGTTTGAAGAGCGCGAAGCCAATGGGCGCAAAGCCTAGCGCCAGCCCGATCCCCAGAGCGATGAGAAAGGAGCCGAAGCGCCAGTAGATCAAATAGGCCGGGATAATAAAACAGAGCCCGCAACCCGCCAGCATGCCTCCCGCAGTCCACTTGAGATCGGCTTGGCGGAGCAGGGTGTAGAGGATCGGAGCCAGTTGGAACTCGCGCAGCTTGCGATTGAGCCAGGGGATGGCGCTCAGCATCTCGTCCTTGCGAAGGTTGAGGATCTGATCGCGCTCCGCCGGGCTTTCGGTGGCCAGGGCCGAGTCGAGCGAGGCTAGGGCTTGCTTGGTGCGCTGAGAAGCCCCTGTGCCGGTGGCGACGGCCAGCAGCGTGATGACGCTGAAGACGCCCATGAATACTACAGCAACGATCAACCCCATATCGACCGCCTCCCTTCAGCTCAGTTGACGAGCGTTTCGTGTTCGAACAAACTCGGTGGCAGGTTGATGCCCGCGGTGCGAAGCCGGTCGAGGAATCTGGGCCGTATGCGGGTGGGCTGGAACGCGCCGATGACCTTGCCATCGGGTCCGATCCCCTTTCTGGCGAAGGTAAATATCTCCTGCATGCTGATAACGTTCTCTTCCATGCCGGTGATCTCGGAGATACTGGTAACCTTGCGGGTGCCGTCGCTCATGCGGGTGGCCTGCACGATGATGGTGATGGCCGCGGCTATCTGCTGGCGAACGGACTTCTCAGGTATGCTCATGTTGCCCATCTGGACCATGGATTCAAGTCTGGCGATGGCATCGCGAGGCGTGTTGGCGTGGACGGTGGTCATCGATCCTTCGTGGCCGGTATTCATGGCCTGAAGCATATCGAAGGCTTCCTCGCCGCGGACCTCACCCATGATGATGCGGTCGGGTCGCATGCGGAGGGCGTTGATCAGCAGTTGACGCTGGCGGATCGCTCCCTGTCCTTCAATGTTGGGCGGACGGGTTTCCAAGCGCACGATATTATCCTGCGCCAGGCGGAGTTCGGCCGCGTCTTCGATGGTGACCAGGCGCTCGTTTCGCGGAATGTACTGGGACAGGATGTTGAGAAGCGTCGTCTTGCCGGAGCCGGTGCCGCCGGAGATGACAATGCTGATCCGGGCCTTGACGGCCGAAGAGAGCACCTCCATCATCTCCGCCGAGATGCTTTTCAACTGCACAAGGGAATTGGCGGCCAGGGGACCGGTCCCAAAGCGGCGGATGGACAAGGAAGGCCCGTCGAGCGCCAGCGGCGGAATGATGGCATTGACGCGGGAGCCGTCTGGCAGGCGGGCGTCGACCATGGGCGAGGACTCATCCACTCTGCGGCCCACACGCGACACGATCCGGTCGATGATCTGGAGCAGGTGGCGATCGTCGCGGAAGGAGGTGCTGACCCTGGACAGGAGGCCGCCTTTCTCGATGAATACATGATCCTTGTCATTGACCAGGATGTCTGAAATCTTGGGGTCGCGAAGCAGCGGTTCGAGGGGACCGAGGCCGAAGACTTCGTCGAGCAGGTCAGCCTGTATCCTTTCCTGTTCGTCGAAGTTCAGGGGCACCCGCTGGTCGGAGATGATCTCTTTCACAATCCCGGACACAGCCTGACGCGCCTGGCTGGAATTGACGCGCGACAACTTCTCCAGATCGAGCTTGGAGATCAGGGTCCGGTGAATTTCCGCTTTGTATTTTTCAAGATTCAGCAGTTCCACTTCACACCTTCTCTCGAGGGATTTCTCTCGTTCGCGGTATCGTCGTTTTGAAGAACGGCCCCTGCCCTCGAAGAGGCGGGAAGGGGCCCAGGTTTCCTCATCCACCAAGGACGAAGATGACATTCACCGTGGTCTCGACTTCCACGGGCTCGTTGTCGAGCAGGTAGGGCTTGTAGCGCCAAGTCCTCACGGCGTCGAGAGCAGCCTGGCGCAACATCGGCGGCCCGCTGATTACGCTGACATTTTCGATCGTCCCCGCTTTGGAGATGGTGGCATGCAAGACCACCGTGCCATCCACGCGCGCGGTACGGGCGAAAGCCGGATAAGCGGGCGGAGTTTTCGAGACCGCCCTGCCGGCCATGATGCTGGCGGCAACGTTGATCACCCTGTTGGTGGGCGCAGCCGTCACCGTGGGCGCTGGCTTGCTGCCGAATACGTTCGGCGTGGCGCCCGAATTGCCCATGTCGATATTGCCCGATGGGGGCGGCGGAGCGCCGGCATCGGATGGCTGCCTGAGACTCGACTTGTCCAGCACCGAGTTCGCATTCAGCTGCTGTTGCATGGCCGCCGACTGCGCGGGAGCCGGAGACGGTTGCACCGTGTTGTCCGCCGTCTCTGTGGCCGTCGCAGGCGTCGCTGTGGCTGCCGCCGGCGTTGCCGGCCCCGGCTTGGGCTTCGCCGTTGACGTCAGGGAGGTTGAATCGGCCGGTTGCGCAACGGTCTGCTCCGCCACGACGGGCTTGGGCGCCGGCTTGCGGTTAAGGGCGTAGAAGCCGCCAAAACCCAAAAGCAGAACGGCGGCGATGGCGGCAATCCATATCTTCGACTTGCCCTTGCCCTCTTCTTCGTCTTCGGCCAGTGCTTCGGCACGGGCTTGCTTCCTGGCTTCGGCCTGGGCCTTGGCTTCGGCCCGGGCATCGGCTTCGGCTTGCCTCCTGGCTTCGGCATGGGCCTTGGCTTCGGCCCGGGCATCGGCTTCGGCTTGCTTCCTGGCTTCGGCCTGTGCTTTGGCGTCGGCCCGGGCATCGGCTTCGGCTTGCTTCCTGGCTTCGGCCTGAGCTTTGGCTTCGGCCCGGGCATCGGCTTCAGCTTCGGCCTTTCGCCTTGCCTCTTCCGCGGCCTTCGCGCGCTTGGACTGGACCGACTCGGAAGTCTCCCCCAATTTCGGGTAGGCCGATGCTCCCCCGCGTGAAGCCGGGGCCTCGGGCAACACGGCCTCCGCGGCCGGCGCAGGCTGTCTCGGGGCAGCATCGAAGTCGTTGAAGTTGTCGGGCAGCGTCGTGGGAGGCGGTCCGCTATCCCATTCTCCAAAATCCGCAGGGAGTACGTCGGGCTCCCTCTCTTCGGTTATTTTTGCTGGAGGTGCCATTGGCCATCGGCTCCTTTCACATAGGTAGCGCCCTTGTAAACGCGCGTTTCAGGTTTACCCTGCGGAATGGGGGGAGTGCTTCCTTGCGATGCCCCCCGCTTCGTGTCCGCTCGGTCCGCGGCATCGGTTGAGGTGAACGGCGTCTGCGTTCCAGCCGCGGACGGCGCGCCCTCGTGAGGGGTCTTGCTCTCGATACCGCTCTTGCGATCTTCCAATTCCTCAGCCTGAAGCGACTGAGAATTGTCTTCGGCCTCATCATCGGCCGATTCCTGCCCCATCAAATCCAAGTCGGGCAATCCTTCGACCACCAGCGCCACCGCGGCTTGCGCGATGGTGTAATCCTCGATGTCGGCCGGGGTGAAAACCGTCTTAAGTGTCTGTTTTCCCGCTGTAAGCACGTTGCCTGGGCCGGGAGTATAGGCGAACTTCCCATCCACCGATGCCGCGGCATTGAGCTGATCGGCGCCGAGCGCCGTGCCGTAGGGGATCGGAGCGGGCTTCGGCCATGTGATGGCCGGCGTCGCCTTGTTGACCACCAGCGACACGACAGCGTGCGCTGTTTCGTAGTCCGCGGTGCCCTCCGGCGTGAAAGTCACGGAGAGCGTCTGCGTTCCCGCTGCCAGCACCTGGCCGGCGTCGGGAGTGTAAGCGAAGGTTCCCTCAACTTGCGCCGTGGCGTTGAGTTGATCGGCGCTGAGCGCGGTGCCATAGGCAATGGCGGCGGGCGCCGGCCAGGTGATGGCCGGCGTCGCCTTGGTGACAACGAGCGACACGATGGCATGTGCTTTGGGCAGGTTGGCGTCGGCCGGAGTGAAGGTTACCGAGAGCGTCTGCGTTCCCACCGGAAGCACATCGCCGGCGGCGGGAGCATATTCGAACATTCCCGGAACCGGCGCGGTGGCATTGAGTTGAGTGGCGCTGAGCGGGGTGCCGTAGGTAATCTCCGCTGGCGCCGGCCAGGTGAGAACAGTGGCCGTCGCCCCGGTAACGTTGAGCGTCACGCTGGCCTGCGCCGTGGTGTAGTCCGCGAGGTCGGTCGGAGTGAAGGTCACCGAGAGCGTCTGTGTTCCCGCTGTAAGCATCTCGCCGGCGGCGGGAGTGTAAGCGAATGTTCCCGGGACCGACGCCGTGGCATTGAGCTGAGCGGCGCTGAGCGCATCTCCGTAAGTGATGTCGGAGGGCTCCGGCCAGGTGATGGATGGCGTCGCCCTGCCGACAGTGAGCGACACGGCGGCCTTGGCCATGGAGAAGTTGGTGGCGTCGGCCGGGGTGAAGATGGCCGAGGGCCTATGCGTTCCAGCCGAGAGTACTGCGCCGGCTCCGGGAATGTATGCGAATGTTCCCGGAACCGTTGCCGTGGCGTTGAGCTGAGCGGCGCTGAGCGCGTCGCCGTAGGTGATCGGATCGGGCTTCGGCCAGGAGATGGCCGGCGCCGCCTTCGTGACGTTGAGCGATACGGCGGCCTGCGCCGAAGTGTAGTTCTCGGCGTCGGCCGGAGTGAAGGTGGCCGAGAGTCTGTGCGTTCCCGCGGTAAGAAGGTCGCCGGGGCCGGGGATGTAGGCGAATGTTCCCGGAACCGTTGCCGTGGCATTGAGCTGAGCCATGCTCAGGGGGGCGCCGTAGGCGAGCGCGCCGGGCTTCGGCCAGGCGATGCCCGGCGTCGCCTTGCCGACATTAATGGTCACGGTGGCATCCGCCGTGGCAAAGTCCTGCGAGTCGGTCGGAGTGAAGGTTGCCGAGAGCGTCTGGACGCCAGCCGGAAGCAGGTCGCCCGCAGCCGGAGTGTAGACGAATCTTCCCTCGACCGATGCCACGGCGTTGAGCTGCGCGGCGCTGAGCGGGGTGCCGTAGGTAATGTCGCTCGGCCTCGGCCAAGTGATGACCGGCATCGCTTTGGTCACCGCCAGCGACACGGCGGTCTGCGTGGTGGCGTACTTTGTGCCGTCGGTCGGAGTGAAGGTGGCCGTGAGCGTCTGGTTGCCCGCAGCGAGCACCTCGCCCGCGGCCGGGGTGTAGGAGAATCTTCCCGGAACCGAAGCCACGGCGTTGAGCTGCGCGGCGCCGATCGCGGCGCCGTAGGTAATCGGAGCGGGCTTCGGCCAGGTGATGGCCGGCGTCGCCTTGGTGACGGTGAGCGAAACAGCTGCCTGCGCCGAGGTGTAGTCCGTGGTGTCGGTCGGAGTGAAGGTTGCCGAGAGCGTCTGGATCCCCGCTGAGAGCAACTCGCCGGCAGCCGGGGTGTAGACGAACTTCCCCGGTACTGTCGAGGTGGCATTGAGCTGCGCGGCGCCTAGCGCGGCGCCGTAGGTAATCGAAGCGGGCTTCGGCCATGTGATGGCCGGCGTCGCCTTGGTGACTGTCAGCTGCACGGAGGCTTGCGCTGCGGCGTACTTCGTGGCATCGGCCGGAGTAAAGGTTACGCTGAGCGTCTGGACTCCGGCTGTAAGCACGTCGCCGGCGGCGAAAGCATAAGCGAACGTTCCCGGAACCGACGCCGCGGCATTGAGCTGGGTGGCGCTCAGCGCGGTGCCGTATGTAATCGCGGCGGGCTTCGGCCAGGTGATTGTTGGCATGGCCTTGGTGACCACCAGCGACACCGAAGCTTGGGTCGCGGTGTACTTGGCGCTGTCGGAAGGATTGAAGGTCACCGAGAGGGTATGCGTTCCCGCCGGGAGCACGTTT
>JBEKPA010000103.1:0-11098 GCA_049521195.1 Occallatibacter sp.
CAAGACCGTGCTTGCCATGCGTCACAGAACGATTCCGCCGGTGGCCAACTTCCGCCAGCCGAATCCCCGCATCGACTTTGCGAGCACGCCCTTTTATGTGAACCGCGAAGCCGCGCCCTGGCAGCCCGCCGGTTCGCGCATGGCCGGCGTGAGCGCGTTTGGCGTTGGCGGCGTGAATGCGCATGTGGTGCTGGAAGAGGCGCCGGAAAGCTCGCCGGAACCGGCCGCGCGCCCCGCCCAGTTGCTCTTTGTCTCCGCGCGTTCCGAGGCCGCGCTCGATGCGGCGCTTTCCAACCTCGGGCGCCATCTTCTCGAGCATCCCGAGGTGAACCTGGCGGACGTCTCCTATACGCTCCAGACCGGGCGGCACAGCTTCGATCATCGCGCCTCTTTCGCTTGCTCCAGCGTTGAAGAGGCCGCGCGGATGCTTGCCGAGCCCGCGTGCCGGCGAATTCACAAAGCATCGGGCATCCTCGCCCGGCCCCAGCCGGTCTTTCTCTTCACCGGCCAGGGCGCGCAGTTTCCGGGCATGGGCCGCGCACTCTACCAGGCGGAGCCCACATATCGAATGCAGATCGACGAATGCGCCGAGATTCTGCGGCCCATGCTGGACCTCGACCTGCGTAAAATGCTCTTTCCCGCCGGTGCCGATGCCGAAGCAAGCGCCGCATTGCTCATGGAGACGCGGCTGGCGCAGCCGGCGCTGTTCATTACCGAACTGGCGATGGCCAGCCTGTGGATGGAATGGGGAATCGAACCCAAGGCCATGACCGGTCACAGCCTGGGCGAGTTCGTTGCCGCTGTTGTGGCCGGCGTGATGAGCCGCGAAGACGGGCTCAGACTGGTGGCCGCGCGCGGCCGGCTGATGCAGCAGATGGAGCGCGGAGCGATGCTCTCGGTGCGCCTCGGCGAGGAGCGGATTGCGCTCTTGCTGGACGAGCGGCTTTCGATTGCCGCGCTGAACAGCCCGTCTCTGTGTGTCGTATCCGGGCCGATCGATGCCATCGAGGAGCTGGAGAAGCGGCTGGAGCGCGAGTCGGTTGGATGCAAGCGCCTGCGGACCTCCCACGCCTTCCACTCCGCCATGATGGATCCGATGCTGGACGCCTTCGAGGATGAGGTCCATCGGACGGCCCTTCATGCGCCCGAGATTCCCTATGTGTCGGGAGTGACCGGCGCGTGGATCACTCCCGAAGAAGCGACCGCCCCTCGCTATTGGAGGGACCATTGCCGCCAGGCCGTGCGCTTCGCTCAATGTGCTGCGCTCCTGCTCGATCTGCCTGGAGCGGTGCTGCTTGAGGTAGGGCCGGGGCAAACGCTGACCACCCTTGCCCACCAACAGCGCGGCAACCGCGCCACACCGATCATGGCGTCGATGCCCGAGCGCGCCGCCGACGCGCTTGGCTCGGAGACCATGCTGGAGGCCCTGGGCCGGCTGTGGGCGGCCGGCGTTCAGCCGGATTGGAAGCGCTTCTGGAGCCGTGAGCGCAGAGAGCGCGTCTCGCTGCCCACCTATCCCTTTGAGCGCAAGAAGCACTGGGTAGACCCGCCGCAGCGCGCGGCCTCGGCCCCATTGCTTCAGCCATCCCCTCCCGCGCTGCAAGAGATTGAAACCCCAGTCAAGAGAGAATCCGCCATGCCGACCGACACAAATGGAACCGCTCCCGAACGCCGGCTTCGACTCCAGCCTATCGTGGCAAGCCTCTTTGAAGAGCTTAGCGGGGTCGCAACCGGCCCCGAATCCGTCGATACGTCCTTTCTGGAACTGGGATTCGACTCTCTCTTTCTGACTCAGGCGACGCAGGCCGTGCAGCGCCGCTTCGGCGTGAAGGTGACCTTTCGGCAGATGGTCGAGCAGTATTCGAGCATTCGCGCGCTTGCCGACCGTCTGGATTCGATTCTTCCCGCGGATGCTTTTCCAGCGGAGCAGCCTCAGCATCAGCCCCAGTCAGCGGCGCAGCCGATCACTGTTGCGGCTGGGCCTGTCGCACCGGCGCTGTCCGCGGCCCCTGGTTCGCCGCTCGAAGAACTGTTCAGGGCGCAGATGCTGGCCATGTCGCAGCTCTTCGCGCAGCAACTGGCGGCAATAGGCGGCGCGGCGCTTGCCGCCGAACCTCAGCAGGCTCATGCGCAGCCAGCGCCGAGCCCTGTGCCTGTCCCAGCCAAGCAAGCCGCCCCGGCCGAAGTCGCGCCTGCCGGCGGATCCAAGACTCACGGGCCCTTCAAGCCGGTGCAGGCGGGCACAAAGGACGGCCTGACGGAGGGGCAGCGCGAGTACATCCAAGCCCTCGTCGCTCGATACACGCGGCGCACAGGAAAGTCGAAAGAGTATACCCAGACGCACAGGCCGCATCTTGCCGATCCTCGCGCCGTGGCCGGCTTCCGGTCGCTGTGGAAAGAGATGGTCTATCCCTTGGTGACCAGCCGCTCCAAGGGCTCCCGCATCTGGGATCTCGATGACCACGAGTACATCGATATCGTCAACGGATTCGGTGCCATCATGTTCGGCCACGGACCGGAGTTCGTGACCGATGCGGTGCGCAAGCAAATCGACCTGGGGGTGGAGATCGGCCCGCAGAGTTATCTGGCCGGCGAAGTTGCGGCTTTGATCTGCGAAATGACGGGCATGGAGCGCGCCGCGTTCTGCAACACCGGTTCCGAAGCGGTGATGGCGGCGTTGCGCGTGGCCCGCACGGTGACCGGGCGCGACAAGATCGTCTACTTCACCGGCGATTACCACGGCACCTTCGACGAGGTTCTGCTGCGCGCCACCCCGCACGGGGCCGCGCCCATCGCTCCCGGCATCATGGCGGGAAGCGCCAACAACGTGATGGTGCTGGAATACGGTTCAGAGAAGTCTCTGGAGCTTATTCGCGCGCACGCCAGCGAGATTGCCGCGGTTCTGGTCGAGCCTATGCAGAGCCGACATCCGGAGGTGCAGCCGCGGGCCTTTTTGCACGAGCTGCGCAGCATCACGGCGCAGGCGGGAACGGCGCTGATCTTCGACGAGGTGGTGACCGGCTTCCGTGTGGCTCAAGGCGGGGCGCAGGAGTACTACGGGATTCGCGCCGATCTGGCCACCTATGGAAAGGTCATCGGCGGCGGCTATCCGATCGGCGTGGTGGCGGGAAAGGCCGAGTATCTCGATACGCTCGACGGCGGCGCATGGCAATACGGCGACGATTCGGCTCCGGAGGTCGGAATGACCTTCTTTGCGGGAACGTTTGTGCGCCATCCCCTCGCTCTGGCGGCGGCCAAGGCCGTCTTGCTCCACTTGAAGGAAGCAGGACCGGGCCTGCAGGAAGCGTTGAGCCGGAGGGTCGCTTCCGCCGCGCAGGCCGTGGAAGCAAGTTTCCGCGATGCCGGACTCGATACGAGCGTGCATCCGTGCGGCGCGTGGTTCACCTTCAGCCTGCCCGCGGACGCCCGCTTCGGCAGCCTGCTGTATTACCACATGCGCGAGAAGGGCATTCACATCCTCGAAAGCTACCCTTGCTTCTTTACCACCGCGCACACCGATGAGGATTTCGCGCGCGTGGTCGATGGCTTTCGCGAATCGATCCAGGAGATGCGCCGGAGCGGAATGCTGCCGGCGCCGGCAGCGCAGGGCGTTTCCCAGTCGGCCGTCTCCCAGCCGCTGGCGACCGCCGCGCCCGAATTGCATCCGGAAGCGCGCGGCAAATCTTCAGGCTATGAAGCTCCAGCCCAGGCGCCGCTCACCGAGGCGCAGCGTGAGATCTGGCTTGCCGCCGCGCATGGAAACGACGCCAATTGCGCATTCAACGAATCGCTGACGCTGCGCCTGCGAGGCACGGCGAGCGAGGAGGAGGTGCAGCGTGCGCTCGAAGCCGCCATCGCCCGGCACGACGCCCTGCGTTCGACGGTCGATCCCAACGACGAGTGCATGAGGATCGCGCCCGTCCTCGCCAGCCAGATTCCCTTCGTCGACCTGAGCGCGCTCTCCGCCCAGGAACGCGAGGCCTTTCTCTCCGCCAGGATCGCGGAAGAAGGATGCACGCCCTTCGATCTCTCCAATGGCCCGCTAATGCGCGCAACGGTCTTCCGCACCGCGCCCGATGAACTGGCGCTCCTGCTGACCGGCCACCACATGGTGCTCGACGGTTGGTCGTCGAATCAGCTTCTGGAGGATATGGGCAGAATCTACAGCGCGGCAAAGACCAGGTCGAAGCCGGCTCTGGCTCCGCTGATGCCTTTCAGCAGCTATGCGCTGAAGGAACAGCAGGAGGCGCAGGCGGGCGCGTATGCCGAGAACGAGCGCTACTGGGTGGAACTCTTTGCGGGGCGCGCGCCGGTGCTGGACCTGCCGACGGATCGGCCGCGCCCGGCGGTGAAGACCTACAACGGCGCCACGCTGCTCACCTCGCTGGGCGCGGAGCTGACCGCGGAACTGAAGAAAGCCAGCTCCCGGCTGGGATGCACGCTGTATGTATCGCTACTGTCGGCGTTTCAGATATTGCTGCACCGGCTTACGCGCCAGTCCGAAGTTGTGGTCGGCATCTCAGCCGCGGGCCAGGCCCTCTTCGACGACGCCAGCCTGGTCGGGCATTGCGTACACTTTCTGCCTATGCTGAGCGTGCTGCCGCCGGCCTGCCCGGTAAAGGAACACCTGGCCGCCACGCGCGGGCAGCTCCTGGATGCCTACGATCATCAGGAATTCACCTATGGCACCCTGCTGCGAAAGCTGCCGATTCAGCGCGATTCCAGCCGCTTGCCGCTGATTGAGGTCCAATTCAATCTGGAAAAGCTGGGAACCAATCTCCAGTTCGAGGGACTGCGAACCGAGGTGCATTCCAATCCAAAGGCGTTTGTGAACACCGACCTCTTTTTGAACGTGATCGAGACCGGCGACGATCTTCTGCTGAATTGCGATTACAACACGGACCTGATCGACAGAAGCACCCTCGAACGCTGGCTGGCCTCGTATGCGACGATCCTTCGCGGGATTGCCGCGGACGCCAGCCGGGAGGTCGATGATCTCGACATCATGCAGGCGAGCGAGCGAAGCCTCGTTCTGGACGAGTGGAATCGCACCGCGGTGGACTTCGGCCGGTTCGAGCCGGTCTATCGGGCCATCGAGCGGCAAGCCGCTCATACGCCCAATCGGGTGGCGGCGATCTGTGACGGAGCGGAGTGGACCTACCGGCAGCTGAACGAGTACAGCAACCGGCTGGCGCGGCACCTGCGCCGCCAGGGAATCCGGGAAGGCTCTCTGGTGGGCGTGTACCTGGAGCGCTCCCATCAGATGGTGGGCGCGGTGTTGGGCGTGCTGAAGGCGGGCGCGGCGTACCTGCCCCTCGACCCCAGCCATCCGGTCAGCCGTTTGGAACTGGTGCTCGCCGACGCCCAGGCATCGCTGCTACTGACCCAGGAGCATTTGGCCTCGCGCCTGCACACCAGCGCGCGGGTGGTCTGTCTTGACAGCGAGCAGACGCTGTGGGCGCGGGAGAGCGACGCCAACTTGGATGCAACCGCCAAGGCCGATTCCCTGGCCTACGTGATCTATACCTCGGGTTCCACGGGACAGCCCAAGGGCGTGGCCATCGAGCATGGCGCGCTCAGCAACCTGCTGCGCAGCATGGAGCGGGAACCGGGCCTGTGCGCCGGCGACACGCTGGTCGCGGTTACGACTTTGTCTTTCGATATTGCGGCCCTTGAACTCTTTCTGCCTCTGATGGTTGGCGCCCGTTTGGCGATTGCCAGCAAGGAGCAGGTTCTCGATGGCTTTAGTTTGCTGAACCTGTTGGAGCAGTCGCAGGCTACCGTGATGCAGGCTACACCGGCAGGCTGGCGGATTCTACTGGAGGCGGGTTGGAAAGGCCAGCCGCGCCTGAAAGTGCTCTGCGGCGGCGAGGCCCTGGCTCGCGATCTGGCTAATTCGCTGCTCGATTTGAGTGACGATGTGTGGAACGTTTACGGGCCGACGGAGACGACCATCTGGTCTTCGGCCACCCGGCTTACAAAGAAGGATGGTCCGGTGCCGATTGGGCCGCCCATCGCTAACACCCAGTTCTATGTGCTGGACGACCGTCTGCATCCGGTGCCGGTGGGAGTGACCGGCGAGCTGTATATCGGGGGCTCGGGATTGGCGCGCGGTTATTGGAACAGGCCCGAATTGACCGCCGAGAAGTTCTTGCCCAATCCATTTGGCCGCGGGCGGATCTATCGCGCCGGCGATCTGGCGCGCTGGCTTCCCGACGGTCACATTGAACTTCTTGGCCGGTCGGATTTCCAGGTGAAGGTGCGCGGCTTCCGGATTGAACTGGGTGAAATCGAGGCTGTCCTCGCCAGCCATCCCGCTGTGCGCGATGCGGTGGCTACCGCCGTCGAAGCCGGGCTGGGAGACAAGCGGCTGGTAGCCTGGGTCGATTCGGCTCTGGCCCAGCCGCCGGCCGATCTGGACGGGCAATTGCACACCCTGCTGACCGCCAAGCTGCCCGAGTATATGCACCCGGCCGTCATTACCGTGCTGCCCGCGCTGCCCCGGACCGCCAACGGCAAGATCGACCGCAAGTCTCTGCCCGAGCCGGCCTTTGCCGCGAAGGCGAAGATGCGGCCATTTACCCCCGCGGTAACTCCCCAGCAAGAGAAGCTGGCGGCAATTTGGGCCGATGTTCTAAAACTGGAGCGAGTCAGCATTACCGACAGCATCTTTGAACTGGGCGCCGATTCGCTCCTGATCTTCCGCATCTCCGCGCGTGCCGGCCGGGAAGGCCTGCCCATCCAACCCGCGCAGATCTTCCAGCACCGCACCATTGCCAATCTGTCCAGCGTTATTGGAGAGGCCGAGAGTCTGGGCCCGGAGAAAGCTCCCGCCGGCCCCGCCATAGCTCCTGTTTCCAGGGAGAGATTTCGGAGAACGAAAGTCTGATGAAAAGCTCATCCGAGAAAATGGATTCCTCGCCACAGGGTGGGGCCTGGGCGCCTGGGACGGAGCCGGATGTTTTCGTGATGCCGGCCACTCCGAGCCAGATGCGTTTCTGGTTGCTCGACCGGATGTATCCCGGCAATCACGCTCTGAATATGCCCATCGCATGGAGCTGCCGGGGAACGCTAGCTCCCGACTTGGTGGCGGCGGCGTTGGCGGAGCTGGTGCGCCGCCATGAGTCTCTGCGCACCACCTTCGAGGTTGTCGACGGCCAGCTATCCCAGCTGATTCATTCGCCCATCGAAGTGCCACTGCCGGTCGAGGACCTGCGGCATCTGCCGAAGGATGCGCGCCGGCGGGAGGCCGATGCGATCGTCCAGCGCCAAGCCCGTATCCAGATGGATATGGAAAAGGGGCCGCTGTTTTTTGCCCGCGCAATCCAGATGGCCGCCGACGAGCACATTCTTCTGGTCACCATCCATCACAGCGTCTGCGACGGATGGTCGAACGGGGTGGTGCTGCGAGACTTTGCTGCTATCTACGACGGCCTGGTGCGCAACCTTCCCCCAGCGCTGCCGGAATTGCCCATTCAGTTTGGCGACTTCGCGGTCTGGCTGGAGCAGTGGAGAAAAGGAAAGGAGTCGGCGGAATCTCTCGAGTACTGGCGTCAAACTCTCGCAGGGGATTTCTCCCCGCTTCGCATCCGTCGTGACTTTCCCGGCGGCGGAGGCGAAGAGCGCGGCGACATCGAGACGCTTCTGCTGCCCCCGGATCTAGTGCGCCAGGCGAGGGATTTCTGCGTGCTCCGGGGAGTGACGCTTTATATGCTGCTGCTTTCGGTCTACGCCGCAATGCTCCATCGGCTGACCGGCCAGAGAGATATTCTTATCGGCACTCCCTGCGCCAACCGCCGCCCGGAGACGGAAGATCTGATCGGCCCCTTTTCCAATCCGCAGGTCATCCGCATCAAGGTCGAGAAGGGGGATAGCCTTGGTTCGATCCTCGAGAGCGTTCGTAACTGGACGCTGGGCGCGCTGGCTCATCAGGATTTGCCTTTTGAGGATCTGAACCAGGACGATTTCTTTTGCCGCGACAGGAATCAGATATCTCTCCAGGTGTATTTCATCTATCAAAAGGCCTTCATGCAGGCCCAGAAGACGCCGTCTCTGGAGATCGTTCCCCTGCGCTCCGTCAGTCCGGGGACAATGTTCGATCTGATGCTGAGCATCGTCGAGCGCGC
Organism: Occallatibacter sp.; assembly: GCA_049521195.1. Classification (GTDB taxonomy): domain Bacteria; phylum Acidobacteriota; class Terriglobia; order Terriglobales; family Acidobacteriaceae; genus Telmatobacter. The sequence continues at coordinate 8,127 of JBEKPA010000103.1, forward strand.
CGAAGGCCCGCGCCTGCAGTTGGAATATAATCCCGGCTTCTTCCGCGTTTCGACCATCCAGCGAATACTCGAGCTCTACGTGCGGATTCTCGAAACCGTTCTGACTGGCGTGGAAACTCCCGCGGCAGAAGCGGCGGTGCGGGAAGAAGGCGGCCCGCAGCTCATCGCGGCCGGAAACGGGGCGGTTGCGCGCGCAACCGTCGAAGAGGCCGTCGATCGGAATGGACATCTGACCGCTGGCGCGAGCCAGGGAGATTCGGCAACCCGCAAGCAATGCGAAGAATATCTGGCGCCCCGCGATGCGCTCGAGGCGCAGATAGCGCGAATATGGGAGACGGCGATAGGGGTTAAGAATCTGAGCATTCGCGACAGCTTCTTCGACCTTGGCGGGCGGTCGCTGGCCGCCATGCAAATTATCTCCCGGATCAACAAGATTTATTCGCTCGATTTTGGGCTGGCCGCGCTCTTCTCCGGGCATACGGTCGAGCGGATTTCGGAACTGGTTCGCAAGCGCCTCTCCGCGAACGGCAGTTCATCGATCGTTCCCATGCAGCCGGAGGGAACGGCAACTCCTCTGTTCATCATTCACGGCGCGGGCGGAAATGTTATTCGCTTCTACCAGCTTGCCAAGCTGGTTGGGACGGACCATCCAATCTATGGAGTGCAAGCGCAGTCGCTGCTGGCCGGCCAGCCGGCGCTGCTTCGCCTGGAAGATCAGGCGGCATTCTATCTGGCCGAGATACAGGGAATCCAGCCCAGGGGGCCTTACTATTTTCTCGGATACTCTTTCGGGGGAACGGTGGCTCTGGAAATCGCGCATCGGTTGCGCGCCCTGGGAGAGAAGGTGGAACTGTTGGGCATGCTCGATAGCCGGCAGCGCGATTACATGACCTTGATGCAACGGCAGGATTCCGTGCGAGTCAAGGTCGACCGCCGAATCGCGCGGTTCCTAAGGAATCTTTCTTCTCTCTCGCTCACGGAAAAGGTCGATTACATGTGGAAGAAGCTATATACGCGATCCCTGCGCCGGATTTACACGCTGGCAACCGCTCTGGGCTTTCGCTCCGTGCCGTCCTTCATGAAGAGCACCGACGATGTCTCCTGGGTGGCGGCCATGAACTACCAACCGCGGCGCTGGCCGGGGACAATCACGCTTTTCCGCGCTTCCGTCCAACCCGATCCCCGGCTGCCTCTGGATCTGGGATGGACCCCATTCGCGGAGGGCGGCATCGAGGTGTATGAACTGCCCGGCGATCACGACCTGGTATTCCGGGAACCGAACATCCAGGTTTTGGCGGCGCAACTGCGAGCCCGCCTGGAGCATTCCGATGCCGCCGAGATTCGTGTGAGCGAACCGGCGGCCTGCGCGGGATAACGAGGATGCCGCCGATGACTATCCGCCATGTGTATATGGTGCTCTCACCCCGCTCCCTGAGTTATGCCGGGGATGCGCTCGAAAGTCTGTTCGCCTATTCTGTCGAAGACCTTCACCTGCGCTTGATTACCGACTCCACGCAGGACAAGGAAGAGTTGATCGAGACTATGGCCGCGCTCGATGCCCATGCGCATCGATGGACTGTGTATTCGGAGCAGGATGTGTCCGCTCGGGAGGAAGCGCTCTTCGCCGGGCACGATAACCTGCGCGCCTTCCGCCGCGGTCATCCCTGCTGGCGCAAGATTACCGATCCGCTGCTGTTGAGCGAGCCCGGCGAAGAATTGATTTTGCTCGACCCGGACCTTTACTTTCCCAATCGCTTTCAGTTTGAGGCGACGCCCCGGAACGGTTTGCTGCTGATGTGGCAACAGCCGAACTGCCTGTTTCCGCCTGAGGTTGTCAAGACAGCGATCGGCGATGGAATCCGGCTTGCGCACCACGTGGACATTGGCGTCGCGCACTGGCGCGCTGCAGCCGATCTGGATTGGCTTGATTGGCTGATAGGCAGGCTGGGCGGCGCCAGGCTGCCGCGCATCATGCACGTGGAAGCGATCGTGTGGGCGGCTCTGGCCATGCGGGTGGGCGGAGGGCACCTCGACCCCGCGTTTTGGAAATGCTGGCGCCGGTCGCCGGCAAAACGAGTGATGACCAAGCTGGGCGTGAGCGGCCAAAGCATTCTGAAATCGGAAACCTGGGCCAGCATAAAATGTTTTCACGCCGGCGGCGAGGCAAAGTGGTGGCTGCACAAGGCTCGCGAGTCGGGCTTGCTGGACGGTCGGGCTACACTCCAGCAGCCAGGCCGCGTGCTTCCGTTCGAGGAACTTACACCGGCACAGTATGCGCGGGAACGGGCGTTCAAGCGCATGCTGCAAGCTATGGGATACTACCAAATCTTCCGCACTGCGTGAGCGTCCATGCGAATTTGCATTGTTGCCGAAAATGCCTCGGAACGCTTCGGCGGCGAGGCCATTCTTCCCCTTCACTACTTTCGCCAGCTGCGATCTCGCGGCGTCGAATGCTGGATGGTTGTTCACTCGCGCACGCAAAGCGAAGTCACGGAGCTGTTTCCGAATGAGACCGGCCGCTTCCGATTTGTTCCAGACCTGTGGATTCACAAGCTTCTTTTCTATATAAGCCGCTATCTGCCCAGGCGGCTGTCTGAAGCCACGCTGGGCCTTCTCATCCAGCTCATTACGCAAGTCTGTCAGCGAGCTATCGTGCGCCGGCTGATCCGCGGCCAGCGCATTGACGTGATTCACCAGCCCATTCCCGTGGCTCCGCGCTTTCCTTCTCTGCTCTTCGGGCTGGGCGTTCCAGTGGTGATCGGTCCGCTGAATGGAGGAATGGATTACCCGCCGGCCTTTCGCCGTTCCGAATCGTGGATGAGCCGCGCGGCGCTTGCCTTTGCCCGCCTGTTTGCGGATGCCGGCAACGCGCTGCTGCCCGGCAAGAGGCGCGCCAGCGTGGTGCTGGTTGCCAATGAACGCACGCGCCGCTCGCTGCCTTCGGGAATTCGCGGCAAAGTTATCGAGTTAGT
>JBEKPA010000104.1:0-10931 GCA_049521195.1 Occallatibacter sp.
CCGCCCGAGTCAAGTGGCAACCTCGGGTGCCAACCGGATCGCGCCGCCCCATGAGACAATGCCCTCGGCAGCCATTGTTTTTTCTCCAACTCCCCGGCTGCCGGACAAAACTGCGCATGGCCTTATCCTCAAGCGTTTTGAATCTGCTTTTCGGCCGCCCCCTCGCCACTAGCGAGGAGCGCGCCGAGCATATCGGCCCCCTGGCCGGCATTCCCGTCTTCGGCCTCGACGCCCTCAGCTCGGCCGCCTATGGCCCGGAGGCCGCGCTTACCCTGCTCATTCCACTGGGCCTCGTTGGCGTCCGCTACATCGTCCCGGTCAGCGCCGCTATCATTGCTCTGCTGATCGTCGTCTACTTCAGCTACCGGCAGACCATCGACGCCTATCCCAAAGGCGGCGGCTCCTACACCGTGGCCTCGCAGAATCTGGGTGAGGGCGCCGGCCTGCTGGCCGCCGCGGCCCTGATGATCGACTACATCCTCACCGCCGCGGTGGGCATCTCGGCCGGCGTGGGCGCGCTCATCTCCGCCGTTCCCGGCTTGCAGCCCCACACCTTGCAACTCTGCCTCGCGGTGCTGCTCATCCTCACCATCGTCAACATGCGCGGCGTCCACGACACCGGCGTGGTCTTCATGATTCCCACCTACCTGTTCACCGCGACGCTGCTGATCGTAATCGCCGCGGGCGCATGGCACGTGTTCGCCTCCGCGAACGGCCATCCGCACCCCGTCACGCCGCTGCCGGCGATTCCCGCGCCCATTTCCATCGTCAGTTGGTGGCTGATCCTCAAGGTATTCTCCTCCGGCTGCACGGCCATGACCGGCGTCGAGGCGGTCAGCAATGGCGTGATGGCCTTCCGCGACGACACGCGCAGGAACGCCAAGATCACGCTGACCATCATCATCGTTCTCCTGGGGGTGCTGCTGGCCGGCATTGCGCTGCTCTGCCGCGCTTACGGCATCGCCGCCACCAACCCCGCCGCGCCCGGTTACGAGAGCGTGCTCTCCATGCTGACGCGCGCGGTCATGGGCCACGGCGTCTTCTACTACATCACCATCGGCTCGGTGCTGCTGGTGCTGGCTCTTTCCGCCAACACCGCCTTTGCCGATTTTCCCCGCCTCACCCGCGCCATCGCCCTCGACGATTACATGCCCCACATCTTCCTGCTGCGCGGCCGCCGGCTGCTCTACTCCTGGGGCATCTACGTGCTGGTGGCGCTCACCGCGCTGCTGCTCATCGTCTTCGGCGGCGTCACCGACCGCCTGATTCCCCTCTTCGCCATTGGCGCGTTCATGGCCTTCACCCTCTCGCAGGCCGGCATGGTGATGCACTGGAAGCGCCAGGGCCGCGTGCCGCATATGCTGGTCAACGGCCTGGGCGCCGTGGCCACCGGCATCACCGCCGTGGTGGTCCTGGTGGCCAAGTTCATGGACGGCGCATGGATCACGGCGCTGCTCATCGTGGTCATGATCCTGCTCATGCGCGCTGTCAAGCGCCACTACCTCCGCGTGGACAAGGAGACCGCCCTCGACCGGCCCATCCTCCCCGCCCAGGTCACACAGCCCATCGTCGTGCTGCCCATCGACCGCTGGAGCCGCATTACCGAGAAGGCCCTCAGCTTTGCCTTGGGAATGTCCTGCGATATTCGCTGCATTCACGTCCAGACCTCCGGTGAGACGGACGAGATCTCCCAGGACTGGGAAAGGGACGTGGCCGCTCCCCTGCGCGAGGCCGGCAAGTGCGTTCCCCAACTCGATATTCTGCAGTCGCCCTTCCGCTACGTCCTGGCGCCGCTGGTCAATTACATCCTGACCGTCGAGAAGGAATCCAGCTTCACCAAGATCTGCGTGCTGGTGCCGGAGCTGGTGGTGCGCCACTGGTGGGAGAACCTGCTCCACAACCGCCGCGCAGATATGCTTAAATTCATCCTGCTCATGCGCGGGAACCGCCGCATCGTCATCGTCAACATTCCCTGGTACCTCGAAGAGAATTGAGGAAACTGCTGGGGTCATGAAGGGTACGGGCTTCAGCCCGTACGTCAATGGCCCCGGAGGAGCGGGGCTTCTGCCCCTGAGGGAGAGAGCTTTGTGCATGGATAAGATCGGTGCGTACCGGCCATCTGCGGAATTCCTTTCCGTCCGGATTCCCTTCCTCGCTGCCGACGGTCCAATAGTTGCATGGACGCTCCCTCAACCCACCCGTTTCCAGCTCCGGTCCGCAACTGCATCGAATCCGGGACTTCATGGAATCGGGGTGGAGAGGATAGTCTATGAAGGTACAGCATCCCAGTCGCGCCGCCGCCGGGGCACGGCCCCGCGAGCGGAAAGCCGGCCACAGCACGGTATGGAGGAGAGTTTCAAGTTGAAGAGGACGCTACTGCTTTCGATTCTGGCCGTGATTCCGGCCGCGCTTATGCCCCTGGCGGCCGCAAGCCAGGTTTTTCCAGCCCGTGGATCGCGCTCTGTCAGCCAGGGTGAATCTTCCTACAAGTACGAGGTCTTCGCCGGGTACGGCTACACCAGCCTCAACCAGGTCAACCAGTCGCGCAGCGGCTTGCAGGGCGGCAACCTCTCCGTCACCCGCGATTGGGGCAAGTACTTCGGCGTTACCGCCGACGGCGCCTATTACAAGTACCCGCTCGTCTCCGGCAACCCCGGAGATCCGTCGGTCGATCTCGTTCTCTTCGGACCCGTGGTGCATGCGGAGCTCTACGAAAAGGTCAGTGGGTTCGCTCACGCGCTGCTGGGCGGCGAGCACTCCGGCGGTGAAAGCCAGACCCCCGACATTTCCTTTGCGGGCGGCGTCGGCGGCGGCCTGGAATACAAACTCGGCCCCCGGCTTTCCCTGCGTGCCTCCGGCGACGACATCGCCTCCTCGTTTTCCCTCATCGACAATTCGCCGGCCTTGGGATACTCGCCCCACAAGCACTGGAATTCGCGCGCCTCCTTCGGCGTCGTGTACAGGTTCTGAGCTGAGCCCGTCAAGACCGGGTTGGATCATGCCGCTATCGGAGGATGAGACGGTCCCCGCATCCTTGAAGATCGTTTGACAGCTCAGGAGAAAAAACACACGCAGAATGGAAGAGGCCTCCCTACCCAGAGAGGCCTTTCTACTTAAATATTGCTGTCAAATCCAGCCTGAAATGGAGCCGAAGATCGGACTTGAACCGATGACCTGCTGATTACGAATCAGCTGCTCTACCAACTGAGCTACTTCGGCTTGCTCAGTTGATTCTATCCTGATGTTTGCCGACGGTAAAGCGGCTATACTGCTCCTCATGCAAGTGAACCCCGCAGAGGATTGGCAAAGGCTCACAGAACATTACCGCGAGATCAGCGACGGAGAACTGCTGGAACTGGCAGCCGATTTCGTCGATCTGACCGAAACCGCGCAGCAGGTTCTGCGCACCGAGATGAGCAATCGCGGCTTGCATGAGCCGCAGGCCGCGGGCGAGGCGCGAACGAATTCAGATCGTCCCGCGCCTCCGCGATGGGCCAACTCCGACGATTCGGATGCCGGCGCAAACGAATTCAGCGCCCCCGGCGCGAATGGGGAAGACGATCTTCCGCGGGAGTACACCTGGAAGACGACGCTCTGCGAGTGCGACGGCCGCGAACAGGCCTGGCAGATCTATGAGGTGCTGAGGCGAGCGGGAATCGAAAGCTGGATCGAGCGGCCGGGATCGGGCATCGTCTATCCCCGCGTCATGGTCGCCGCCGATCAGCTGGATGAGGCGCGCGAGATTGCCGCCCGGCCCGTCCCGCGGGAGATCGTCGATGAACTCCGCCAGGAGCCGCCGGAGTTTGAACCGCCAAAGTGCCCGAAGTGCGGCGCTGAAGATCCGGTGCTGGAGAGCGTGGAGCCGGCCAACGCCTGGCTCTGCGAGGCCTGCGGGAAGCAGTGGACCGAATCGCCGGCAGACTCGGATGGGAATCCGGAAGAGGCCGAACGGTGATACCCCAAAAACGGAAAGAGCCGCCCGGCAACAGGGCAGCTCTCTCCTCAGGGAGAATAGTTCCAACGGAGGCAAAACCATCAGAACTTTCTGGCTGCATAGTAGGAGCGTGGGAAGACCGTGTCAAGGAGATTTCAGAAATTGAATAAGTTTTGTTATTTCAATTAGTTAACTAGGATTTCCAGAAAACGGATGGATTCGGCGTTCGACGCATCTTCGCCTTTCTTACGCCCACGCATCTCCGTCATTTCAGGGGGTTTCCTCGGGTTTACGCCCCGTTTTCCACGGGTTCAAAAGCACCGTTAACTCTTCAGATGCGGCCTGTCGATTGCCGGCTCAGATTTCACCCATGCTTCACTCAGATCGAGGCGAATGAACTCAATGTCGTTGACCGAGGAGATCGGTTTTCCGCGTGCGATGCGGTAGAGGGCGCGGCCGCCGCCAAGGAAAAACGCCAGCAGAATCGCGGCGCTGAATCCGATGACCACCATGACGGCAATGCCGAATAGCAGCTTGCCGGTCTTGGCCACCTCAGACTCCGTGGGCTGGGGGATCGAGGTGAGATCGACCTCAAAGTGTACTGTTGCCAGCAACTTGTGGCTCTCCTCGGGAATGGCGTCGCCGCTCACGACGGCCACCAGCGGCCCGCTGCGGCGCACCTCGAGCGATGCCTGGTCGGAATCCATGAGCGGCTTGGGCCAGAGCGGCAGGGCCGGGTCGCCCGGCTTGGGGCTGCCCGCCTTCAGGTAGGCGCGAATCCTGGTCTCCTGCGCGGCGGCCATCTGCGGCGTGGGGTAGTCGATGATGGTGAGCGTGGCCGGGCCGGAGCGCAGCGAGTAGGTTGCGGTCACGGCTTCCGCGCCGCGATCGAAGCCGACCAGATCCGGCGGCAGAACTCCGCCCGACCCCGCATAGCCCGCCGGCCCCAGTGCATAGTGGGTCGTCTGCCCGTCCAGCGAAGCCTTGGGCAGATTGCTCAGGATGGGAGGCGGCAGCGCCTGGCCTCCGCCGGGAACGGGCAGGAGGCCGGCCAGCTCGCGCAGCTCCGCGCCGGACATGGGGCCGATGCGGGAGAAGTTCGCGTCCACCATCGTGTTGCCCAGCCAGAAGAGCACTCGGTTGTGGTTCGACGTGGCGCCGGCGCCGATCTCCTCCTTGGGCCAGCCCGACTGGCGATAGAAGGTATAAGCGCCATAGGCCCCGCTGGCGTCGTGGAAGCGCAGCGCGCGCAGGCTGAGTGTCTCGCCGCTGCGCTTGTAGTTGGCCAGCGCGGCGTCGGTAAAGTCGTACTCCTTCAGCGCCGCGGCGTTCTCCGTATCGGCCAGCGCGGGCTCAGTCACCGTCTTCGGCGCGTCCGCCGCCACCCATCCGGCAAAGGACTCCGGCAGCAATGGTTTGGGAACGGGCGGAAGCATCAGGTGCGTCGCGCTCTGGGTAGCCGGCGCATTGGCCCCCGGGGCTGATTTTGCCGGCGCTGCCTGCGCGTGGGCAGATGCAGCGCCACCAGCCAGCGCCGCCAAACAAACCAGAACTGCAATCCAACGCATCGACAAGACGCTCCGGTATTCAGGGTACACGCTTCCGCCCCAGCGGCGAAGTGGGACTCTCGCGGCCGTGGTTGAAGCCGGGCTGGAGCCGTCCTCGCGGGATGGAGTTCTGGAGGAGGAGGTTGTTTCGCGCGCGGCGATCTTCGGCCGTCCTGCTTGACGGAAGGGCATCCGCACCGGCGCGATGCGCCGATCAGGGCATTCTCGACTTCAGCTTGATTGTCTCGCCATCCACCGTAAACCTGCCATATCCGTGGTGGTGAATGGTCTTCGGGTTCTTCTGTGCCGGGTCGATCCAGGCCTTGAGGACCTCCAGAACGAAGAGGTTGAACTTGTGAACGAGCCGGGTATCGACCACCTTGCATTCAAGGTTGGCGAAACACTCGGTCACCAGAGGCGGCGCTACGCATTTGGCCGGCGTCCGCGTCAGACCGAATCTCTCGAACTTGTCTGTATCGCGGCCCGAGCAGTTACCGATTCCGACGACTTTGGCGGCCAGTTCCAACGCTGGAAGAGCGATTACGCACTCTTTCGTTGTTCGCAGCGCGGTATAGCTGTAATTGGCGTTGCTGACGACACAGGCCACCCGCGGCGGTTCAAATTCGACCATCATATGCCAGGACATCGTCATGACGTTGGCGCGGCCCTTGTAAGCGGTCGCGAGCAGGACCACGGGGCCAGGTTCGAGCAACTGGTAGACCTTCGACAGAGGCAGATCCTTCATCATGTTTGCAACTCCTGGACGCGGCCTGCAATGGCCTTGAGATCACTGGAAGCCGGCACTCGCGCCCACCACGCATCGAAGGCCTCCAGCGCGCGCGCGCAGACCACCCGGTGGCGCTCCTTCTTGTCGCGAATCTTCTTGCGCAGCTCTTCTTCGAGCGGCTCCAGCAAGTCGAAGGTAATGTTGGCGGGTTGAAAGTCCTTGGGGTCGGCGTGAGTAATGTAGTGGACCAGGGAACCGAGGGCGCAGGCGCGGGGCGCGGGCGCCGGCTCTTCTCCACGGGCCAGCGCGGCGGCGTAGATGCCGGCCAGCAGCCCGGTGGCGATGGATTCGGTATAGCCCTCGACCCCGGAGAGCTGGCCTGCGACCATCAACCACGGCGCCTTCTTCAGGCGCAGCGTTTCGTCCAGCAGCAGCGGCGCCTGGATATAGGTGTTGCGATGGATCTGCCCGTAGCGCAGGAAGCGAGCGTCTTCGAGGCCGGGAATCAGGCGCAGCACCCGGGCCTGCTCCGCGAACTTGAGATGGTTCTGGAAGCCGACCAGGTTGTAGCTATCGGCGCGCAGGTTCTCCTTGCGCAGTTGCACCACGGCCCAGGGGATTCTGCCGGTGCGCGGATCGCGCAGGCCGACTGGCTTCATGGGGCCGAAGCGCAGCGTGTCGCGGCCTCGCCGCGCCAGCACCTCGATGGGCAGGCAGCCTTCAAAGTACCGGGGTCCCCATGCGCCCGCATTTGGCGCATGGGGTGGAAAGTACCGGGGTCCCCATGCGCCCGCATTTGGCGCATGGGGTGGGAAGTAATCCAGCTTCTCCCACTCCCTGGTTTCGGCCGGCTCGGCGTCGAGCAGCGCATCCAGAAAGCGTTCGAACTCCTCGCGGTTCATGGGGCAGTTGATGTAGTCGGCGGTGCCTTTGTCCCAGCGCGCGGCCATGTAGACCCGCTCCATATCGATGGACTCGGCATCGACGATGGGCGATATGGAGTCGTAGAAAGCCAGGTGGCCGGTGCCGGTGATGCGCTCGATCTCGGCGCTCAACGCATCGGAGGTCAGCGGGCCGGTGGCCAGGATGGTGCACTTCGTGCCGTTCTCGTTTTGGAGCAGAGGAGTGCTAAGGCTGGTCACTTCTTCGCGGAAAACGCGAATCAAAGGCTGGCCGGCAATCGCGTCGGCAATACGGCGGGAAAACTCGACGCGATCCACGGCCAGCGCGTGCCCGGCGGGAACGGCGGTCTGGTCCGCAATCCTCATCAGCGCCGAACCGGCCCGGCGCATCTCCTGCTTGAGCAGCCAGGGCGCGGTATTCTCGCTCTCGCTCTTCAATGAATTGGAACAGACCAGCTCGCCGAATTCGATCGTCCGGTGGGCCGGAGTCAGGCGCGGCTTGCCGTCCACGATGGCGCGCATTTCGTAGAGGTCCACCGGGCAACCCAGCCGCGCGGCGGTCAACGCGGCCTCCGGGCCGGCCAGTCCGCCGCCGATCACGCGAATCCTCACCGTGCGGCCTCCTCTTGTACATTCATCGATCGAGGTTCGCGGTCTCCCACCTTTTCGTCCGCCGCGGCGGACGAAAGGATGGGGCACCCGGCCCGGGTACCCTCCAGGGTCGGGGCATCGCAGGGGATCCCGGCGAGCCGCTCAAGGGCCTCGCCCGACAAGCGCACATTGCGCCACTCGTCCAGAAACTCGGCTCCCATGGCGCGATAGAAGTCGATCGCCGGCGTGTTCCAGTCCAGCACCTCCCACTGCAACCGCGGGCAATTCTTCTCCACGGCGATGACCGCAACCTGTTTGAGCAGCGCCTTGCCGATTCCCAGCCCGCGAAACTCCGGCTGAACAAAGATATCCTCGAGGTAGAGCCCAGGGCGACCCACCCATGTGGAGTAGTTGAAGAAGTACAGGGCAAAGCCGGCCGGCTGATCGTCATGCTCGGCTATCAGGCAGAAAAAGAATGGGTTAGGACCAAAGCCATCGCGCAGCAGGTCGGCCTCGGTAGCGGTCGTCGCGTGCGGAGCGCGTTCGTAGGCGGCCAGCGCCCGGATGAATGCCAGAATCTGCCCCGCGTCAGCGGCTGTTGCCGGACGAATCGTTGTTGCCATACGCTCATTCTAGAGTGTGATACAGGCCACAAACGGCATCCTTGCAGGCGCAATACCATGAGAAGCTGAAGCCGGGTTCGCGGCGGCTATTGCTCAAGCCGCCCTGTGCCCTTGTCTTGGGCCGCCGATTGGATTTACCTTGAGTATCGTCCACCGGAGTACACCGAGAGCTTGATTTTGCGCTTCGGCGCCCTGTATCGGTAGCCGGATATCTGATGTTGGCAAGAGTTTAATGAGCCCGCGGGCAGCCTCGATCCCGCCGCTCCCAAGGAGAAGAGAATGAAACGCACGATTTCACTTTGGCTGAGCCTGCCCGCCGCGGCGGGCCTGCTGGCATTCGCCGTCTTGCCCGTGCTTGCACAGGCACCCGCGGCGCCTAAGGGACCCACGGGCAAGATTCACGGCCGCGTCACCAATCCTACCGGCTTTGCCGCGCCCAGCGGCACGGTTAGCCTCTCGACCGACGGCGGCCACACCTCCAAGTACACGTTTCAGGTTTCCTCAACCGGCGACTTTGCCGGTGAGGCGCCTCCCGGCACGTACACCATCGTCTACCGCCAGCCGGATACGCCCCCCGACAAGACGGTCGACTCAATCGATAACGTCAAAGTCGTGAACGGCCAGGATGTGGTGCAGGATATCGACATGTCCCGCAAAGAGTTCATCGACAAGCTGACGCCGGAGCAGAAGAAGCAGTTGGAGGAACTGAAGAAGCACAACGCCGAAGCCATGAAGAGCAATGAGGTCATCAAGGCCGTCAACGCAGACCTGATCCTTTCCGGCAAGGACTTCAAGGACGCCGACGCCGCGGCAGCGACGGCAAAGGAGACTCTTGGCGCGACGGCTAACAGGGCCGATCTCGACGCCAAGGAAGCGGAAATCAGGCTTGCCAAGTACACCGAAGTCGAGACCCTCATGCTCAAGGATAGTGTGGCCAAGGCGGACGCTTCGATTGTGTGGGCGCGGTTGGGGCAGGCGCAAGTCGGCCTGAAGAAATATGACGAAGCGGAGGCCAGCTTCAAGAAGGCTCTTGAAGTCGATGCTGCATCCAAGAAGCCGAACATTTCAGTCCAAGGCACGGCCCAGAGCGGCTTGGGCGAGGTCTACGCGCGCGCCGGCAAGGTTCCCGAGGCGAATGCGGCCTATGACGCCGCGGCCAAGGTGGACCCGACATCGGCAAGCCTCTACCTGAGGAACGAATCGGTGATCTTCTCCCAGGTGGGCAACGCCGATGCCCAGGCAGCCGCGGCGGACGAAGCCATCAAGATCGATCCCACCCAGGCCCTCCCTTACTACCTCAAGGGCCAGGCGCTCATCGGGAAGGCCGACGTCGATCCCAAGACGGGCCGGTACATTCTGCCTCCCGGCTGCGCGGAGGCCTACCAGAAATACCTGGCCTTGGCCCCGACCGGTCAATATGCCGGTGACGTGAAGGGCATTCTGGCCCAGGCCGCAAGCAAGGTCGACCTCACCTACAAGGCCCCCAAGACCACCAAGAAGTAAGCCGGCTTTCTGCTTGCCTTGGAAGGGCGTTCGCCGCGGCGGACGCCCTTTGCATCTCCGCGCCTTCCCAAGCCGCGCTGTGCCTTGGCCTTCGCGACCCTCTACAATCCATTCCATGAGCCCCGATCTGCCCAGCTACGACCAAGCCACGGCGCTGGTTGCCGCATACTGCGCCCATCTGGCCCGGTTGCGGCCTTCATCGGAGCGCGTGGGACTGGGTCTGGCGGCGGGCCGGGTGCTTGCCACCCCCCTCTACTCCGATCGCGATCAGCCGCCCTTTGCCCGCTCCACCCGCGACGGCTTTGCCTGCCGCGCTCTTGAGGCCTCCAGGCACAGGTTCCTTCGCCTCGCTGGAGCCACCCGCGCCGGCGACCCTCCGGCCGGGCCTCTGCCGAAGGGCGCTGCCTGGGAGATCATGACCGGTGCTCCGGTTCCGGCAGGCGCCGACGCCGTGATGATGATCGAGCACGCCGACCAGGCCGGCGCGCGGGTCCGGCTGCTCCCGCCGCGCAAGATCGCGACCGGCGAGAACATTGTGGCCCAGGGCGCCCAGGCTCTTGCGGGCGACGAACTGCTCGCCGCCGGGACCGCAATTCAGGCCGCGCAGATTGCCCTGGCCGCGGCCTGCGGCTGCGCTGCGCTTGAGGTCTTCATCCGGCCCCGCGTGGCCATCCTGGCCACCGGCGATGAACTCGTGCCCATCGAACTCTCGCCCGCTCCCGGCCAGATTCGCAACTCCAATGCTCCCATGCTGGCCGCGATGGTGGAGGCCGCGGGCGGCGAGCCTTGGATCTTGCCCACTGCCGCCGATAAAGCCGAAGCTCTTGACGCCGCGCTCGCCCAGTCCGCCGATGCCGACCTGCTGCTGATCACCGGCGGCGTCTCGGCGGGAAAGTTCGACCTGGTAGAGCCGGCACTGGCCCGCGCCGGCGCACGGTTCCACTTTACCGGCGTGCGCATCCAGCCCGGCAAGCCCCTGGTCTTCGGCGAGCTGCCTGTCAGGAACGCGTGTACCATCCAAGAGGGATACGGGACAAGATGCTTTTTCGGGCTTCCCGGCAATCCCGTCTCTTCGGCGGTCACCTTTCTGCTCTTCGCGGCGCC
>JBEKPA010000105.1:0-10812 GCA_049521195.1 Occallatibacter sp.
GTGGCGTCAGCAGCTCCAGGCGGATCAGCCCCGCCAGAGCCCCGCCGATAAAGAAGAAGAACGTGATCGAGATCAGATAGAGAATCGCAATCCGCTTGTGGTCGCCGGTCAGCAGCCAGCTCAGGATTCCGTTCTCCTTGGTGAGATAGTTCACCTTCGGAATTCTGGCCGTGGATTGGTCGGGAAGACTCACGATTGTGTCGCTCATTGCTTCACCATCCCTTGTGGAGCGGGCTGCTGCGCGGCGGACCTTTGGCCAGCAATTGCGGCGGCCGTCTGCGCAATCCTCCGCGGCGGCTCTTCGCTGCCCGGCGGCAGATCGGTCGTGTTCAGCGTCTGCTGAATGCGGTAGCCGGAGTCGAGGTTCTTGATGTACTCAACCAGTGCGATAACTCCCTCTTCGCTGATCTGCCCCTGGTAAGTGGGCATGATAGGCGCATAGCCCTGGGTCACATGCTGCGAGGGGTTCAGAATGGACTCGCGCAGATAGCCTTCGTCGGCGGTCACCGCGCCTCCGCTGGCCAAAGGCAGCTTCGATCCGTAGACGTTGGCCAGATTCGGCCCGCGCGCATCCGGCCGCGCATTGTGGCAGGCCGCGCAGCTCAGGCTCGCAAACAGCCGTTCGCCGTTCTGCGCCAGCGACAGGCCGCTGGTGGATTCGGCAAGCCACTGCTTGTAGCCCTCCGGCGTCATCACCACAACGTCGCCGACCATCTGCGAGTGATTCGTCCCGCAATACTGCGTGCAGAAGAGGTGATAGGTTCCCGGCACGGTAGCTTCAAACCAGACGGTCGTGTAGCGGCCCGGAATCGCCTCGCGCTTCACCCGGAAGGCGGGAATCGAAAAGCTGTGAAACACATCCTGTGAAATCAGCGTCAACTGCACCGCGCGGCCCGTGGGCACATGCAGCGCGTTGATCTCGTGCTGCCCGCCCGGATGCTCCGCCTTCCACATCCACTGCTTGCCCACCACGTAGATATTCATGGCGTTGGCCGGCGGCGTGTAAACGCGAAAATAAATCAGCGCGCCCCACACAAACATCACCAGAAACAGCCCCAGCGGAATGATGGTCCAGGTGGCCTCGAGCAACGTCGAGCCTTCCACCTGCACCGCGACTGGATGCCGCTTCTTGCTGTAAAGAATCGAGAAACTCGTAACCAGCAGGACCACCACCGTCAACCCGATCAGGCTCACCAGCACCATGAAGAACAGTAGCGCGTCCATCTGCGGCGCAATGCGCGACGCCTCCGGCGGAAACAGCGCGAAGTTCGTCATCCACTTGACGAGAAACTGCCACAATACTGGGCTGATGTGGTCCATTCCGTTATCCGTTCCCCTTTGTTCCTGTCTCCGCTTTGCCGGTTGCTTGCCGGCCCTCCTGCCGCGCGTCGCGGCGGAACATCGCCAGCATGAATCCGCCCAATCCAAACACAGTCACCAGCCCGCCCAACTGAACCACCCGCGCCACGATCAGCGAGTGCTTGTTGGTCTTGGGATCGTAGTGGTAGCAGTAAGTCAGTATGTTATCCACCGGCGAGCCGATGCGGTTAGCCGAAGCGTCGACCAATCCCAGCCGCAGGTCCTTGGGCGAATACTCCACTCCCATGTAATACTGCGCCAGCTTGCCCTCCGGCGTGACTATCTGAATGGCGCTGGCGTGGGCAAACTGGGTGAGCTTGCCATCCGGTCCCGGAATCCTCACATAGCCAAAGCCCACCGCCTTGGTCAGCGCATCGATGTTAGGCTGAGTGCCGGTCAGGAAATGCCAGCCCGCCGCCGTCTCCGGATGGCCGTAACGCTTCAGGTAGATCCGTTTTTTGGCCGCGGCCAGCTCCGTCCCCTCGGTGGGATCGATGCTGACGACAATCACATTGAAGTCCTTGCCGGGAACGAACTTCACCATCTGCAATGCGCCCGTCAGGCCATTCAGTTCCTCTGAGCACAGCATGGGGCACTGATAATAAACCAGCGCCAGAATCGCCGGGCGTCCGCCCGCCGCGGCGGGCTTGCCGAAGTAACTGGCCAGTTGCACCTGCTTGCCGGCGTCGTCGGTGAAGGTGAGCGAGAGCGGCAGTTGCTGGTTGAGATTCTGCGCAATGCCCACGCCGTTCAGGATTGCCGGCGGCTTGTCGTTGACCGGACCCATCTGCTTGTCGCCATAGCCGGAGACCTGCGCCAGCAAGTTCGGGACCAAAGCCGCCGCGCAGAATGCCGTCACAACCGCCGCGCGACTCGCCGCGATTTGCCAACCTTTCCGGATTTTGCCTTCGCTCCGCATCTCTTTCCCTTCCGATCCAAAACAAACCTTGGGCGCCCCATCCTTTTCGCGGTCTTTGCGAAAAGGATGGGAAGCTACAAACCCCAACCCGCCGCGTCCTTCAGCGCCTTTTACTTCCGCTTCTCCGTCGCGGCCACAGCCTGCGCCTCGTCCTGTTCGTACCCGGTGCGCGCAAACCCATTGGTCAATGGAACGGCCACCACCGGCTCGCTGTCTCCGGTCAGCAGCGGCGCGTGTTCCACCTTAGGCGCCACCGGCAATCCGCTTTGCGCAATCAACTCCATCGCCCGCTCGATGGGAATCCTCACTCGCCGCGGCGAGCCCTGCCCCTGGTCGGCCCAACTGTAGTGCTCCAGCAGCAGATCTTCCCTGGCATGCAGATCGGCGGTCTCCTGGCTGCCGTCGTCGGTCTGCAGGCGCGGCGTGGGGAACTGCCGCGTCATCTGGTCGAGCTTGCTCTGCATCTCCGGATTGGAAGGCATGTTGCCCAGCGGCCGCACGTCCACCGTCGTTGCCCACTTGCTCTTCGGCCCAAATTCCTTCACGTCTTCTTTCGCCATGTGGGCAAAGAGCACCTTGCCGACCCCGTAGCACAGCACCGCCGTCACCACTACAAAGATGGTCAGCGCGGTCAGAAAGACCAGGACTCCCGATACGCGCACATCGGACCGCTCGAAGCCGGCGGATGCGTCATCCTCTTCCCCGGAGCGGTCTTCCGGCTTTTGCCAAAGACCGTGCCCTGAATCGTCGTCTTTATGCGTGGACATGCTCAGGCTCCAATATCTCCGCAACATGCGGGTCGTTGGTCTGCACCAGCGGACGCGATTTCAATTGCATGCAGTAAAAGGCCGTCCAGAAGGCTGTCATTGCCACCGGCACGGCGACGTATTCAAGGATTCCCCAGCTGAAGCGCAGGTTGCGCGCCGCATCCTTGAAGTTCGGCTCGATCAGCCAGAACAGGTCGAAGGCCCTGGCAAAGATCATCCATTGGCAAACCCGCACCAGGCGCTTCTTGTTGCGCTTCAGATCGCGCGACAGAAGCAGCGTGAAGGGAACCAGCCAGTGAAAGATGAAATCGAGCGTGATAATCACGCCCCAGCCGCCCATAAATCGGTCCAGGTACCAAGGAATCTCCTCGGGCAGGTTCCCCGACCAGATGATGAGGAATTGCGAAAAGGCCAGGTAGATATTCAGCATCACAAAGGCAAAAGCGAACTTGCCAAGGTCGTGCTGCTCAGTGGCGCGCAGGATGGTGCGGAAAGGCTCGCCCTTAGAGAGCGCAACCGCGACTATGATGCCCAGCGCCAGCACCTGGTAGCCCTGCCCAACCAGAAACAGCAGGCCGTAGACCGACGAGTACCACGTGGGATCGAGCGACATGACCCAATAGATGGCCGCCGCGGACATGGTGATGGCATAAACAACGATGCCGGGTCCGCTGATGTTTTCAAGCCGCTTGATCCACTCGGGTGTGGCAGCGGGCGAGTCCGCATCCCGTTGCAGTCCCAATGAGTTGAGCCGCCATGCGTAGAAACCCCAGATGGCGAAGCAGACCAGGCTGGTCACGATGAACGCCGTCGGATTCAGCATCGGCTGCTTGAACCGGATCGCGTGCTCGATCGTCTCCAGTTGCTCCGCGCTAATCAAGCCGCGCCTAACTCCGTCGTCGACCATGGCCGGACTCGCCCACAGATAAAGCCTCTTCAGGCTGAACGCAATCACCAGCCAGTAAGCGAAGACCAGCGGCAGGGTGCGGCTCATGGCCTCCAGAGGCCGGCGCAGCAGCAGACCCCATTTGCCGCCCGAACAGTATTGCACCATCAGCAGCGCCAACCCGCCCACCGCGAAGCCGAAGGTGAGCATCAGGCCCAGCAGCCAGGCGCGCAGCACATGGTCGATGGACCCTTCGGCGACGGCCAGCCCAACGGCGATGACCGCAGAGATCGACCCGATGGCCAGCGCCCGCTGCTGCCAGCCGTCCACAAAGGCCGGGGCGCCCAAATCGGCGGGGAGCGTGTTGGCGTGAGTCTCGTGAGCCATTCCGTCTGTCCTTACTTCGCGGCCGCGGGAGCCGGGTTGCTTGCGGGAACTGCGATTGTTGAATTCGCGGGATTGCCCTGCGCCGGCGCCGGCGTTCCCTGCACCGCATCGTGCGGATACGCTTGAATCGTCGTCGCCGGAAGCGTCCACGGATTCGCATACTCGGGGTGGCCGGTCTTTGCGGCAAGGTCTTGAAGGCTTTCAACGCGCACGCCCGCGGGCACATCCTTCTCCGTCGCCGCCTGGCTGCGCTGCAAAGCGCGAATGTAAGCCGCAACCGCCCAGCGGTCAACGGGCGTCAACTGCGCCGAGTAGTCCGGCATGGCCCCGTAGCCGTGCGTCATCACGTAGAAGTAGTGCGAGATGGGCTGCGACAGGCGCACCTGGTCGTGATAATTACCGGCCGGCTTGAAACCCCGCTCCACAATCGCGCCCCGTCCGTTGCCCACCCGCGAGTGGCATGGCGAACAGTAAATGTTGAATCGCTCCTGGCCGCGCTTCAGCACCTCCATCGTTACCGGGAAAGGCATCAGATCCTGCTCTTCGCGATAACCGTTCGCGCCCTCGACGACCCCGGTATAAAAGTAGCTGTCCTCGCGCAACTGCCCGCGGGCCACGGTATTGGCCACTTGCGGACGCGCGCCGCGATGGTCGGCAAAGAACTCCGACCCGCGCTGCGAAGTCAGCTTCGGCTGGTCCTGCATATCCTGCCGGCATCCGGCGATGAGTAACAGAAGACTTAGACCGGCGAAAGAAATGATGCGGGCGATGCCGGTAGAGGATGGTGGTCTCCCACCCTTGCGACAGAAAAAAGTCGCAAGGATTGGGCACGGAGCTTGGGTGGCTCTCTGATCCCTGTTCCCTGATCCTTGTTCCCTGTCTTTGAGGCGGCTAACTTCCATCAATAGTCCACCTCCACCACGGAAATCGGCTCAAAGCCTTCCAGATAAGCTCTTGTTTCCAGCAGATCGAACTTGGGGTCGAGCGCCTCCAGGCAGAGGAAGAACTTGTCTGTCGTCGCCCCATCGCGAAAATTCGGCGCGTTGAAGAGCGGATGATAGAGCGCCGGCAGGCCGTTCAGCGCCAGCATTCCGAAGCCGGCCGAAAGCCCGGCAAAGAGAATCGTCCACTCGTAGGCGGGCACAACGAAGGCCGGCCATGAATACAGCGGACGCCCGCCGATATTCAGCGGATAGGCCCACACTGCGATCCAGGTCTCCAGCCCGAACATTGCCACCAGGCCCATCAGCCCACCGATCAGCGTCACCAGCGGCACCTTGTTGCGGTGGAAGCCGATGGCCTCGGCCGCCTCCTCCACCGGATAGGGCGTGTAGCAGTCCATGCGCCGCCAGCCGTCCAGCCGCGCCTGCCGAGCGGCGCGAACCAGGTCGCCCGGCGTATCGAATTCGGCCAGCAGGCCGTAGGTTCCTTCGCGTGGGGGCATCAGAGCGATTCCTCCAATTCACGAGTCCTCGCAAACTTCATCAACTGTGCCTTTTTCTTAACGAAAAAGGCACTTGGGTTTCGTGGCTTCGACATAGAGCCATTGGATAATCGCATCAGTCGGCAGCCTCCGCTCTGGTCTTGGGAGTTATCTTGGCCCCCGGCAGCAACATGCGCACTTCATTCATGGGAATCATGGGTAGGAAGCGAACGAACAGCAGGAACAGGAAGGTGAACAGCCCCAGCGTGCCCACAAAGGTCATATAGTCCCACTTGGTCGCGCGATAGGTTCCCCACGCCGAAGGGAGAAAGTCGCGGTAGAGGCTCGTCACCACGATCACGAAGCGCTCAAACCACATGCCCGTGTTGACCAGGATGGAGATGAAAAACATATACGGAATCGAGGTGCGCAGCTTGCGCGACCACAAGGTCGTAAGCGGAATCGCCAGGTTGCAGGTGATGAGCACCCAGTAAGCCCAGCCCATGGGTCCGAACATGCGGTTCCACATCATGAAGGCTTCCCAGTGCGAGGCCGAGTACCAGGCCATGAAGACTTCCATCCCGTACCCATAGGCCACGATGAATCCCGTCGCCAGCATCACCTTGCCCATATTGTCGATATGCCGCTCGGTGACCAGGCCCTCGAGGTGATAGAACTTGCGCAGCGGAATGGCCAGCGTCAGCACCATGGCGAAGCCCGAATAGATTGCGCCCGCAACAAAATACGGCGGGAAGATGGTCGTATGCCAGCCGGGCAGAATAGCCACGGCGAAGTCGAAGCTGATGACCGTATGCACGGAAAGCACCAGCGGCGTGGCCAGCCCCGACAACAGCAACGCGGCCGTCTCGTAGCGCATCCAGTGGCGCACCGATCCGCGCCAGCCCAGCGACAGAATGCCATAGAAATACTGGCCGATCCTGGAATCGGCGCGATCGCGGAACGTGCCCAGATCCGGAATCATGCCGATGTACCAGAAGACGATGGAGATGGTGGCGTAGGTGGAGACCGCGAAGACGTCCCACATCAGCGGCGAGCGGAACTGCGGCCAGACCGTCATGGTGCTGGGATACGGAAACAGCCAGTAACCCAGCCAGGGGCGGCCCAGGTGGATCACCGGAAACATGCCGGCGCAGACCACGGCAAAGATGGTCATGGCCTCGGCGAAGCGGCTGATGGAATTGCGCCATCCCTGCTTGAAGAGCAGCAGAATCGCGGAGATCAGCGTGCCCGCGTGGCCGATGCCGATCCACCAGACGAAGTTGATGATGGCAAAACCCCAGGCCACCGGCTGCGTCACGGCCCAGATACCGACGCCCTCCAGGAACAGCCAGGTCAGCGCCGCCAGCAGCATGGTCGCCCCGGCGCCGGCGGTGCTGAAAATGGCAAACCAGCCCAGCGGCGTGCGCGGCGTGAGCACGATGCGCGCGATCTTTTCGGTCACCGACCTGAAGGTCTGCCCCGGCGCAATCACGCGATATTCGCCGGTCGCGGGATCGATCCGCGCCGCGCGTGCCGCCTCTCGAGTTTTCAGGTCGCCGTCTGCCATCGTGGCTCTAACCCTTTGCCGGCGCGTGTTCCACCGGCGTCGTTTCGAGTTCCCGGTTCGGATTCAATACCGCGGCCACATACTTCGTCCGCGGACGCGTATTCTGATCGGCCAGCACCTGGTAGCTGCGCCCGTCGGCTTGCAGCTTCGCTACCCGGCTAGCCTTGTCGTTGAGGTTGCCGAAGGTGATGGCCGAGGCCGGGCACGCCTGCTGGCACGCGGTCACAATCTCGCCGTCGCGGACCGGGCGATTCTCCTTGTCGGCCTCGATTTTGGCCGCCGAAATCCGCTGCACGCAGTAGGTGCACTTCTCCATCACGCCGCGCGAACGCACCGAAACGTCGGGGTTGCGCAGCAGCTTCAAACTCTCCGTCTCGTAATCCGAGTAGAGCAGGAAGTTGAAGCGCCGCACCTTGTAGGGGCAGTTGTTGGAGCAATAGCGCGTGCCCACGCAGCGGTTGTAGACCATCGCGTTCAGCCCCTCGGGCGTATGCACTGTTGCGCCCACCGGGCAAACCTGCTCGCAGGGAGCGTTTTCGCAGTGCTGGCAGGCCATGGGCTGGAAGTGGGCGCGCGGCGCGGCCAGGTCGCCCTCGAAATAGGTATCGATGCGCAGCCACTGCATGTTGCGCCCGATGCGCACCTGCTGCTTGCCCACCACGGCAATGTTATTCTCGGCATAACAGCTCACGATGCACGCATTGCAGCCCGTGCAACTGTTCATGTCGATGGACATTCCCCAGGCGTTGTCCTTGTACTCCCAGTTGGGGAAGAGCGAGTTGTCTCTATTCGTCTTGGTGTGGGTCTCGCCCTCGTTGGCAAACCCTGGGTTGGCTTTGAACTCGTCGAGGGTGGCGTAGCGAACGATGCCGCGCTCGCCGATCGCCTCATCGGCTTCAAGCGAATTATTGCCGTTGCCCTGCTGGCCGAAGGCCTTACCGCGCTGGTCCTGGAAGTGGCTCTTAGTGATCGCCGTGCCCCATTTGCCTTCGACCTTCCTGATCGAGCCAACGGTGTAAAACGGCGCGTCCGAGGTCCGAATCGAGTAGGCGTTAAATCCCGCGCCCGAGCCCACGCGGCCGGCAAACTGGCGGCCATAGCCCAGATGCACGGTCACTGAGTTATCGGGATGCCCCGGCGCAACAATCACCGGCGCATTCACCTTGCGACCGCTGACGGTCAACTCAACGATGTCGTCTTCTTCGAGGCCCAGCTTGGTCAGCGTCGCGCCGGAAACAATGGCCGCATTGTCCCAGCTCAGGCTGGTCACCGGCTTGGGCAGCTCCTGCAACCAGCCCACGTTCGACCAGCGGCCGTCATAGATATTCGGATCGGGGCGGAAGATGATTTCGAGTGCGTCCTTCGGGGCGGGGGTAGGGATCTTGGACAGCCAGCCTCCGGGAAATGGGCTGGTTATGTCTTTGATAGGGGAAATTACATCCCGAATATAGGTCGTACCGTCTATCCAGCCGTCGTGCAACGCCTTGCGCCATTCGGCTTCGAAATCGCCCTTGATCGTCGCCTTCCAGGTCTCGCGCACGGCATCATACGGACTTAAGCCCGGCTCATCGAGCAATGCCTGGAAAATGTGATGCGCCGACTTGCCGCCATAGAGCGGATCGATCAGCGGCTGCACAATGGAAACCGTGCCATCATAAGCCCGCGCATCCGACCACGATTCCAAATAATGCGCCGCTGGAATGTGCCAGTGCGCAATCTGGCCCGTCTCGTCCACGTGCGAGCCGAGGTGCGCGACGGTCTTCGCTTTGTCGAAAGCTGCGGCAAAGTTCAGATCGGCCGGCGCAGAGTAGATTGGATTGGCATTGAGAATAATCAGCCAATCTACCTTGCCCCCATTCAGATCGGCAACTAATACCTTCAAATCGCGAATCTGGTCACTCGGCGGACGGATGGCCGGATCAGATGCCCAATGCACCGTCTCTCCCAGATTACGGAGCGCCCCATTGATCGAAAAAGTGAGCTCCCAGACCGAGAGATCCTGATAGAGCCCCGGAATCACTACACACCTGCCAGCGTGCGCCGTCAGGTCCTTTACCAACGTGGCCAAGAACTTCTTCTGTTCCTCGGTCCAGGCCCAAGCCGGAGGCTCCACGGCAGGCACGCCTACAGCCTTCGCTAGCTCTGCGGTGAAGGCCGAAATCTCGCTCGCCCGCAGTCCCAGCCGGTGCTCGGCCTTTAACCCCGTCGTTGTTGGCGTCGATTCAATCGAGTACAGCCGATTCAGCTTCGATGGGTCTTTGCGCCGCTCCGCATATTGACGAACTAATTTATGGAAGCCTGGATAGGACGCCCCCGAAAGGAAATCCGAATCCAGCGAAACAATCACATCCGCTTGGGCCAGATCATATTGAACGTTCAGCCCGTCAGCGAACGCCGTCCCTGCAATCGCCGGGTCGTACTGCACCAGCGTCGCTCTCGGATACGCTGCCTGCACTTCCTTCCATTGCCGCGCCAGCGTGGGCGAGGTAATGGTCGCGCTCAGGAAGTACATCCCCGTGCCATCCTTGCTCTCGGCCATCTTCACGCGCAGGCCCTGCGCAAACTCCGCCCACTCGCGGTTCTCGCCGCGCCAGGTTACATGCTGCGAGCGGTCCGGATCGTAGAGCTCCAGCAGCGTCGCCTGCGTGAACGGATCGGACGAGCCCTGGTTATAAGGATGCTCGGGGTTGCCGTCGATCTTGATGGGGCGGAACTGATCGCTCTTGACCAGCAGGGGAACCGCGCCGGTCACAAACGGATGCGCCGTGGCAAAGTACATCGGCTTACCCAGAATCAGGTCTTCCGGCTGCTTGACGTAGGGATAGATGGGTTCGTCGGGCTGCCGGGTGCATCCGGCCAGACCGGCCAGAGCGAGGGACGCGCCCATCAGCTTCATGAAGCCGCGCCGCGAGACCGGATCGACCCATTCCTGCGCCGAGCTAGGGAACTCCCGCTCCACCGCCGCCTGGAACTCCGCCGTATCGGCCAACTCGTCCACAGAACGCCAGTACCGGGGGCCCCGCAGACTGGTCTCCGTCTGCGGGGTGGAGTAGCGCTTGCCCTTTTGTCCCTTCAGTTCCTGGCGAATCTGGACCAGCGTCATTGCCGCACCATCATCAGCCAGCGTCATCGATGCAGCATCTGCGGAGCCGAGCTTTGTGTCAGGGCACGACTTCAGTCGTGCCGAAATGCCCGCAGAAAGATTGTGGGCTTTAGCCGCTGAGGGACGATCTTCGTGTAAAGCGCCCAACCCGCCGCCATTTTCCGCAGCCTCTGCACCAGTCGAATTCATGAATTCATCCATCCGTCGTCCGCTCATCGGTGGCAGACCTCGCAACTGGTCAAGTCTTTCGGGGTGCGAATTTTGTAGTGATCGACGAGAAAATGCCCCAGTTCATCCTGGCTGGTGAACTTCTGGTATCCAGGCGCAGCCGGTAGGCTCAGCGAGGCTAACTCGATGCTGCCCGGCTCTTTTGTTACGCAGCTCACGCTCTCCGCCGTCGG
>JBEKPA010000106.1:0-13774 GCA_049521195.1 Occallatibacter sp.
CCGTCGAAGGCAATGGAGACATTGCGAAAAACCACTACCGGGGCGGCGTCTGTGGCAGCCTCCGCGATCTGGCCGGACTCGGCCGAAGGGGTCTGGGCGGACTCGGAAGTTTCATTCATAGCGGGGGAAAGAGGGCCAGCAGAACCCTGGTGATCAGGAAGTCCACGAGGATGATGAGTACCGAAGCGTTGACCACGGCCTGAATGGTGGAGCGGCCCACGCCCTGGGTGCCTCCGGTGGTTCTCATGCCGTAGAAGCAGCCGATGGAGGCGACAATGTAGCCGGAGAAAAGCGGCTTGACAAGGCCCTGGATGATGTCGGGATAGCGCAGGCTTTCCCAGGCCTTGGAGAAGTACTGGGTGCCGTCCTGGTGATTCAGAAACACGGTAACGAAACCGCCGCCGAGGATGCCGAAGGCGTCGGCGACGATGGTGAGGAAGAAGAGCATCGAGATGCAGGCAAAGATGCGCGGGGTGACCAGCTTGCGCATGGGATCGACGCCCAGGGCGCGCATGGCGTCGATCTGCTCGGTCACCACCATCGACCCTAGTTCGCTGGCCATCGAAGAGGCGTTGCGGCCGGCGACCATGATGCCGGTGAGCACCGGGCCCAACTCGCGGATCATGGTGATGCTGACGAACTGGCCGGTGACGGCGGTGGCGCCGAACTGAGAGAGAGTGGCCGCGGATTGCAGAGCCAGCACGCCGCCGGTGAAGAAGCCGGAAAGCAATACAATGGCCGCCGAACCGAAGCCGACGATGTCGGACTGCACCAGAAACTCCGGCCAGTAACGAGGCTCGGTCCAGAGGTTCATGAACGCGCGAGCGGCAAACACGGAGTAGTCCTGCACCGTGAGCACGAGTTGCTTGGCGGTATTTTCGATGGTGTCGATCGGCATGAGATTCACCGGCTTGCAGGATAAGACAACAGCGCCGCATTGCTGGATTGGGATGGTGCAAGGACAGGATAGCGCATGAGGCGGGGAGGCCAGTTGCGCGCGCTCAGCCAGCGGGGGCGTGGCATCGTAAACTGGCTTGAGAAGCGAGCAAACAGTGATCCCTGAGGCGGCAAAGAGGCTGGAAGAATTCTTTCGAGGTTTTTCTCGCGGGGCGAGGCCGCTGTTGCTGCTGGACTTCGACGGAACGCTGGCGCCGTTCCGGGTAGATCGGTTCAAGGCGCGTCCGTGGGCCGGGGTACGGGAGCTGTTGGCGCGCATTCAAGAGCAAGGGAGGACGAGGCTGGCGGTGATTACCGGGCGGCCGGCCGTCGAGATTGCGCCGCTGCTGGCCCTGGAGCCGCCGCTGGAGGTCTGGGGCCTGCATGGAGCCGAGCGGCTCTACCCGGATGGACGCCGGGAGCTGGAGGAGGCTGCACCCGCGGTGCGGCAGAGAATTGAAGAGCTGCGCGAACTCCTGCGGCGCGACAGCCTGGGCGGACTCTTCGAGGACAAGGCCAATGGGGTGGTGATGCATTGGCGTGGGGCTTCGCGAAGGAAGGCTGAGCAGATCGAGCGGCGGACGCGGGCCTTGTTTGAGCCGCTGGCGCACTTGGAGGGGCTGGCGCTGCTGGAGTTCGACGCCGGTGTCGAGTTGCGCGTGGGGCGCAACAAGGGCGGGGCGGTCGAGGCGATTCTGGCCGAGGCTGGGGCGGGAGTTGGTAGCCGGGCGGACTGTCCCGTTGCGTACCTGGGCGACGATCTGAGCGATGAGGCGGCGTTTCGGGCGGTGAATCGGATTGGGCGGCGCGGGTTAAGCGTGCTGGCGCGGCGCGAGTGGCGCGAGACGGCAGCGGCGGTTTGGCTGCGGCCGCCGGACGAGCTCAAGGGCTTTCTGGAGAGATGGGTGAGGGCAGGGAATTGGGAAGCAGGAAGCGGGGAAGCGCTCTAGTCGTCACTCCATGTCAGAGCGGCCCTGCTGTCACTGCATCGGCGACAAATCTTTCCACTGCCTCAACGTATTCGCGCGGCCGAGTCAGGAAGCTCAAATGCCCTGTGCCCGCCGGCAGAGTGATCGTCCGCGACCTTGGGTACAGGCTGCCCAGATAGGCGATCTCGCGTCTCGTAAATCCCCGGTCGTCTTCGGCGGCGATGATTTGGACCGGAAGGGACTCGACCCACGGCAGGCCTGCATGAATGGGATTGTCTCGGAAGAAATCGGAATACTTGACCAGGAGCGAACCTTGATGCTTCAGCCGCGCTCCGGCGTCCGGCCGATTCATCTCTCCCCGATAGAACTGGAGCCAGAAATCCGCGTCTTCCGCCGGCTTGAGCAGACGCTCCATTTGGGAGCCGACCGCGCGCAGGAGCCAAGCCGCGGGAAAGCGCATCATCAGTCTTGTGGCGGCGGGCAGCAACACAGCGCGCGCGCCCAGGTAGAAGCCCGTGCTTGAAAGCACCAGGCCGGCCACGCGCTGCGGATGGCGCACGGCGAAGGACTGCGCAACCACGCCTCCCAGCGAATGACCGAGAAAGATCGCCTGTCCAATGCCGAGTGAATCGAGAATCCCCTCGATGCCGCGATTGACCTCATCGACGGTCGCGGCGGTGGTAGGGATGCCCAGCGAAACGACCTGGCAGGTGGATTCGAGAGCCGCGTTGATCGAGAACATCGATTCGGCCGTGCTGCCTCCGCCGCCAATAATGATGATCGTGCATCCGCCCCTGCCGCCAAGGATGTACTCCCACCGATCCATCCCCAGTTGCAGGATGCGCGTGGAGTGCGTCTGTCGGAACGCGCGCAGAGTCTCCGCCATCTGAGCCGATGCGTTCATCTCTTCCTCCGCTTTCGTTTGCTGGCGCCTCCAGCATAGCTCAAATGAGAGCTCCGGCCGATGGGATTCCGTAATCGTGTACACTAACCTCAAGACTCGAAAACCACAGGGCTTCAGCTTGGATTGTCTTCGGCAAGATTATGCGTTGTCGCTGCTGAGCGGTGACGAGGCGGTCGCCATGGCCGCCTTCGACTCCGGGGTGAGACTCGGCACGGGATATCCTGGCACTCCCTCCACCGAGATACTGGAAACCTTTGAAAGCCTGGGTGGAAGAGCGCAGTGGTCGCCCAACGGCTGAATGTGGCCGCCGACCCCTTGTTCACCGTGGCGTTGATCCGGCTGGACGGGGCGCTGGTGGTGGTTTCCGCCGACGATCCGGGGATGGCTTCCAGCCAGAACGAACAGGACAACCGGCGCTATGCCCTCGCTGCCGGTGTGCCCATGATCGAGCCCTCGGACTCGCAAGAGGCTTACGAATTCACGGTGCGCGCCATCGAGATCTCCGAGCGCTGGCAGGTGCCGGTTCTGTTGCGCATGACCACGCGCGTCTGCCATTCCAAGACCATCGTCCGGCGCGGAACGGTGGCCATTCCCCCGCCGCGCCCGGCGCGCTTCGAGCACGATCTCAGCTCCCGCGTCATGATTCCGGCCTACGCGCGCCCAGCGCATCTGCGGCTGCGCAAAAAGCTCGCGGAGATCGCCGCCTGGAACGACGAGTCGGGACCGAACGAACTGATCGCAGGTTCGACCTCGCTGGGAGTTATCACCTCGGGCGTCGCGTTCCAATATGTGCGCGAGGTTGCGCCCGAGGCCAGTGTGCTGAAGCTGGGAATGACCTATCCGCTGCCGGTGGAGCGGATGCGCGCCTTCGCCGCCGGCGTCGAGCGCTGCATGGTCATCGAAGAAGGCGATCCGTATCTGGTTGAGGGCGCGCGGACGGCGGGCATCGCGGTCGAAGGCAAGCCGGAAAGCTTCCGCTTCGGCGAACTGAATACCGCCCGCGTGCGCCGCATTCTGGAGCGCGACAATTCGCCGGAACCGAAGCGCGTTCCCGGCAAGCCGCCGGCTCTGTGCCCCGGCTGTCCGCATCGCAGCGTCTACACGGTCCTGAAGAACCTGGACTGCATCGTCCCCGGCGATATCGGCTGCTATTCCCTGGGCGTGCTGCCGCCATTCGAGGCCATGGACTCGCTGGTATGCATGGGCGCGGCCATCGGCGTGGGCCTGGGATTGCGCCACACGCTGCCGCTCCAGGATGCGAAGCGCGTGGTGAGCGTCATCGGCGACAGCACGTTCGTGCACAGCGGAATCACCGGCTTGGTCGAGATGGTCTACAACCCGCCGGAGAGCGGCCACGTGGTACTGATCCTGGACAACGGAACCACGGCCATGACGGGCATGCAGGAGCATCCTGGGACGGGACGCACGCTGGCTCACGCCAAGACCGGCAAGGTGGTCTTCGAGGACCTGGCGCGCGCGCTGGGCATCCGCAACGTTCACGTGATCGACCCCACGCTGGCCCCCGCAAGTTTTCAAGAACTGATTCAAAGCTGCCTGGATCGGCCGGAGCTTTCCGTGGTGATTGCCCGCCGGGATTGTCTGCTGGCAGGCCGCTCGATCCGCGAGTATGAGAGGTGCAATGAGCAGCAGACCGACTAACGTGGTGATCGCGGGACTGGGCGGACAGGGCGTGCTGAAGGCCTCCGGCATCCTGGCCGACGTGGCTTTCAGCGCCGGCCTGGACGTGAAGAAGAGCGAGTTGCATGGGATGAGCCAGCGCGGCGGTTCGGTCTCCAGCGATGTGCGATTCGGCGAGCGCGTCTACAGCCCCATGGCTCCCGTGGGCGAAGCGGATTTCCTGGTCGTGATTGCGCCCGACCAGGTTCCCGTGAATGCGGCGGCGCTCAGGAAGGGCGGCATTCTCATTGAGCCTTCCCAGATAGACGAAGCCAGCCTGTCAAGCAAGAAAAGCATCAACGTGGCGCTGCTGGGCGCATTGAGCCGTTATTTACCGTTTTCCATCGAGGCCTGGACCGACGCTCTCCAGCGCAACCTGCCGGAGAAGCTGCATGAAGCGAATCTTCTGGCGTTTTTCATCGGGCGGGGCAATGGGCCGGCCAGCGGGCGGGCCGTGGAGCAATGAAGATGAATGCGATTCTCGAAACCGGAGTGACCGGCTGTCATCCAGCCAGCGCGCCGGATTACACGCCGAACGAGCAGCTCCGCGAGTTGCAGTTGAGACGATTGCAGGCCGTGGTTGCACGCGCCTGGCAGCAGGTGGAGCTCTTCCGCGCCCGCATGGAGGAACGCGGGCTTGCGCCCCAGGATATTCATTCGCCCGAGGAGATCGCCAAGCTGCCGTTCACGGAGAAGGGCGATCTGCGCGACACTTACCCGTTTGGCCTTTTCGCCAGCCCCATGAAAGACGTTGTCCGCCTCCACGTATCCAGCGGAACCACAGGCAAACCCATCGTGGTGGCTTACACCAAGGAAGACTTGGACGTATGGACCTCGGTGATGGTCCGCTGCTTCGCCGGCTGCGGGTTGCATCAGGGAGACATCGTTCAGAATGCCTATGGTTACGGCCTCTTCACCGGGGGCCTGGGCGCGCACTACGGGGCCGAAGCGCTGGGAGCGACGGTCGTGCCCACCTCCGGCGGCAACGCCGATCGGCAGATCATGCTGATGAAGGACTTTGGGGTGACCGCGATTTGCTGCACGCCCACCTATTTTCTGCACCTGATCGACCGCGCCGCCGAACTGGGCGTGGATATGAAAGAACTGCCTCTGAGAGCCGGTATCTTCGGCGCCGAGCCGTGGACCGAATCCATGCGCAGGCACATCGAGAACTCGAGCCGCGTCGAGGCATTCGATATCTACGGGCTTTCGGAGATCATTGGACCCGGCGTTGCCTGCGAATGCCGCCGCCACCAAGGCTTGCACATCTTCGAGGATCGCTTCTATCCGGAGATCGTCGATCCCATCAGCGGCGCGCCGCTACCGGACGGAACGGAAGGCGAACTGGTGCTGACCACCCTGAGCAAGCAGGCCATGCCCATGATCCGCTACCGCACGCGCGATATCACCATGCTTCTACCCGGCCGGTGCGAGTGCGGGCGCACGCTCAGGCGCATGGGCCGCATCGGCCGGCGCAGCGACGATATGCTGATCATCCGCGGCGTCAATGTTTTCCCATCGCAGGTGGAGTCGGCGCTGCTGGAGATCGAAGGCACGCTGCCGCACTACCAGATCATCCTGACGCGCGAGCAGGGATTGGACCAGATGGAAGTGCAGATCGAGGTAACTCCGCATATGTTCAACGATAAGATCGGAGCGTTGCAGGGGCTGCACCAGAGGCTTCAGGGCGCGCTCGACCATGTGCTCGGAATCCGCGTTCGGGTTGCGCTGGTCGAGGCGCATACCATCGAGCGCAGCCAAGGCAAGGCAAAACGTGTTATCGACAGGCGGACATCATGAAAATTCAACAAATTTCGCTGTTTGCCGAAAACAAGCCGGGACATATCGCCGGTCCTGTGCGCCTGCTGGCGCGGGAAGGCATCGATATCCGCTCCATGTACCTGGCAGACACCCAGCAATACGGCATTCTGCGCATGATCGTCTCCGACTGGCAGAAGGCCGCGCGGGTTCTCGAAGCCCAGGAATTCGTAGTGAAAGTGACGGAGGTGCTGGCCGTCGAAGTGCCCGACCGTCCGGGAGGCCTGGCCGACGTCCTCGTGGCGCTGGACGGAACCGGCATCAACATCGAGTATATGTATGGCTTTCCCTATCTTTGCGGAGGCCGGGCTATCCTTATCTTCCGCTTTGCCGATCCGGATGCGGCGATTGCGTATTTGCAGAAGGCGGGCATCAACGTGCTGGCCAGCAATGAACTACTGAAGAGATAGCAGGCCCACGACCATGCCCGTATCGAAGACCATCGCCGCGCAACTCGAGAACGCATCCTGGATTCGCCGCATGTTCGAGGAAGGCGCGCGGCTGAAGCGCGAGCGCGGGGCCGGCGCAATCTTCGATTTTTCCCTGGGCAATCCCGATGTGGAGCCGCCGCCGGCGGTGCTCGATGCGCTGCGGCGCGTTGCGGCCAGCAACCGTCCCGGCTCGCATGGCTATATGCCCAATCCGGGTTATCCCGAAGTGCGCGAGGCCGTCGCCAAGAAGTTGCGCCGGGAGACCGGCCTGGACTTTACTGCCGAAGATGTCTTTATGACCGTCGGCTCCGCGGGCGCCTGCAATGTGATCCTGAAGTCGATTCTCGATTCCGGCGACGAAGTCATCGTCCTGATGCCCTGCTTTTCCGAGTACCCGTTCTACGTCACCAACCACGGCGGGCGCATGGTTCCTGTGGAAACCGACGCTTCATTCCTGCCCGACGTGGAGCGCATCGCGGCGGCCATTACCCCGCGAACCCGCGCCATCATTCTCAACACGCCCAACAACCCGACCGGCCGCGTCTACCCGGAGAGCGTCCTGCGCGATCTGGATGGGCTTTTGGCGCGCTCCGGCCAGCCCATTACCGTTATCAGCGACGAGCCTTACAAGTCCTTCGTTTATGACGGCCGGCGGCAGCCCGAGGTGGCCTCCTTCGTCGCCAGCACGGCCATTTGCAACTCCTGGTCGAAGTCGCTGGGGTTGCCGGGCGAGCGGATCGGTTACCTGGCGCTCTCGCCGCGATTGGACGATGCCGCTGCTCTGCGCCGTGCCTGCGGCTTCAGCAATCGCGTTCTGGGTTTTATCAATGCGCCCGCGATCTGGCAATGGGTGATGCTGGAATCGGCGGATGCGGCGATCGACATTGCGCCCTACGAGCGCAGGCGGAATGTCTTGTGCGATGCGCTCGCGGCCATTGGATACGAAGTGCGGCGGCCCGAAGGAGCGTTCTACGTCTTCCTCAAAACCCCCATTCCCGACGACATTGCGTTCACCAAACGGCTTGCCGAGGAGGGCGTGCTTGCCGTCCCAGGCGCCGGCTTTGGACGCTCCGGCTACATTCGCCTGTCGCTGACCATTCCGTTGGAGCGGATTGAGAAATCGATCGGCGGATTCCAGCGCGCATTTCTCTCCTCGCCTCGCCAGGGATCCTGATATTGGACGCAGCGCATCGACCCTCGATAACCAGGTGGAACCCATCGTGATCCCGGAGCTGGGGGTCGCCTTTCAGGCGTAGCATGGATTCCAGAGACCTGAAGATCGGCATTGCAAAACTCCCCGCGCCGGATGCAAGGTCAGCGGGAGAATGAAGATAGGGAGGGATTCATGCTTCATACGGCACAGAACGCGCAGCCGGAGTTATCGCCGCGGGTTATCTCAGGCGGTCATGAGCCGGCCAAACTCCGCTGGGGAGTCCTCAGCACAGCGGATATCGGCGTCAAGAAGGTCATCCCCGCCATGCAGCGGGGCCAGTACACCAGCGTGGTCGCCATCGCATCCCGCGATCTGGCCAAGGCTCGGGAGGCGGCCGCCGCCCTTGGTATCCCCAGGGCCTACGGTTCGTACGAAGAACTAATTGCCGACGCCAACATCGACGCCATCTACAATCCGCTTCCCAATCAGCTCCACGTCCCCTGGACCATCAAAGCCGCCGAGGCCGGCAAGCACGTTCTCTGCGAGAAGCCCCTGAGCCTCACCGCCGCTGAAGCCAAGACTCTGCTCGCCGTTCGCGATCGCACCGGAGTCAAGATCGGTGAAGCTTTCATGGTGAACTGCCACCCTCAATGGCTGCGCCTGCGCGAACTGCTCGACCAGCGCCGCATCGGAGATCTGCGTTCCATCGTGGGAGTCTACAGCTACTTCAATATCGACCCCTTCAATATCCGCAACAAAGTGGAGTGCGGCGGCGGCGGCCTGCTGGATATCGGCTGCTACCTGATCCACCTCTCGCGGTATGCTTTCGCGCAGGAGCCCACTCGCGTCGTGGCCAGCATCGATCGCGATCCTGAGATGCGCATCGACCGCCTCACCTCGGCAATTCTCGACTTTCCCAGTGGCCAGGCCATCTTCACTTGCAGCACTCAATTGGTTCCCTCCCAGCGGCTTCATATCCTTGGTACCCGAGGGCGCATCGAGTTCGAAATCCCCATCAATGCGCCTTCCGACCGCCCCACGCGCCTCTTTGTCGACGACAGCGGCGATCTTTCCGGCGGCGGCATCTCCACGGAGACCTTTCCGGTCTGCGATCAGTACACCTTGCAGGGCGACGCTTTTTCCAAAGCTGTTCTGGAGGGCGCCGAGGTCCCCGTTCCCATCGAAGACTCCATCAAAAACATGGCCGTCATCGAAGCCATCTTCAATTCGGCCGGCTCCGGCCAGTGGGAAGTGCCGCGGCGGTGAAAGGTCTCCGCCATGATTTGCTGAACCTATCGCTGGCCGTCATTTGCGGCGGCGCGGCGGGCCGTTCCAGGTCTGCCGGGCAGACCTTCATCGCGCTCAAGTGCCGCGGGGGTATTCTCCTGGTTAACAGCAGCGAGAGTCAACGCCGTGGGTTCTCTGCGACAATCTCAGAGATACTCTTTGCGCGGGGGCGGCCGGAGTTAGCGACCGCCGGCCGGGAAGAGCAGACAGGATAGAGGCTTCAGCGAGCGAAACGGATCGAGGCGAAGGCGGGGACAATGGCGGACTTGTTGAATTTGGCGATGCTGATTTGCGCTGCGGTGGGCTCGATGGCGTTTGGCATACTGGGGGCTTACGGAATCCTTCGCGTAGGGTTTGCTCTGATGCGTCCCCAGGCCCGGCATGTGGCAGTGAAGGCGCAGGCGGAAGCGGCGCGGGTGCTTTGACGGGGCAGAGGTCAGATGGTTTTTTGCGGAATTGGCAAGCTGTGAAGAGCTCTCTCGAGTTCAGCTTGCATGAATTATGAATATAGAATCCGGTTAGCGCCTGCCGCGTGCCGGGCGGGAAAGACTGATCGCTTCCATCTCCGCTCACATCCCCAGTCAGAGTCAGTTCGGCGGGTTGCTGGGCGGTTGCGTTTGCTGCTGCTGCATGTTGATCTGCGGGGGAGTGCGTTGCGGGCCTCCAGGGGGAAAGCCGGGGCGGAAGGGCGGGACCGGTGCTCCCTGCGGAGGCTGCGGCGGCTCGTCGGCCTCGGCATCGTCGTCATTGCTGCTGGCCGGGTTGTTCGCGGCGGCCGGTTGCGCGCCCGCTGCTTGGCGAATGCTGAGTACGATCTGGCGCGGCGCTCCCTGCCCCCGATCGCCAATCATAATGACGTTGTAGCCGGAGCCTTGAAGGAGCTGGGTAAGTACGTCGCGCGCCTGGCCGGGGCCATAGGAGCCGTAAACCCGCTCGTCGGCGGCCATGCCGTCAACCTGGGCGCCGGTGGCCGTGGAGAAATCATTCAGTATCTGGTGCAGGCTGGAGTTTTCGGCTTCGATGCGCAGGCCATGGCTGTCCCAGACGACGGAGGCTGGAACCGGACTGTCGTTGGCAGGCCAATGGGGAGGTTCGGGCGCGGAAGGGGTCGCGGGCGCAGGGGCTGCCGGAGCTGGCGGGGCGAGGGGATGGGCTGCGCCGTGCCGGGTGCGAGCGCGCAGCGCTTTGTGCGCCGGAGTAGATGGGGCAGGGGCTTGCGGCGTCTGCGCAGCACGCGCCTGCAACCCGGAGAGGGCTGCGCCCAGCGCCAGCGGAATCAGCAGACGGCTGCCGTGAAACCTCGGATTGAACGGGATCGATATGCGCATGGACATCGGTTCCAACTTCCGACGCCGGCGGTCCGGCAGCGGCGTCCGGCTCTCAACGAGGCGCCGGGATGCGGCGCTTCATTGCCGCTCCACTGTACTAGACTATCAGTGGCCCGCGGACGCTCGGAACGAAAGATTCGCCGGGCAGGGAGGATTGCAAAAAAGATGCGCCTCTGCTGGAAGGTTTGTGCTGTCGGTGTATGTGTGCTTGCCTTGCTGGCTATGCCGGCGGCGAGCCAGGCCGCGAGTTCGGTGAGTTGCACCACGCAGGCGGAGCTCTTGGCGCCGGATCGCAGTGCGTTGGCCGCTGCCGGGGGACGGCTGTCGCAAGCCGTGATGGAGCAGGATTATACGGCGCTGCAGGCCGCGTTGCTGCCGGCCGAGATCGCGGAGTGGGACGGGATTCGCGCGGCCGTGGAGCAGGGCGCGCCGCTGCTGAAGGGCGGACAGATTCAACTGCGAAGCGTGTATCTGCTTGAGGCGAGCAGTCTTGCGGCGCCGGCCGATACGCAGTTCTTCTGCTCCAACCAGAGCGGGTCGATCACCGTGACCATCAATATGCGGGCGCTGCCGCCGGGCCGCTACGCGCTGGTGCTGGCCGATGCTGGCGGAGCGCCGCTGGGCGGGCAGTTGGGTTTGATTCTGGCCTGGGACTCGGCGGGCGCCGCCGCGGCCTGGAAATTGGCGGGGCTGTTTGTGCGCCAGGGCATTTTTGACGGACACGATGGGGTCTGGTACTGGGAACGGGCCCGCGAGCTGGCGAAGGAAGGCCTCCCGTGGGCCGCCTTTTACTGCTATGAGACGGCGCGGTCTCAGCTGGTGCCAGTGGATTTTCTCTCTTCGCCGAATCTGGAGAAGCTGGGGGCCGAGCAGGCGCAGATCAAGGGTTCGCCCCTGGACGCTTTTCCCTATTCGCTTGCCAACGGCGAGCGCACCTGGAAGATCGACGCGGTGCGGCTGGACGCCTCGCTGCACCAGGCGGATCTGGGCGTGACCTATGAATCGACGGGAGTGACCGATCCGGCCGCCGCGCGCACCGAGGCGGTTGCCGTGCTGAGCGCGCTGCTCAAGGCGCAGCCGGGGTTGAGGCAGAACTTCCATGGGCTGTGGGCGTATGCGGTGAAGGACGGGAAGCGGACGCCGGTGATCGAGTTGCCGATGGGGCAGATACCGTAAAGGCAGGGGTCAGGGATCAGGGCGCGCTGCGCGTGTTAGCGGAGTTAGCAAGTCAGCAGATCAGCGAGTTCGCAGGGCAGCCCGGCTCGGCTTGCCGCGGGCTGGATGAAGCTATTCATTAGCGGTTCGAGCCGTGGAGAAACCGGAAAACGTGGGAGGCAGGAAACAATGGCGGCAATCATCGATCTGCGTTCCGATACCGTAACCCGGCCCACGCCTGAAATGCGTGCGGCGATGGCGGCGGCCGAGGTGGGCGACGACGTCTACGGCGAAGACCCCACCGTAAACCTGCTGGAGCGGCGCGCGGCGGAGGTCTTCGGCCGCGAGTCGGCGCTCTTTGTGCCGACGGGCACCATGGGCAACCAGATTGCCATCCGCCTGCACACCCAGCCGGGCCAGGAGGTGATTGCCGAGTCGCGGGCTCACATTCTGGACTGGGAGATGGCCACCACGGCGGTCTTCTCCGGCTGCCTGGTCCGCGCCATTTACGCCGAGCGGGGCATCCTGACCTGGAGGCACATCGAGCTTCAAATTCGAGGGCGCGGAACGCTGCGCGCGGCGACCGGTCTGATCGAGATTGAGAACACGGCGAACCTGGCCGGAGGCACCGTCACGCCGCTGCCGGTTCTCGAGGAGATTTGGGCCGGGGCAAAGGAGCGCAAGCTCCCGATCCATCTGGATGGCGCGCGAATCTTCAATGCGGCCACGGCGCTGGGCATGGATGTGCGCGAGTTGACGCGCGGATTCGACACGGTGATGTTCTGCCTGTCGAAGGGACTGGGCGCGCCGGTGGGATCGATGCTGACCGGCTCGGCGGAGCTGATGGAGCGGGCGCGGATCTATCGCAAGGCGCTTGGCGGAGGGATGCGGCAGGCCGGCATTCTGGCTGCGGCCGGGCTGATTGCGCTGGAGCGGGGGCTGGGACGGCTGCATGAGGATCACGCCAATGCGCGGCTGCTGGCTGAGTCGCTCTCAAGGATGGAGGGCGTGGCGATCGATGTGGAATCGGTCGAAACCAACATCGTGATCTTTCGGCTGAAGGGAGAGCGGAGCGCGCCTGAGTTGGTGGCGCGGTTGAAGGCGCGAGGGATTCTGGCCAGCGCCTTCGGGCCGGATGCAATCCGGCTGGTGACGCATCTCGACGTGGACCGGGCGTCTTGCGTGACGGCCGCGGAGGCGCTGCGGGAAGAGATCGAGGCGGCGTGAATCGAGCGGCATCAAAGAACTGAGCAATTTGGAACACCGCCGAGGGAACCGGGAGTGATACAAGGGTCGTGAGCGCGGTTTGCAATGGAAGCGCAACTATTCCCGCTGCTCAACGTTGAAAGGAACAATGGACCGGAAGGCAGGCAGGATTCCGGCAACACTCAAGACCCGGGAGGATTCGATTCGCCATGAAAAAAATTGTGCTCGCACTGTTGCTTGCTCTCACCCTTTCCCCTGCGGCTTCGTTTGCGCAGGTTGTGATTCGCATCGGGCCGCCGCCTCCTATCGTCGAGCGCCGGGGTCCGCCTCCGGATCGCGGATATGTTTGGATCTCCGGCTATCACCGCTACGAAGGCGGCCAGTACATCTGGACTCCAGGCCGCTGGGACCGTCCGCCTCATCCCGGCGGGGTTTGGGTAGCGCACCATTGGGTGCACCGCCATGGAGAGTGGGTGCTGATTGAAGGGCACTGGCGTTAGATTCAGCTTTGAAGCAATCCGCATAGGGGGGAGAGCCGCCTCTCCACCCTTGCGAAACCGTCGTACCTACGGGTCCGGATGCGGCGGTTCGGATGGATTGAGTTATGCACCGGCAAACAACTTGAGAAGTCCGAGTAAGTCTAAACAGGTGTTTGCAAGCGCATAATTCATCGCGGATCTGTTGGCGAGCCGCCACGGGCCGCGCGAGCTTCCGGCTGTTTGGGCAGCCAAGTCTCGACCGCAGGATTCTCCACCAGCGCCCTTGACGGATATGGACTTCGCCGTCAGTGGCCGGCTCGTCCGGCGCTGTAGGCCCCACATCCGGTTCTTGTTCATCGGCTCGCGTCCTTGCTCCGCGCTTCCTTCAGACTCCGCCTCGCGACGACGCCCTTGCGCTGCGCTATCGCATCTCCTCCATTGGGATATGAAGGGGACTCGCACCCCAGAGCT
>JBEKPA010000107.1:0-10787 GCA_049521195.1 Occallatibacter sp.
GAGGCTCGGCGCAGGGGCGATGGCTTGCGGAGTTGCGGCTTCGGAATCCCTTGCCGGGGTCTTAACCCCGACAGAATCTGCGTTCAAACCCCGCTCTGCTCGCATTCCCACAAATTGCTTGTCTTCCTGAGCGACCCTGAGCGTAGGTCGCCGCGGCGACGGAGTCGAAGGACCTGCGGTTGCTCTTTGCGCTTTGAAAGGGCACGACTTCAGTCGTGCCGCAAATGCCGCAAAATCAACGCGGGCTTCAGCCCCTGAGAGCCGAAACCCGCCGTCGAGTTAGTTTTTCAACAAGTTCCTACACAGGGTCTGAATAGATCAGCCGGGACAGGAGATTCTCGATTTGCTCCTGCTTGCCCGACCGCGGTTGAGGATTGATGCCGTTCTTCAGAGCGGTTGCCTCGATCTGATCGAGCGAAACCTTGCCGCCGAGCATGGCGACCGCCTCAGGCGACTTCCAGCCCGCATAGCGCTGTTCGAGGATGGCATCGTAGCGGCCGTCTTCGATCAACTTGGCAGCCGTCAGGAATGCCCGGGCGCACAGGTCGGCGCCGCCCACATGGGCATGGATCAGGTCGTCGGCGGTAAAGCTCTGGCGCCGCACCTTGGCGTCAAAGTTGCACCCGCCTTTGTTGAGGCCGCCGGCCTTGATCACGTGATACATGCTCATCGTCATCGACCAAAGTTCGTTCGGGAACTGGTCGGTGTCCCAGCCCAGCAGCGCATCTCCACGGTTGATATCCAGAGATCCCAGGAATCCCAGGGCGCCCGCGGTCGAAATCTCATGCTCAAACGTATGTCCGGCCAGCATCGCGTGGTTGGCTTCGATATTGACTCTGACTTCCTTTTCCAGGCCGAAGCGCTTCAGGAATCCATACACGGTCGCGGTGTCGAAGTCGTACTGGTGCGTGGTCGGTTCTTTCGGCTTGGGTTCGATCAGAATCTGCCCGTCAAAGCCGATCTTGTGCTTGTATTCCACAACCAGAGTCAGGAACCGCCCCATCTGATCGAGTTCCTGCTTCATATTGGTGTTCAGCAGGGTCTCGTAACCTTCGCGTCCGCCCCAGAGCACATAATTTGAGCCACCCAGCCTCTTGGTGGCATCCATACAATTCTTCACCGTGGCGGCGCACCAGGCAAAGACCTCGGGATCGGGATTGGTGGATGCGCCGGCCATAAACCGCGGATGGGAGAAAAGATTCGCCGTTCCCCACAGCAGCTTGGTCGGATACTTGCTCATCTTCGCTTCAAAATAATCCACCATGGTGTGGAAGTTCTTCAGGGTCTCGGCAAGAGTCTCCCCGCCCGGCGCGATGTCGGCATCATGGAAGCAGAAGAAGGGAAGGCCGACCACTCTGAAAAGCTCGAAGGCCGCATCGGCTTGCACCTTGGCCTGCGCAATCGGGTCGCCGGCGGCAAACCACGGGCGCTGGATGGTGGCTGAGCCAAAAGGGTCGCCTCCTCGCATCGCCAGCGAGTGCCAGTAGGCGACCGACATGCGTAAATGATCCTTGAGGGGCTTGCCGAGTACGACCCGGTCGGCGTCGTACCAGCGGTAGGCAAGGGCCTTCTCACTGGAAGGACCCTCGTACTTGACTGTTTCGAAAGAGCTAAAGATTGTTTCGGCCATTGCAAATCTCCTATCGTTCAAGAAAAATCAAAATCGAGCCTGCGAGTTGCTTTGCTGAACGCCATCCATCCTAAAGGACGATGCGTATGGTTGGCAACTTCTTGGTAAATCGCTTTTTGTAAGGCGTTGCGGCGATTTCTCCTGGACACTCTCTTGTATCACAACCCAGGCCCGGCTGCACAGATCGCTCCCCGCGGCGACCGTAGCCGAACGCCTGCCCTGAGTCCGCCGCGGCGGACGAAGGGGACCTGCGGCTGTCATCCGGAGCGACCCTGAGTCCGCCGCGGCGAGTTGCGTCCAGAGATGAACAGGACGGCAGCCTCACAAATGCCCCGTGCCCCATCCTTTCGCCTTTCTTCTGGCGAAAGGGTGGGAAATCTCCAGCCACAATCCACCCCGTTCATCAGGAGCGACCCTGAGCGCAGGTCGCCGCGGCGACGGAGTCGAAAGCCTGCCCTGAGTCCGCCGCGGCGGACGAAGGGGACCTGCGGTTCCCAATCCCTGCCTTGAAAGGGCACGACTTCAGTCGTGCCGCCCTCATCCCGCCGTTCTTTAGAAATCAACCAGCGCGACGAAGTCGCGCTCAAATCTTCACCTGGAAGCCTCACCGGCCAACAATCGGGCCAACTCCCCAACAACCCGCGTGCGCCAAGAAGGCCTCCCGGAAGACGACCTTTGGGTGCCGATCAGCTGTCAACAAGTGCCTTGGCGATCTGGCACGAAGCGAGAAACACTCCTGCATCGCGTTTCAAGGGAGCTGCTGACCAGAAGGTAACTTCCGGGTTGGTGAGCAACCGGCCAGAATTTCCTTTTCGCTCGTTCGGAGTGGACGATAAGACTGCTTCAGGCCTAATACGCTACTCCGGTTTTGTTCGCGTCTATTGCTTGCGCGCATCGGCGTTCTTGCGGGCGAGGCCGATATTCATGCCTGCGAGAAGGTCGTCAAGCGATCGGCCGAATGTGTCTTCAGCAAGATGGAGGAATCCGCTGCCCGGATACAGCCGGATGAGGCCGATAATCTCGCCGGTTTTAGCGTCGGCCATCGTGATGAAAACATCGGCGGCTTCCGCGGGACCACCCACCATGAATGTCATCGTGGCGCGGCCACTGGTAAGAACCTGGCCCACGCCCTGGACGAACACCAGGATGTCGGATTTCTCGGAGCATGGTAGCATTCCGACCTGGTCGCCGAGAGTGTAAGCCGACTTGGCAATCTTTCCCGGCTTCTTGTTCATCAAGAGCGAGAGGGCGTTGAGCTTCTCCTGGATATGGGAGATCACCCCGCTGATTTCGCCGTCGGATGCGCCGCTCGAGAACGGATTGGTGGCGGACTCAATCGCGATGCCGTCGGATTTGAGGTGGGACTCGACTATAACTTTAAGATCGACTGCCCAGGCCTCGGATTCCTCGGCCATTCCTTCGGCGCCTTTCATCCCGATCCTGGTGAGATGGCCCTGAGGCGGCATCATACAGGCAGAATGGATGGGGAACTTGCCGGAACTAACCTTGTGCTGCGTGTAGGCCGAATCGATCCGAAGTGATATGGCTGAGGCGGTTTGAGCGGAAAGACATACAAACATGGCGGTCGCGAGGGCCAGCAAGATTCGCCATCTCAAGTTCATCGAAATCCCCTTTCGAGAGAAATCTGCGGCAAGAGCCGCCAGAAAAAATGCAGCCAACAATCAATTCGGCGTCGCGGTCTGAAGTTTTTCGACTTCGGCGAGGCGTCGCGCTATGCG
Source organism: Occallatibacter sp. (assembly GCA_049521195.1). Taxonomy (GTDB): domain Bacteria; phylum Acidobacteriota; class Terriglobia; order Terriglobales; family Acidobacteriaceae; genus Telmatobacter. Next base: position 3,370 of record JBEKPA010000107.1, read on the forward strand.
GAGTCGGTCGAGGCTGGTGTCAGCCACCAGCTGGAGATAATGCCTGTAATTGAGTGCTGCGTCAGCAAAGCGGGACTCATCCTGATAGAGGAAACCGAGTTCGCGGTAGGCGAGCGCATACTGCGGGTTACTTTCAATTGCGGCAAGGAAGGCCTTTTCCGCCTTCGCCTGGTTTTCTTTGAGCGTCGCTTGGCCCTCGGGAGTGTTCAGCAAGGCCTTTTGTTCTTCCAGCTCGGTCATCTTCAGAACTTTCTTGCGCTGCCTATCCTCGCCTTCTGGAGTGAGCTCGTCGGGCGTCGGAAAAGTCGTTTTGGCTCCGAGCGTGCGATAGGAGTCGCCAAGCAGCACCTGGTACTGTGCCACGCCGGGGAATGCGTCCACCAGCCGGGTGGCGCGGGCCACCGCGGTGCGCGGACGACGGCTTTCGATGTCGGTGTCGATGTTGGATACGATGGCCGGCGCGACGGCGGTGACGTAGTCTTTCTCTAGTCCGGTTCGCGCGCTCGCGGGCGTGTGGGCATCGGCAAAGGCAAGGGCTTCTTCTCGCCTTTTTATCAGATTCGGATGATCGTGGTAAAAGGTGCGATAGGGCTCATACTCAAGTGTCCTGTCCTGGTCGAGCAGTTCGAAAGCGACGGCCATGGCGTGAGGATTGTAACCCGCAGCGGTCATGGCTGCGAGCCCGTCCTGGTCGGCTTGGCTCTCCATTTCGCGCGAATAGCCGTAGACACTTTCCACCAGGAGGAGCGTGCTGACATTGGCGGCGGCTGCCGTAGCCAGCCAAGTGGTATAACCGCCGGGGACGCAAGCGGCGGCTGCCGCAATAATCTCCGAAGCTACGGTCTTCTTGCGAATACTTCGATTTTCAAGATAGGGGTGCCTCTCGTAGATGTGCGCCGTCTCGTGGCCCAGAATTCCAGCCAGTTGCGCCTCGTTTTCCAGCAGAGCGAGAAGGCCTGTGGTGATATAGACCGAGCCGTTGGGCAGGGCGAAAGCGTTGACCATAGGGTCGCGGAGGACCAGGAAGCGATAGGTGATCTTTTCAGGCACGGGCCGGCCGCCGAGGACGCGGTTACCCGCGGAGTTGATAAATGCCTGCAGATCGGGATCGTGGAGCACCAGACCTCTGTTTTCGTACTGGGCGTCGACGGCGTCGGCTTCGGCCCGAAGATCGTTATCGACTCTTGTGAACTTGAACGCAGAGCCGGGACCTTCGGAAACATGGACGCTGAGGGGGATGGGCTGCGACGGAGGGGAGGGCTGTTGCGCTTCCAAAAACCCGAAGATTACGAAGATGAAAATTGCCGAAAGGCTTCTGGACATTGGTCACCTCGCGGTCGCGTACGAAGAATTGGCACAGGAGGATCAGCACAATCATCTCTCAGTAAGGAAGTTCCCGCAAGGGGCAGTCTCTTCCATTACAAGATGAGCCAGAAGGATTAGGCACACGCTGAGAAGCGAACGTCAACGTGCATCAGGCAGAGAAGTTGAGTTTGGGGGCGATTCGCCGGTTCGCCCTGCAACAAATTACCCGTACTTGGCATATAACCGGCAATCCGGAAGTAATTCTCAGTTGATGACAACGGCCCATAGCACGTTTCGAGGACCGGTCTCCATGAATCAGTCCCAAGAACGCCGTAGCGGGCATTAGCCGGGCGCCCCAGGACTCGCCCGCCGCGGGCCGCCACGGCGGAAGACGTGGGATTCTCACTCTCGCCGGCACGAACGCGCCTTCCGCTATCCAAGCTCCCTATTCCCTTTCCTGACCCCTGACCCCTGATCTCTGATCTCTGACCCCTGACCCCTGATCTCTGATCTCTGACCCCTGACCCCTGATCTCTGACCCCTACTCAATCTCCAGCGCCTTCTTCCACATCCGATACTCCGCCAACTCCTCCAGCGTCCCCCCATTGATGGGAACGATCGCGTAAACAACCTTGCACCCCATGGCCTCCGCTACCCGCCCCATCCCATTGATCGAGGCCGTCCCCCGCTCCTGGCTTCGTTCCAGCCGGAAGATCACCGAGCGGTTCATCTTCAGCTCCCGCGCTATCTCCTTCATCGGAATCCCCAGCGCCTGCCTGACTGCCCGCAGCAAATCCTGCGTGGGATTCCTGTACCGATTCGCCAGCCGGTAATACCGCAACTCCTTGTCCAACTTCTTCCGCGCCGCCGCCCGTTCTGCAATCCGCATCGTCCCATCCTCCCAGAAGCCCGTTCGCCGGTCTTGCCTGGACCGGCCATCGTTCCGGCCTATCTTCAATGTAAGAAAAGGGGGCCGAATTCTATGCAAATCGGCCTGTTTTGGCGAAGTTTTGCTATGGTTTGGACACCTCCAGGTCGTCCCCTTCGCCGCTTTTGAACACCTGCGGAGCGAGTTTTTCGCGAAATGAGATCCGATGCCTTCTTTTGTAGCCCTGCAAGGCGTCATATTTCCCTCCTTTTGTGGCCTTGCACGGCGTCAAATCCCTGACCCCTGATCCCTGTTCCCTGATCTCTGATCTCTGACCCCTGATCCCTGATCTCTGACCCCTGACCCCTGATCCCTGATCTCTGATCTCTGATCTCTGACCCCAGACCCCGGTACAATGAAGACGGAAGCCGGACCCCACCCAGAGCATGGCCGACAAAGAGCGGAAGAAGCCCCACAAGCCCGATGAAGACCCGGTCGGCAAAGTCTACGACTCCCGGCTGATCCGCCGCCTCGGCCATTACCTGCGCCCTTACTGGATTCAGGCCACCGTCTCCGCCCTCTCCATCACCTGCAAATCCCTGAGCGACGTTACCGGACCTTATCTCGTCAAAGTGGCCATCGACCGCTACCTCACCGGCGCGCCCGGCCCCGCCACCAACTGGCTCACGCGCCGCCTTCCGGCCGACGCCTACCACGGCATCACCGAGCTGGCCGGCATCTATATGGGCGCGCTTTGCCTCTCCTATCTCTTTCAATTCATTCAGACTTACCTCATGCAGTGGACGGGCCAGAAGATTATGTTCGACCTGCGCCGCGACATATTCCGCCACATGCAGCGCATGGACATCGGCTTCTTCGACACCCACGCCGTGGGCCGCTTGGTCACCCGGCTCACCTCCGACGTGGACGCCATCAACGACATGTTCACCGCCGGCGTGCTGGCCATCGTGGACGACTTCTTCAACCTGGTCGTCATGTCCGCCGTCATGCTCAGCATCAACTGGTGGCTGGCCCTGATCGCCTTCGCCGTGCTGCCCCTCATCCTGGTCGTCACCCGCATCTTCCGCGACCACGTGCGCGAGAGCTTCCGCCGCGTCCGTGCCGCCATCGCCCGCATCAACAGCTTCACCCAGGAACACATCTCCGGCATGAGCGTGGTACAGCTCTTCAACCGCGAGCGCCGCGCCTACGACGACTTCGAGGCCGTCAACCGCCTGCACATGATCGCCTTCAAAGACACCATCTTCGCTTACGCGCTCTACTATCCCGCCGTCGAACTCCTTTCCTCTCTGGCGATTGCGCTGGTCATCTGGCGCGGCGGATTCGGCGTGCTCTCGGGCGGGGTCACCATCGGCGTGCTGGCCATGTTCATTCAGTACTCGCAGCGGTTCTGGCGGCCCATCCAGGATTTGAGCGACAAGTACAACATCCTGCAGGCGGCGATGGCGGCCTGCGAGCGCATCTTCAAGCTGCTTGACACGACGCCGGAGATCGTCAGCCCGGAGGATCCCGCCGAGGGCGACGGGACCAACAGAATTGAGTTTCGCCACGTCTGGTTCACCTATCAGAAGCTGACCGCGGCGCAGCAGGCCGCCGTCGCCCGGGCTGCCGCATCCGGCGCATCGCTGATGGCCCTCGACGGCATCGAGTGGATTCTCAAGGACGTCTCCTTCACCATCGAGCCGGGCCAGACGGTGGCTATCGTGGGCCACACCGGGGCGGGCAAGACCACCCTCACCAGCCTGATGATGCGCTTCTACGACGTGACCGCCGGCCAGATTCTGCTCGACGGAGTGGACCTGCGGCGGCAGGAGCTGACCGCGCTCCGCCGGCACTTCGCGGTCGTCCTGCAGGACCCGTTCCTCTTCACGGGCACCATCGCCGAGAACATTCGCCTGGGCAACAAGGAGATTACCGAGGCCGGCCTGCGCCGCGCGGCCCGCGACGTGAACGTGCTGGACTTCATCGAGAGCCTGCCCGCGAAATTCGACGAGCCGGTGCGCGAACGCGGCAACTCGCTCTCCACCGGCCAGAAGCAGCTCATCAACTTTGCCCGCGCGCTGGCCTACAATCCCCGCATCCTCATCCTCGACGAAGCCACATCCAGCGTGGACACCGACACCGAGCTGCGCATCCGCGGCGCGCTGGAGCGCATGGTTGAGGGCCGCACCAGCGTCCTGATCGCTCACCGGCTCTCCACCGTGCAGCGCGCCGACACCATTCTCGTCCTGCACAAGGGCCAATTGCGCGAGATGGGCTCGCACCAGCAACTGCTGGCCAACCGCGGACTGTATTGGAAGCTCTATCAACTCCAGTACAAGGACCAGGAAATCAGAGAACAGGGATCAGGGATCAGGGGTCAGGCGCCCCGCCAGTGGTCAGTGGCCAGTTGTCAGTTGAAGCGTGAAATCTGACGCCCTGCAAGGCCACAAAAGGTGGGAAATATGACGCCTTGCAGGGATACAAAAGAAGGCAGCGGATCTCATTTTGCGAAAAACTCGCCCCACAGGTGTTCAAAAGAGCCGACAGGGATGCCGTGGAGGTGTCCAAACCATAGCAAAACTTCGCGAATTCAGGCGAATTTGCATCGCGTTTTGCCCCATGTTCCTGCCCTGAAGGCGAGGAGGACCACCGGCCGGCAGACCTTTCAAAGAGGATGAAATCCGGGATGCTCCGGTTCGCGGGAAGAGGCGTCGGAATCCACTGTGCAACAGGCCGGTTTGAGCGGGAAAAGCCCCTGAACGCCGGCCTGGAGGTCTCCTGGTTTTGAGCATGCAGCCGATGGTTTGCGCAAGCGATTGATATGAAAGGAGATAGTTTTCAATAAAAATATGAGTGTACGACGCGCATATTTTATGAATCGTTTGTGCTATAGTTGTATCAGATTTGTTGAGTGGCTGGGACTCATGGCCCCGCCCCGCAAATTCCAGAATTCCATCAGGAGGATACAATCATGGCAATCACTCGTTGGGACCCGTTCCGGGAAGTCGTAGCATTGCAGAACCGCGTCAACTCCCTCTTCCGCGATCTGAACGACGGAGAGGATGCGGTGGCGGCTGCCAGCTTTGTGCCGGCGGTCGATATCTATGAGGATCCGCAGAAGGTCGTTCTCAAGCTGGAGGTTCCGGGCATCGACCAGAAGGATCTGGACATTCGCGTCGAGAACCACACGCTGACCGTCAAGGGCGAGCGCAAGTTCGAGGCCGAGGAGAAGGAGCAGAACTTCCACCGCATCGAGCGCCGTTACGGCAGCTTCTTCCGCGCATTCACGCTGCCGTCCAGCGTCGATGCGGAAAAGGTCCAGGCCAGCTACAATGCGGGTGTGCTGAAGCTGGAGCTGGCCAAGAAGCCGGAAGCCCAGCCCAAGCAGATCAAAATTAACGTGGCGGCGTAAAAACAGGGATCAGGGGTCAGAGATCAGGGATCAGTATTCTCTGCGATCATGCGGCGGCAGATGCGGTGCTTGCGGCTGACCCCTGACCCCTGATCTCTGAACCCTGAGGAACACATGGCTATTCGTTGGGAAAAACTGACCGTCAAGTCGCAGCAGGCGATGGCGCAGGCGATGGCGCGGGCAACCGAACTTGGCAACCCCGAGGTGCAGCCGGCGCACCTGCTGCTGGCGCTGGTCGAGGATCGCGAGGGCGTGATCCCCGCGGTTCTGGAAAAGATCGGCGTTCCCATCGAGCGGCTTGAGCACGGGCTTCACCAGATCGAGGAGAAACTGCCTCGAGTGGCCGGCTCGGCCGCGCAGCCCGGCCTGAGCCAGGCGCTGAACCGGGCGCTGGAGCAGGCCTTTCGCGAGGCGGCCAACTTCAAGGACGAGTACGTTTCCACCGAGCATTTGCTGCTGGGCGCGGCGCACCTGAAAGGCGAGCAGGCCAGCCAGGCGCTCATTGGCCTGGGCGCTACGCATGAGGCCATTCTTCAGGCGCTGACGGCGGTGCGCGGCTCGCAGCGGGTGACGGATCAGAACCCCGAAGCGAAGTTTCAGGCCCTCGAAAAGTACGCCAAGGACCTGACCGAACTGGCGCGGCGCGGCAAGCTGGACCCGGTGATCGGCCGCGACGAGGAGATTCGCCGCGTGATCCAGGTGCTGAGTCGGCGCACGAAGAATAACCCAGTTTTGATCGGCGAGCCGGGCGTGGGCAAGACGGCGATCGTCGAGGGATTAGCCCGGCGCATAGTCAGCGGCGACGTGCCCGAAAGCCTGAAAGACAAGCGGGTGATCGCACTCGACCTGGGCTCGATGCTGGCCGGCGCCAAGTACCGCGGCGAGTTCGAGGACCGGCTCAAGGCGGTGCTCAAGGAGATTGAGGAATCGAACGGCCAGGTTGTGCTCTTCATCGACGAGTTGCACACGCTGGTTGGCGCCGGCGCGGCCGAGGGGGCCATCGACGCCAGCAATATGCTGAAGCCGGCACTGGCGAGGGGCGAACTGCGGGCCATCGGCGCCACGACGTTAAATGAGTACCGCAAGTACATCGAGAAAGACAAGGCGCTGGAGCGGCGTTTCCAGATCGTCTACGTGGGCGAGCCCAACGTGGAAGACACGATCGCCATTCTGCGCGGCCTGAAGGGTCGCTACGAGGCGCACCACAACGTGCGCATCAAAGACGCGGCCATCGTGGCCGCGGCCACGCTCTCGCATCGCTACATCAGCGACCGCTTTTTGCCCGACAAGGCCATCGACCTGGTGGATGAGGCGGCGGCATCGCTGGCTATTCAGATCGGCTCGGTACCCACGGAGATCGATCAACTGGAGCGCGAGAAGACCTCGCTCGAAATCGAGCGCGAGGCTCTCAAGCGCGAGACCGATCCGAACAGCATCGAGCGCCGCGAGGTTGTGGAGCGCGAGGCGGCCGCGCTGACCGAGCGGATCACGGCGCTGCGAGCGCGCTGGACCAAAGAACGCGAGGCAATCAGCCGCGTGAGTGAGATCAAGAAGCGGATCGAGGCGCTGCGCTTCGAGGCCGAGGAGCAGACGCGCAAGGGACAGCTCGACCGCGCCGCGCAAATACAGTACGGCGAACTGCCCAGGCTGGAAGCGGAGTTGAAGCAGTTGAGCGCCGCGCAGGACGGCAGCGCGGGTGTCGCGCGCATGCTGAAGGAAGAGGTCGATGAGGAAGATATCGCCGGCATTGTGAGCAAGTGGACGGGGATTCCCGTCTCGCGGATGCTGGAAGGCGAAGTGAAGAAGCTGCTGGAGATGGAGCAGCGGCTG
>JBEKPA010000108.1:0-10729 GCA_049521195.1 Occallatibacter sp.
CCGAGAACCTGCCCCGTATCCTGCCTAAGAATGTGGGGGCGCAGGTGGAGATCGGGTCGTGGCCGGTGCTGCCGATTTTTGAGCATCTGCGGGCGCTGGGCCAGGTCTCGCAGGATGAGATGATGCGCACTTTCAATATGGGCGTGGGCCTGATTGCCGCCATTCCGGCGGCCAAATATGTGCGGGCAAAGGCTTTGCTGGACCGGGCGGAGGAGAAGTTCTACGTGGTTGGGCGCGTGGTGAAGGGTGAGCGCCGGGTGCAGTACACATGAGCGCCGGCAATACGGAATTCGCAGAGCTGGCCCAAACCCGTTCTGTCCCCGTGACCGAAGGGCGTCCGCCCCTCCGGCTAGGAGTCCTTCTCTCCGGCCGCGGATCGAACTTTCTGGCCATCGCCGAGTCTATCCGCCTCGGCCGGCTGAAGGGCGTTCAGATCGCGGTGGTGATCTCGAATGTGCCCGATGCCGCCGGCCTGCAGGCCGCTCGCGATTTGGGACTGCCCACGGCGGTCCTGGTCTCCAAGGGGCGCAAGCGCGCCGAGCACGACGCCGATGTGATCGCCTGCTTGCGGACGCACCGCGTGAACCTGGTATGCCTGGCCGGTTACATGCGGCTGCTTTCGCCGGAGTTTGTGGCCGCGTTTCCCAGCCGCATCCTCAATATTCATCCTTCGCTGCTGCCGGCCTTCCCCGGACTTGATGCGCAGCAACAGGCCTTTGACCATGGCGTGAAGGTCGCCGGCTGCACGGTTCACTTTGTTGACGAGCATCTGGACCACGGGGTGATCGTCGTGCAGCGGGCGATTCCGGTGCTGGAAACGGACGACGCGCACTCGCTTGCCGCGCGGATTCTGGTTGAAGAGCACATCGCTTACAGCGAGGCCATCGCCCGCGTGGCCAGCGGGGAGTATGAGATTCGCGGACGCCGGTTTGTGAAGCGGAATCCTCCCCAACAGGTCGCTGGCGCTGCGAAGGAGCGTGGGGAATGACACTGGAGAGCCCCGCGCCTATGGTGTTCCGTTGTCGCCCGCACTAAAGCTCGTTCTCCTGCCGGGGATGGACGGGACAGGAGAGCTGTTTACGGATTTCGTGGATGCGCTACCCAAATTGTTCGAAACCGTGGTGGTGCGGTACCCCTCTGACCGATTTCTTCCGTACTCGGAGCTCGCTGGTCTTGTTCGCAAATCATGCCCGGCCTCAGAGCCATTCGTTCTCCTGGCCGAATCCTATTCCACGCCTCTAGCAGTCCAATACGCTGCGGCGAATCCAACAAACCTTGCCGCGTTGGTTCTTTGTGCCGGGTTTGCCGCAAGCCCAGTCGGGGGCTGGCGGCGCGTTCTCGCTTCGCTTATAGCACCAATCATGCTTCGTATTCCGTTGCGCAAATCTGCTGCCGAGTTCTGGCTCATCGGGCAGGATGCGCCGTCTTACTTGCTCACGGCTGTCCAAGTTGCGATCTCGTCTTTGAAGCCAAACGTGTTGGCCGCTCGAGTCCGCGAAGTGATTACCTGTGAAGTGCTTGCGGAACTGGAACGAATCACAGTACCCATCTTGTATATCCAAGCAAAGCAAGACCGGCTTGTTAGCGCCTCGTGTGTCGAAGAAATTCGACGCATCAAGCCACAAGTCAGAGTGGCAAGACTTGACGGGCCGCATCTTCTACTCCAGAGAGAGCCTCAGAAATCTGCCGAGCTGGTTTCGGAGTTCTTGCTCGGACTCGATTTGAGCCCAATGGGCAGGACAGGCGTTGTCGGCTAGAGGCGGTGTCAAGCCGCGCCCGCCCACCCCGGAACGATACAATCCCCATTAGGCCGCCGGGATCTCCGGCGGGCCGCGGGAGCGGGTCCAGCAATGGGTTATCAGGTTCTGGCCAGGAAGTACCGTCCACAGCGCTTCGCCGACGTGGTAGGCCAGGACCACGTCACCCGCACACTGATGAATGCGCTCAGCCAGAACCGCATTGCGCACGGCTATATCTTTAGCGGCCATCGCGGCATCGGCAAGACCACCATCGCCCGCATCGTGGCCATGGCCCTGAACTGCCGCACCGAAGCCGGGAGTGAGGCCCGGCCCACATGCGAGCCCTGCGGCGTCTGCGACTCCTGCATCGAGGTTCGCCAGGGCAACGCCGTTGACGTGATCGAGATTGACGCCGCCACCAACCGCGGCATCGACGAGATTCGCGAACTGCGCGACGCCGCCCGCTACGCCCCGGCCCGCGACCGCTACAAGATTTACATTCTCGACGAGGCCCACCAGATTACCGAGGCGGCCTTCAACGCCCTGCTCAAGACCCTCGAAGAGCCTCCCGCGCACGTCATCTTCATGATGGCCACCACCGAGCCCGAGAACATTCCCCAGACCATCCGCTCCCGCTGCCAGCACTTCAGCTTTCACGCTGTCAAATTCGACGACATTCTCGCCCAGTTGCGGATGATCGCGGTCGCGGAGCAGGTGGAGGCCGAGGACGGCGCGCTGGCCCTGCTGGCCGAAGCCGGCGACGGCTCCATGCGCGACGCGCTCTCCATCATGGACCAGGCCATCGCTTCGGCTCCCATCGAGGCCGGCCGTCCCGTGCTCTCCGCCGCGCAGATTCGCGAGCTGATGGGCTCGGTTCCCAACGCCGTCTTCGAGCGCTTGTTGGAAGCGGTCGCCGCCGGCCAAAGCGCCGAACTCATGGAGCAATTGAACCTGCTGGTGAATGCCGGCCACAGCCCCTCGTCGCTGGCCCGCCAGATGGTTCGTTACCTGCGCAATTCGCTCATGGCCAAGCTCGACGGCGAGCAGACCGAACTGCTCCAGATCTCCAACGATGAGCGCGCCCGCGCCGTCCGCACTGCTTTGCTCTTCACCGAGGAGGAGCTGACCCGCAACCTCCAGATCGTCCTGCGCGCCTTCGACGATCTGAACTACCGCCAGGAGCAGCGCTTCCATCTGGAACTGGGCCTGCTCAAGCTGATCCATGCGCAGCGCTTGCTGCCGCTGGAAGAGCTGCTGAGCGGCGTGGCGGCGGTCGCGCAAGGCAGTTCTGCGACCCGCGGCGTCGCATCCGGCGCTTCCCGGCCGTCGCCGGCCCCATCGCGTCCGGTCGCCTCCGCCCCCTCCACCTCTCCCTTTGGAGCGGCTGGCGATAGCTGGAACTCAAGCCCCTCAAACTCCGGATCGAAGCCGGCCTCATCCCTCAAGTACGGCGCTGGGTCCGCCGCTGTTGCCGAGGTGGAACGCGCCGCGCCTTCTCCCGCGCCCGCGGCCGAAGCCGCCAGCAGTCCGTTCCGGGGCAGCACGCAGTTCCCTTCCCCGGCAAGCCTCGCTGTCCAGCCGCTGACGGAAGGCGCATTGGCCAGGGCGCCGGAATCTCCCCCGCCTCTGCCCGCTGCGCCCAGCATGGAGGCCGTGCGCCACGCCGCCGGCTCCGCGCTGATCGATGCCGGGCACAACTCCGCCGCCCAGTTGCTGGGCACTGCCGCATGGACCCTCGACGGCTCCAGCCTGCGCATTGAAGTGCCCGGAGTGGGCAAGAAGATGCTGGCCTTGACGGTAAACGGCGCAGCGGAGAAGATTATTCGCCAGGAGCTGCAACGGCTGGGCGCGCCTACACGCTTTCTGATCGTCCCGGCGGACGGCGCGGCGCAGGCCGCGGGTCCAATAGCCGCGCCGCTGGCGGGCAGCATTCATGAGGCTGCGCTCGCCAATCCATTGGTCCAGCGGGCGCAAGAGGTATTCAAGGCCGAGGTTCGCAGCGTGCTCGATCTGCGACCGAAGTAACCCATTCTCCAACCAGGAAAAGAGACGATGATCAACCCCCTCAAAATTCCCGAAATGCTGGCCCAGGCCAACCAGTTGCAGGAGCAGGTGCAACGCAAGCTGGCCGAAACCGTGGTCGAGGCAAACAGCGGCGGCGGCGCGGTGACCGTAACCATGAACGGCAAGAAGCAGCTACTCAAAGTGCGCATCGACGCCTCAGCGGTCGTTGGCCTCAGCGGCGGCCAGCCGGATGTGGAGATGCTCGAAGACCTGGTGGTGGCCGCCGTCAACGAGGCCGGCCGCAAGGCCGATGAGGCCTTGCAATCCAGCGTGCAAGGAATGCTGGGCGGCCTCAAGCTGCCCGGCATTGGCTAAGACGATGCTCTAGCGCGGCAGCGCCAGCAGCGCGCCCCAATTCAATCCCGCGCCGAAGGCGGAGAAAATCAGAGGGCCGGAGAGCGGAGCGGTTTGCGCGCGATGCCATTCGTCGGCCGCAATCAGCAGGGATGCCGACGACGTGTTCCCGCAGCGGGCGATATTGGTGAAGAACCGGTCCCGTGGCGCCTTGACGGCCGCCGCGACGCGCGTAATGAGATTGAGATTGGCCTGGTGGAGAAGGAAGGCTTCCACTTCGGCGGCCGCAATCCGGTTGCGGGAGAGCAGTTCGTTGATGGCGCGCGGAATCTTGCGCGCTGCCTGCAGGATGACCGCCGATCCATCCATGTGAATCTGCCCCCCGCGCAGGAAGAGAATCTCCGCCCATGCGCCATCGGTAAGCAGGTAGGAGTCGGCGATGCGGGCAAAGCCGGCTTCTGCGTCCACCAGGGCAGCGCCCGCGCCGTCGCCGAAGAGGATGGCGGTGTTCTTGTCTTGAGGGGTGAGCGAGATGCGGCGCGACATGATCTCCGTGCCCACCACCAGCACGCGGCCCGCGGCGGGGGCAAGATGCGCGGCCAGCGCCAGCCCGATCAGCGACCCGGCGGAGGCGACGGGAATGTCGAGGGCGGGCGTCGAGGCAAGGCCGAGCGAGGCAGCGATCTGGCTGGCCGGTCCGGGACAAAAGCGGTCGCTCGATCCGCTGGCGACCAGGATCATGCCCAAATCAGCGGCGGTTGCTCCGGCCTTCTCAAGGCAATCTTGCGCGGCCAGCAGGCCGATGCCCGCCACCGTGTCTTCGTCCGATGCGTAACGGCGCTCCTCGATGCCGGAGAGTTCGAGAATCCACTCCGGCGTCGCATCCACCAGGGGCGCAATCTCCCCATTGCTCACGCGGCGCGGCGGAAGCCACGAACCGAAGGCGCGCAGCCAGGCCACGGTTATGCCCTGGAGGCAAGGTAGGTCTCGACCTTGCCGATGGTATCGAATTTGCGGGCCGACAAGTCGGAGTCGGGAATGGAGACGCCGAACTCCTCTTCCAGGCCGCCGAGGAAGTCAGTGAGAACAAAGGAATCCAATAACCCCGAGACGAACAGCGACTCATCCGCGCCGGGAGTTATCTCTTTTCCGGTAACCTTCTTGAGTACCTTAAGGATTCGAGCCTGTGGCTCCATCTGCCGCTCCTTGCGCCTCTCCCTGCGCGGTGGTCTCGCTGCCGGCTGGATTGCGTTCCTTGTAGCTTTGATAGCCGGTCATCAGATCGGTCATCAGCGCGTCGGCCAGCGCCCGGTATCCGTCGCCGGTGAAATGCGTGTGGTCGGGCTGCGCCCAGCCCGCATAAACCCATTGCTGCATCGCTCCCAGGCCGCCCATGCGCTCGCGCTGGTCCCAGTATGCGCACCCATGGGCGCGGCAAACGGCGCGCTGCGCCCGGACGATGCTATCCGTTCCCGCGAAGGGATGCCAGGCGCGATGCTGAACCACCGAACGGTCCGGCGGGCCAACGACAAGAATCGACGACTCCGGCACGTAATGGTGGAGAGTATCTATGATCGAACCGAAGGCCTGGCGATAGCTTTCCTCGTCCCAACTGGGACTGGCAGCTTCATTGGTTCCGTAAGCCAGCACGATCAGCGCCGGAGAGTTGTCCTTGAGGTAGCGCGAGAAGAGCGGCTGATCCCACTTCAGGATCAGCGGGGCTTCGGCCCCGTTGATGCCGATCGACTCCCACGTAACTCCCGGCTGGGTCGCAACCCAGCCCAGCAGAGTTACCGGCGCGCGCTGCTCCGTCGCGACTTCAAAATGGTGGTCGCCGGGCGGACAGAAGTAGCTATATGTGCCGGGTCCGGCGACGGGCGCATCGGTCTCAATCTCCACCGGATCGCCGCCGTTGTCGCTGAAGCGCAGGCTGCCTCCGCCGGGCTGTTGCAGGTACTGCAGGTCGAGCGTGGCGCAGGTTGTGTCCAGGGTTACCCACTCTCCGGCGCGCGCGGTTGAGATGCTGATGCCGCCCAGGCCGGTTTGCCCGTCGCCGAGATCGAGGAACTTGTTTCCCTGCGTCTTCCATCCCGGCGACTGCGACCGCGCCGAGCCCAGAATTCTGTAACCGGCAAAGGGATGGCCGGCGTAAGAGTAGCCAATGCCGCCGTTGCCGAACTGCTCCTGGAAGACGCGCCGGGCCTCGCCCGTAAACGTATCCGCCGCGGTGTGGGAATCGCCGAACTGAAGTACGCGAACCGTGGAGGTTTGCAGCTCAGCAGCATGGAGCGAGGACTCATACGAAGCGAGCTGAGCATAGAATCCGTCCAGCGCGGAGCCGTAAGCGATGGCCTTCGCGGCCGGTTCCTTGAGCTGAGCGCCGATCTCCTCGACCAGCTCGGCCTTGCGCGCGGGATCGATGCGCGGTCCTGCGTAGTATCGGACTCGCGAGCGCCTTCGGGATCGAGTTCCCTTGCCCGCCGCAGTCGTAGTCTTCCTGGCCGGGGCCGTGGTGGCTTTGCCGGCTGAGGTTCTTCCTGGCGCGGTCTTTCCGGGCGTGGTTCCTCCGCTCTTGTGCGCCTGGGCGGTCGAGTGTTTTGCCGCCGGCGCGGGATGCTTCTTCTTGGCCGGAGCGGCCGGCAGAAGGTTAGCGCCGGCCAGCGCCAGTAGCAGCGCGGCGGCCACAGCCACGGCCAGCTTCGTTGAAAGACGCCAGGTTGGAAGACGCCAGTTCATTTCTTGCCGGCCTTCCTTCCCGCTCGCCTCGCGGCAGGTTTGGATTGCGACCCCGCCTGGGGCGCTTCAGCCTTGGGGACGGCTGCGGGGACTGCGGCTGGCAGGGGAATTCCGTGTTGCATCTTCCATCGATTGTATCCCAGGCCCAATTGTTCGACGAAGAGGCTGGCCACGATGGTGGCTCCTTGCGGCGTGGGATGCAAGAAGTCGGCGGTCACCAGCCTGGGACTGGCCGTATACCAGCGGCTCATGGTCCCATCGCCGCCCATCGCATCGTAGGTATCGAAGAAGGCGCAGTGCGTCTCGGCCGCCGCCGCGCGCTGAATGCCGACGATCTCGGGAATGGTGCTCATGGTTCTGATCTCGTTCAACCCGCTCCGCTCCCCGCGGTCCATAGGGCTCATCACCAGAATCGGCACGCCAGGGGCGACCTGGCGCAGCCGCTGTATAGCCAGACGCAACTCGCCCGCGTACTGCTTATGAACGAAGGCGCCGAAGCTGCTCTCGTTGGAGCCGTAGTTGACGATCACCAGCGCCGGCTGGGCGCGATCAAGCTCCTGCTTCCACAGAACCGGCCGCAGGACGCGGCCCAGCACGGTGACGGTTGCGCCGTTCAGACCCAGGCTGTCGTAGAGCAGGCCGCTCGACCCGCGCCGGAAGTCCGCGCCAAACAGAATCACGCTTCCCGATGCGGGCCGGATGGATACGATCTTCGTTCCGGGTGGCAGTTCGACGTGGACCGAGGCGGTTGCCTCCGTTTCGGCGCCGGTCGTCTGCTCGACGATCTGCTGGCCATCGGCCTCGACGGCAAACACGCCGCCGCCGGGGTTGGCCAGGTACTCCACCTCGACGGCCGTCTGTTGCGATTCGGTGAGCCGGAACTTGCTCCATGCGCCGGGCTGGCCCTCGAAGGCCGCGCCGCCAAGTCCATAGATTCCCTCGCGCATCAGGCCCACGCCGGTGCGCATCTTCCAGCCGTGGTCGCTGATCTCCACGCCGCGATGGCCATACCAGGCCCAGGGCTTGGCGATGAGCGTGTAGCCGCGCCCGGCGTCGCCAAACCGCCGCTGCAACTGGGCGCGCACGTCGCCGGTGATCAGGTCGGCGGTAGTGGGCGAGTCGCCATAATGCAGGATGGTGACCACGCCGCCCTCTTTGCCCTGAGCCGGATTCGCTTGTTCCAGTTGCCACAGGGCCGCAAAAAATGGGTCCAGGCTGTTGGTGTCATCCACAAAAACGGGAGAGATGGCCTGTGGCCTTTCATTCCCCTGGGGTTGGATTGCGCGCGCTTTGGGAACCGGAGGCGCAGGCGGCCGGGGCCAGCGCAGCCGGAAGGTCTCCGGGAAGACAGCAGGGTCCAAACCCTTGCCGCGGTCCATATAGAAACGCCAGCACATCAGCGCGTCCGCCAGAACAAGAATGGCGAGCGCGGTCTTGATCGGAAAGCCAGAGCCGCCGCCGGCCGGGCCGGGACGAGGCGCGCGCGGGCCGGGTTGGTCGGAACCGGGTTGGGAAGACTCAGAAGTTGCCATAAACAAAGGGAGCGGAGCCACGGCCCGCCAGCGTTTGAATGAGCAGCACCAGCGCCGCCATGGCCAGTCCCTGCACCCAGAAGGGCATGCGGGCGGCCACGCCGGCCGAAACGTCAAACCAGCGCGGCGGAAGCGAATGGAGAACCGCGGCCAGCACGAGGACGCCCAGCAGCAGCGGCGTCAGATTCTCCGCCGGCCAGGTCAGCGCGCCCAGGCCGCGCAAGATGGCCAGTGCGTTTTCCAGTGTCGTAGCGCGAAAGAATATCCAGGTGAAGCAGACAAAGTGGAAGGTGATGAAACCTCCCAGCAGCTTGGCCCACCAATGGGGCGAGGGAATCTTGCGCCGCAGCTTCCAGGCAAAGACCACGCCCAGCGCCAGCCCGTGCAGCACGCCCCAGATGAGGAAGTTCCAGCTGATCCCGTGCCACAGCCCGCCCAGCGCAAATGTGACCAGGAAGGCGTAGCTGTAAGAGAGCAGCGGATACTTGCGCCGCTTGGGCAGCACGTCGAAGAGGTAGTCGCGCAGCCACTCGGAGAAGGTGATGTGCCAGCGCCGCCAGAACTCGGCCACGCTCACCGCCAGGTACGGCTGGCGGAAGTTCTCCGGCAGGCGGATGCCCAGCAGCAGCGCCGCGCCCATGGCGATATCCGTGTAGCCGCTGAAGTCGAAGAAGAGTTGTAGCGCGAAAGCGTAGACGGCAACCAGGGTCTCCACGCTGGAATAGAGCGCGGGAGTATCGAATACCCGGTTCACCAGATTGTTGGCCAGGTAGTCGGCAATCAGCAGCTTCTTTACCAGGCCCACCGCGATCAGCAGCATGGCGCGGCCGGCATCCTCGGCGCTGAAGGCGAAGGGTCGTGAGAGCTGGTCGAGCAGCTTCCCCTGGCGCGGAATCGGCCCCGCCGTCATGGAGGGAAAAAACAGGGCGGAGCCCAGATAGGCAAGATAGCTAGGCGTGGGCCGCATCTCGCCGAAGTAGAGATCAATAGTATAGGTAAGCGATTGAAAACAATAGAACGAAAGGCTCAGCGGAAAGAGCCAGGCGAAGCGCCCCGCGGTCAGGAGCGGAAGCAGCTTGAGTCCCGCCAGCAGGCCCAGGTTGACGGCCAGCGAAACCCCGAGCAGCAGCCGGCGCGTGGCCTTCCGCTGGAATCGGCCCAATCCAAGGCCGACGAAATAGTCCGCGCTTGCCGCCAGGGGCAGCGCCAGATAAACCAGGCTGAAGCGGGCCAGAAAGAACAGGTTCGCCGCCACCAGCACCGCCAGCCGCAGCCGGCGCGATCCGGCGGCGGCCCAGTAGAGCAGGCTCACCGCAACCAGAAAGACAAAGAAAGGAGCCGCGCTGACCAGCATGGGAGGATTCCAGTGTATATTCCGTGACCCGTGGCGCTCAGGTCAAGCGCCGCCCGGTCATGCATTCATGGTCAGGCCTTGGCAGCCACGCCTGACCGGTCCGCGATGGGGAAAACGGCCGCGGGAACACAGTTGATTACCTCGCACGGGCTTCGACGGCGCCTAAACACCAAAGGAGCGCGGTCTTGCGGCCACGCCATCCATCAACCTGCCGCAGGCTGACAAGGAGCGGCAGCGGCGCCGTCTTCGAGTGGCCGACAATGCGTCCGGAACGGAGAAAATGCCTGCGGGTTCGATAAGCGCATTGGGATGCCATCGTCGAGTGAGAATCACTTCCGGATTGGCTGTGATCCGCCCAGAGTGTCGTTCGCGCCTGAGATGGATCGACTTTACATGAGGACACTTTGAAAAGTGTCACAACTGTGCGCAACCCGGTAAGTAAAAACGATTAGCCTTTATGCAGTACGGAGTGCATCGGGCGGTGTTGAGACACCACCCGCGCTTGGCTGTCCACGAGCGGAATCAGGAACTCATGAGAAGCAATGTCAGGTACCCGTCCGATGCACTTCTGCTGGGCGTAGTTGCGGTTCGCGATGCGAGGGCCGACGAAAAATCGTCGCAGGAATTCGAGAAACGCAGCGTCGACAAGATCGCACGACTCACCGCGAGGGAATGTGATGGAAGGCATCTCCTTTTCGGCTCTTCGAAAAGCGCAATCCTTTGTGCCACGCTTCTTGTCGCGATCTACGCAAGCGCAGCTCCCGCTTCTCAGGTGGCCAATTCATCTCAGTCTCCGAGGCATTCAACTGGGGCCGCCGATCAGACGGTCGGCCAGAAAGACCTGATCTGGTGGCTCCCCGCCGATACGGAGAGCGTGGTAGCTGCTCGAGGTCCCTTTCCCATCGCGGCTGAATCGGACGAGACCAGTGAGAAGGACGAGCAGAAATGGTTCACCAAGAAGGCGACTCAGGCTGAAATACGAGCTAGATTTGAGGAACTGCCACTCGAAC
>JBEKPA010000109.1:0-10728 GCA_049521195.1 Occallatibacter sp.
CACCCAAGTCTTTGGTCAGGTCGGCGGTTTGGGCCGCGGTGGCGCGCAGGTAATCTTCGGGCGAGAGGATGAGCTGCACGCCGCGGGCGCCCGCGGAGACGCTGATGCGGTCGAAGAGGATTGCGGTCTCATCGACATAGACGGGGTAGGGCTTCTTTGCGCCGAAGACGGTGACGCCGCCGCGGATGTAGCCGGTGAGGGGCTGGACCTCCTTGAGGGAAGCCATCTCAGCCTTGCGCAGGCCGGCGGCGCGGGCCAGTTTCTTGAAGTCCAGCTCGGCGTCGCCGGGAACCACCGCGAAGAGGTAAACGCCTGGGCCGCCGGTGGTCAGCAGGGTCTTGAAGACCTGCTCGGGGGGCAAGCCGATCTTCTTGGCGACGGTGAGGGCGGAGAGATCGTTGGGATCGACCTCGTATTCGCGCACTTCAAAGGGAACGCCGAGGGATTCGAGGATGCGCGCGCCATTCGTCTTCATAGGGTCGGGCTCCCCGGCTCCATTGAAGCCACTCTGCCGGCGCGGAGGGCGAGCACCCAGTCGGCGATGGGCGCGGCCAGCTCGCGCTGGTGGGTCGTCAAAACAATCGTCCGGCTGCCGTGGCGGAAGCCGGCCAGCAGCTCGACCATCTGCCGGGCGGATTCGATGTCCATGTTGGAGAAAGGCTCGTCAAGCAGGAGCAACTCGGGGCTTGGGAGCAGGACGCGGGCCAGCGAGGTGCGCTGCCTCATGCCCTGCGAGTACTGGCCCAGGATGCGGGTCAGCTCGGGGTCCAGGCCCACTTGGCGCAGGGCCTCGGCCGGCGTCAGGCAGGGCCGGCCGCGATAGAGGCTGGCAAAGTAGCGCAGGTTCTCCTGCGCGGTCAGCTCGTCGTAGAGCATGGCCGCGTGCGCCATGTAGCCGATGCGGGCGCGGGCGGCATCGGCCTGCGGTTCAAGATCGCCGAAGACCCGGACCGTGCCCAGGCTGGGGCGCAGCAGCCCGGCCAGAATGCGCAGCAGCGTGGATTTGCCCGCGCCGTTCTCGCCGATGACAACGTAGCAGCGGCCGGGTTCGAAATCGACCGAGACCTGGCGCAAGGCGGCAAACGAGCCGAAGAGCTTCGAAACGCCGTCAGTGTGGGCGCAGAGTACGCCGGTCGCGGAAGTAGTCTCTGGACTATTCTGCATCGGCATTGTTTGGATCGGAAGTGGATTTCTTCTGCTTTCGATTCAGGTAGAGCGCTACTGGAAATGGCGCGACAACCAGCACATAGAATGGAATGAACCAATATAACCAATGCACATTAGCAAGATCCTTCGCAACAATTCTCCAGTGCATATGAACTTGAGTGAAGGCCAGGATGAGAGGAAATATAAATAAAACTGTGAGGCATACAAGCAAGTTACGACGAACTTTCCGGTGACCACCGCGCTTCAATTCGTCAGAACCGACCATTCCCATGGACATTCCGGCAACCAAAATCAAACTAATGATGAAAGTGTGGGTGCCGAATGGCGGAGTCCTTCCGCTCAAAATATCCGACATGAACAGGGTAAAGACGATCACTGAACTAAATAGAACTGCCGGTAAGAACTGTCCCAAATCCATACTTTCTCCTTGCAGAAGAAATCTAGCTGGCCGGTTTGGACGGAGGAACAGCCGCGGCGCGAGGGCTGGCGTTGGGCGCGGCAGCCGGTTGCGCCGGCGTAGTTCCTGGTTGCGCACCGGGCTGGCCATTCGGTCCGGCCGGCGCGTACTTGCTGGCGCACTTGGCCTGAAGCACGTTGGCATGGAAGACGCCGTCGCGGCCGTAGGAGCCCTCGGCCAGCGCCTGGGCGTCGTCCTTAAATGTGTCGGGCGGCGGCTCGGAGCCCTTGTAGCTGACCTTCAGCACTCGCCCTGCGGCGGCCTTCGGCGAATGGCTTTCGAACTCGTTGAGCACAAAGTCCACGTGCGGGCCGTTGTGTTCGATGGAGCCGGGCTGGACGAAGCCCTCGACGCGCAACTGGCTGCTGTAGGCCTTGTCGCCCATGCCGCCAAGCTCGGCGATGGTGACGTAGTAGCTCTTGCTGGCGCCATAGCCGGACCAGGCCAGCCAGCCGATGGTGGCGACGATAATGGCAGCCGCGATTCCGATCCGCAAGGTGTTGGGGGAAGTCTTCATAGTCAACCTCTAACGATACGAGCCTGGAGGCTTAGGGTCAACCATGGAAGGATGGAGGCCAGGGCAATCGCATCTTGATCTCCCTGCTTGCTATCCACATCTCCCTGATAGCTATCCACGGTCGGTTTTGTAACAAGGGCACGACTTCAGTCGGGCCGCCACGGAAACATTAGATAATAAGGGCTTTAGCCCCTGCCAACCTCTTCATGTCCCCTTTTGCCGATTGCCTGCCGATGCCGTATGCAGGGGCTAAAGCCCACCGTGCTTCCTTCGCCTTTGTGCGGCCCGACTGAAGTCGTGCCCTTGTTACAAAGCGCATGAATTCAATATTTTGCGCGGTGTTTCCTTCTCCCGTATAGAAGCGAGTTTAGATGCGTCTGTCCTGGAATGAAGACCGTGCGCGGGGTGGTCACAGCCTCGGCCTGGGGAGTGCCTATCTTGATTCGTGCCGTTTAAGGAACCTGCGCCAACTGAAGCCGCAAACTTCCCTACCGGCCTGCGTTAGGCTCAAATTGGGTGAGCTGGCATTTGCATCGCCCAATGGCGCGGTTCGTGCGCAACTCCCCGGCCCCGCCGGGGTTTTTAGAGATCAGGGAAGATTTCCGTCCGCGCCAGGGGGATCGAGGAAAGGGCGACCCCGAAAAGGAGACTTGGATGAAACGGCAGATTCTTGTATGCGCCTTGCTGGTCGCCGCCGCTGCCGCCGTGGGAGCGCAAGGAGCGGGCCAGTCGAGTCAGTCCAACCCCTACCAGGGAACCTCGAATCCCCCTCCGGATGACCAGATCACCACCAGCGGCGTCCCGCAGGCCAAGCCCCCGGCCGGGCATTACGCTCAACCGGCAGCGCCCGCTCAAGCGCAGGCCGAGCCGCGGCCCGCAGCCGCCGATCAGTCCGCCAACCTTCCCGCGTATCAGGGCGATGACAGCGGAATCGTGCGGGTTGCGCCCGGCTCGTCAGCCGCTCCGGCCGTGGCGGAACACGCCGCCCCTTACGATCCGGACGGCGACATTGTGCATCCACGCGCGCTGCGCCCCGGAGAACTGGGCGAGGGAACCAGCATTCGCGTGCGGCTGATGCAGCGGCTTTCGACTGTATCGAGCCAGAAGGGCGAAGCCTTCCGCACCGTTGTGGCCTCGGACGTGGTCGAGGGCGGCCAGGTGGTGATTCCCGCCGGAGCGGAGATTGACGGCCGGGTGATCCAGGTATCGAGCGGCCATGTGGGCGGCCACGGCTTCATGCGCTTGCAGCCGGAGGCAGTGATCCTGCCCAACGGCTCGCGCTTCATGCTGCACGCCGAGACCACCGGAACCCCCGGTTCGCGGACTCGCATGGGGAGCGAAGGCGCCATCACGCCGGACTCGCGCCTGAAGCGCGACGGCATCGAGTACGGCGGAGCGGTGGGCGCGGGCGCGGTGACCGGGGCCATCCTCGGCGGTCCGGCGGGCGCTGTGACCGGCGGGCTGATCGGAGCCGGCGCGGTCACGGTCCACCTGCTCGTCAACCATCCGCAAGCCACGCTCGAATCCGGCACGACCATGGTCTTTACGCTGACCGAACCGCTGGATATGGTTCCAGCCCCTGTGAGCGGCAACTGACATTTTCCTTACTAGGTGTAAGGAAATGGGCTATCATGGTATCGGAGGGATCCAGATGGCTACAGCCGCAGTCACTTCAAAAGGGCAGATCACGATCCCGCTTGAGGTGCGCAAGAAGCTGGGAATCAAACCCGGCGACCGGGTGAGATTCATCGAGGGCGAGCACGGCGAGTATATCCTCAAGCCAAAGACAGGCTCCATTATGGACCTGGAGGGTAGCGTGCCTTGGACGGGCAAACCCGTAACAATCGAGGAGATGAACGAGACGATTGCCAAAGGCTGGGCCGGGCAGTTGACCTTCGAGGACTGAGCCGCGCACGATGACGGGCATCGACACCAACATCCTGGTCCGCTTCTTGACCAAAGACGATCTGGAACAGGGCAGCCGGGCCGCAAGTTTCATGCGAACCCTTGCGCCCGGCGCGCCGGGGTTCGTCTCCCTTGTCTCCCTGATCGAATTGGTTTGGGTTCTGCGCAGCAGATACCGCTTGAGCAAGGCAGAATTGATCCAGCGCTTGGAACGAATGGTCAATTCGCCTGAATTGATGATTGAGAGTCATACGACGGTGGCCTCGGCCCTGCTTCGCTTTACCCACTTCAAAGTTGATTTTGCCGACTGCCTCATTGAGCGGTCGGGAGCCGCTGCCGGTTGCGGCGAGACGGTCACATTCGATGAGGATGCGGCCAGGTTTGCGGGAATGAGACTGCTCTGAATGCCGAAATTGGCTGGAACATCCCGCCGCCAAGCCGCGTAATTGTTCTCAGGCACTCGCCTTTCATGCTCCGCCCCCGCGCGGGGCAAAATACGGTTGGTTGCGTCTAAACGTCATGCAGACTTTTTCCGACACTCTCGGCCAGGTCTTCCGCGCCATCATGGCCAACAAGCTGCGCAGCTTCCTGACCATGTTCGGGATTGCCTGGGGCGTCGGCTCGCTGCTGGTGCTGGTGGGCCTGGGCGAGGGCTTTCGCAGCGGCCAGCACAAGAACCTGGCCTCGCTGGGCAACGACGTGGTGATGATGTTCAACGGCACCATCCCCGCCGTAGCCAATCAGCACACCGGAATGCGCCCCTACGAGTTGACGATGGGCGATGAGGACGCGCTGCGCCAACTGCCCGAGTTGCGCGCCGTGACCGACGAGCTGAACCGCAACGACCTCTACGAGGTAAGCCAATGGAACAACGCCTCCAGCCATGTGATGGGCACCGAACCCAACTACACGGAAGTGCGCTTCATTCCCATGGCCCAGGGCCGCTTCCTGGACGATCAGGACGTGGCCGAACGCCGCCGCGTCGCCGTGCTGGGATCGAAGACCGCAAATCTCCTCTTCAATGGCCGCCCCATGCTGGGCGAGGCGATTACCATTAACGGGACCGAGTTCACCATCATCGGCCAGGTCGCGAAGATCGGCCGCGGCAGCAACGACTACGATGACCAGAAGGTCTACCTGCCCATCACCACGATGCTGGAGCTTTTTGCCGTGAAGGGCGACAATGTCCCCCGCGATGCGTTGACCTCCATCCAGTACCAGCCTGCTAAGAAAGGCGACTCCGTGGCCGCCGTGGCCGCGGTGCATCGCGTGATCGCCCAGCGCCACGGCTTCGATCCCTCGCTGAAAGACGCCTTCAACCAGTGGGACTTTGTCGAGGAGGAGCACATAATCAGCGCCATCTTCAATGCCATGGATGTCTTTCTGGGTGGGGTGGGTATCGTGACATTGGGTTTGGGCGCGGTGGGCATCATCAACATCATGCTGGTATCGGTCTCGGAGAGGACGCGAGAGATCGGCGTACTCAAAGCGATCGGAGCCACCAAGCGCGCCATTTTGGCGCAGTTCTTCTGGGAGGGGTTGCTGCTGACCGGCATCAGCGGCCTGATCGGCATTGTTGTGTCGGCGGGATTCATGGGTCTGCTCCAGGAGTTCCTTACCGGCAAGATGCCGGGCTGGGATCCGCCGCGGCTGGTGCCATGGTCAGCCGCGCTGGCCTTGGGATCGCTGGCGCTGTGCGGAGTTGCCGCCGGACTTTATCCGGCCAGCAAAGCGGCGGCGCTGGACCCCATCGAGGCGCTGCGGAGAGAGTAGGGCGGAGTTATCAGTTTTCAGTTGTCAGATCCTAACCCTGCAACGGAGTTTGAGCGCACTTTAGCGAGAGCGGATGTGGTCTCGAAGGCTCGCGATCGGGCCGAGCGTATTGTTTGGGCGGTTTTAGCTGAACACTGACAAATGACAACTGACAACTTTGGAAGGAAGCATCATGATGAAGGACATACTCGGCCAAGCCTGGGAGGCGATGCTCTACAACCGCCGCCGCACGGTTATCACCATGATCGGCATGGCCTGGGGCATCGCCACGGTTGTGTTGCTGCTGGCCTATGGAGCGGGTTTCAGTCACGCCGTCGAGGCGATCTTCGCCAATTGGGGAACCAACAGCATCATGATCTTTCCCGGCCGCACCAGCCAGCAGGCGGGCGGAGAGAAGGCCGGCACGTTGGTGCGCCTCACGCTGGACGATGTCGATCGCATCGGCAACAGCGTTCCCGGCGTCCTTCAAATCTCGCCTGTGTCTTGGAAGGACGCCGCGGTTCAAAACGATCTCCACACCTATACCTGGACCGTGTGGGGAGTCCGTACGGTCTTTCCGAATATCTGGAAGCACGATCTGGATCAGGGGCGCTTTTTCAGCGGCGCCGAGGACGATCAGCGGGCCCATGTCTGCGTCATCGGCTCGGAAGCCAAGACCAAGCTCTTCAGCGGCGGATGGGCGCTGGGCGAAACCATCCGCCTCAACGGCGTGCTGTTTACCGTCATCGGGGTCTTCACTCCCAAGATGCAGGAGGGGGAAGACAGCGATGTCAACCGGCAGATCTATGTGCCCTTCAACACCATGAGCGACCTGGTGGATACAAAGTACTTGGGAGGAATTTGGTTCAATTATCGCGGCGATAATGAGCTGGCGGAGAAGAGCTTGCGCGAGACCATGGCCGCGGCTCACCACTTCCGGCCCGCAGACCACAACGCGATTCATGTGAACAACATGATGACGCAGTTGCACCAGTTTCGCGTGCTCTCCATCGCCCTGCAGGTCCTGCTCTCGATGGTGGGCGCGCTTACGCTGGGCATTGCCGGCATCGGCCTGATGAACATCATGCTGGTGGCCGTGCAGCAGCGCACCCGCGAAATCGGCATCGAGAAAGCGCTGGGCGCGCGCAGGCATCACATCCTCATCCAATTCCTGGCCGAGGCCATGGCCATCACCACCGTGGGCGGCGTGGCCGGGATCGCGTTGGCCTACCTTGTCTCGGCGATGGTGGGGAGAATCACGTTTTACAGCGCCATGGCCCAGAATGCCGATGCCGGGGATATTCGACTGCTCATCTCGCCAACCTCGGTGATTGTGGCCACCGTGATTCTGGTCGTCACCGGCCTGGTGAGCGGCATGATTCCAGCCATCCGCGCGGCCAGCCTGGACCCCATCGAGGCGCTCAGGTACGAGTAGCGGAGCGAGTGCAGCGCACCGTTCATTCCTGATCTCCTGCTCGCTATCGCAGGTTATCCGTCGCCGGCTCGGGATGAATCGTTACCCGCTGCACCTCCGGGCACTCCAGCTTGAAGCGGTCCTCAAGCGCGGTGATCGCCCCGTGCACCCGCTGCATGGTCAGATCGTCGGGCAGCGTGCAATGGCAGGAGAGGTAAATGTGGTCTCCCGTGCGGCCCACCTTGATCTCATGCACATCCACAATCTCAGGGAACAGCGCCGCCGCCGACCGCAGCGCCAGCTCGATCTTGCGGTCCTCCTCGACCATCTCCTCCGGCTGCTCGATGGTCGCCGGTTCGCTCTCGATGTGCGTCAGCACGGCGTCGATCTCCGGGGCCTCGCGCAGAATCTCCGCCTCCATAGCGGTCACAAATTCATGCGCCGCCATGAGCGGCATGTTTTCGTCCAGCTCCAGATGCAGCTCCACGCGCAGCCGCCCATGGTGCGACTGCACGCTCAGCTCATGCACGCTCACATTGTTGCGTGCCGCCACCGCCCGCACGCGGTCGAAGACGCTCTCCGCCCGAGCCTCGCGCGGCACGGTGTGGATGACCACGTCCGCTTGCGGCAGGGCCCGGTGCGCCGCCTCGGTGGCCGCACGCACCAACTCGCCGGTGTGCTCAAAGGTAAACCGCCGCGGCAGCGCCAGCGTCAGGTCGGCAAAGTAGCCGGCTCCAGCCCGCCGCACCCTGGCTTGCTCAACGGCCAGCACGCCTTCCACCTGCGCCACCTCCCGCACCAGCCGCCGCCGCGTCTCCATCGGAATCTCGTCCATCAGCACGGCCACTGTCTCACGCCCCAGGTAGAGCGTCAGCCGCAGAATCATGAGCGATACCACCAGGGCCGCAAACGGGTCCGCGAAGCGCAGCCAGCCAACGCCGAACCGCGTCCCCGCCCAACTGGCGCCCAGACCGCAAAGCACGGCCAGGGTCGACCAGATGTCACTGGCGAAGTGGAAGGCGTCGGTTGCCAGGGCCGGCGACCCGGTCCGCGCGGCTACCATCCGCAGTTGCCGCGACCGCCAGTAATCCACACCGATCGACGTCACCAGCACCAGCGCCGGCCACGCCGAGTGGCGCAGCTCCACGGTGTGGTAGAAGATCCGCTGCATCGCCTCCCAGATGATCCACGCGCAGGAGAAGGCCATCAGGATCGCCTCGCCCAGCGCGGAGAGGTTCTCGATCTTGCCATGACCGTAGGTATGGTCCTCGTCGGCCGGCCTGTCGCTCACCTGGACGGAAAAGAAGGTCATCGCCGCGCCCGCCAGGTCCAGCCCGGAGTGGGCTGCATCCGACAGCACGCCCAGCGACCCCGACAGCAGCCCCGCCGCCAGCTTCAGCAGCGTCATCGCCCCCGCCGCCAGCATCGAGCGCAACGCCACACTCCGCTTCTCCGCGGAAAATCCGGCCAGACTGGGAACCATTGAATTCACCGCGCTCCTGGTGCTGTGTGCATGAGATTTCGTTATCAAAGCAGAAGCCCTGGGTGCCCCAGGTCCCTCGTCCGCCGCGGCGGAGGGACCTGGGACAGCACAAATCATCAAGACACGGCACTAGGCTACTGCGGCGCGCACAGCCGTGTACAATCCAGCGATCCCAAACGTATAAGGCTGCCACGCGCACTCCGCATACCCTGTTGCCCGCATCAGCTCCAGCATCTCGGCAGGCGGCGGAAAGTTGCCCACCGAAATGGGCAGATAGCTGTACGGCCCGCCTCCGCCGCCGGCTGCGGAGCCGCAAACCATCCGCCCAATCGATGGCAGCACGCGCCGAAAATACACTGCGTAAGCCTTGCCGACCAGCCCTCCCGGCTCGCCGAACTCCAGAATCCCCAACTGCCCTCCCGGCTTCAGCACCCGGCTAAACTCCTTGAGGCCAGCCTCGTAATTGGCCAGATTCCTGAACCCGAAGGCGGTCACAATCAAATCCAGCGACCTGGAGCGCAGCGGCAGGCGCAAGGCGTCCGCCTCGATCGGCGTCGCGTATGGCGCTCCAGGCTCGCGCCCGGCAAACTTCTTCGCGCCGCGCCTCAGCATCTCCCGCGCAAAATCCGCCGCCAGAATCGGCCGCGCATCCCTCGGCCGGTGCCTGAGCAGAGCCATCGTCAGGTCGCCGGTACCGCAGCAAATGTC
This sequence comes from Occallatibacter sp., assembly GCA_049521195.1. Lineage (GTDB taxonomy): Bacteria > Acidobacteriota > Terriglobia > Terriglobales > Acidobacteriaceae > Telmatobacter. The sequence continues at coordinate 9,404 of JBEKPA010000109.1, forward strand.
CAGCACCGCCGCATCGGGCCGTGCAAGCACCGACCGAAACCGCCGCGCCGTCCGCCGCCACCAGAGCCGGTCCACATTGGCAGAGAGCACGTGGTTCAGCAAATCGTAGCGGGGCGCAATCGCGTCGAACATCTGGCGCACGGCCTGCGCCGCGCTGGCCTCGTTCTCGGTGCCCGGCGGCTTTGCCCCGGTGGTTGTCATTCAGCGTTGCAGCCTTTCGTCCCTGTTCTATCCCAACCACAAATGCTGGGTGCCCCAGGTCCCGATTTTGGGACCTGGGAAACCACGAACCCCAATCCGGCCACCGCCGGTTAGCTGACTCGCTGACTTGCTGTCTTCTCCCCGGCCCGCGCCAGCATGTATCCCACCGCCGCCTCCAGCTCCGCCGCCGTCACGTCTTCCACGATCCCTGCGTCGCCAATCCCCACCGGCAGCACAAACCGCCTCACTCCGCCCACGTTCTTCTTGTCGCCGCTTGCGGCCGCCAGTATTTTGCTCGCGCGAACCGTCAGCGCCGGCAGCGGCCCGTACCGGTGGATCAACCTCTCCAGCCGCTCGAACTGAGCAGCGGAGATCGTTCCCCGCTTCCGCGCCAAGTAGAGCGTAGCCACCATCCCCCACCCCACCGCCTCGCCATGCAGCAGAGTCTTGTAGCCGGTGGCCTGCTCCAGGGCGTGGCCCACCGTGTGCCCCAGGTTCAGGATCATGCGCAGGCCGCTCTCGCGCTCGTCTCGGTTCACCACCCCAGCCTTCATGCGGATCGACGCCGCGATCACCCATTCGAGAGCCTTGGGGTCGCGCCCCAGCACCTCATCCGCGTGCTCTTCCATGAAGCGCACCAGCGCCCGGTCGCGGATGATCCCCGCCTTGATGCTCTCCATCAGCCCGGCCCGCAGTTCGCGCTCCGGTAGCGTTCCCAGCACCTCGATGTCAGCGAATACCGCCCTGGGGTGATGGAAGCTGCCGACCAGGTTCTTGCCCTCGGGCAGGTTCACGCCCGTTTTGCCGCCTACGCTGGAGTCCACCTGCGCCAGCAGCGTCGTCGGAACCTGCACATAGGGAATCCCGCGCATGTAGATGGCTGCCAGAAAGCCGCCCACATCGCCCACAATTCCGCCGCCAAAGGCGATCAGCAGGCTGCCGCGATCTCCGCCCGCCCGCGCCATCTGCCGCAGCAGCCGTTCCACGCTTTTGATCGTCTTGTGCTCTTCGCCAGGGGGGAGAAACAGCGTCACCGGCGGCTCAGCGAAGGAAGCCAGAAAGGCCTCGCCCCATAGCGCCCAGATGGGGGCCGAGGTCAGCACAAAGACCCGTCGCGGCAGCCT
>JBEKPA010000110.1:0-10719 GCA_049521195.1 Occallatibacter sp.
GGAGAGACAATGACGGGAAAAGTGGAGAATCTCAAGCCGATGGTCCGCGCGGCTCAGAACCGGTGCTTCGGCTGCGGCCCGGCCAACCCAACCGGCTTGCAACTGGAGTTTCTGCTTGCGGAAGACCGAGCGACGGTTTGCCTGACGACGGTTCCGGATCGCTTCGATGGGCATCCCGGCTACTTGCACGGGGGCATCATCGCTACGCTGCTTGATGAGGCCATGAGCAAAGCCGTCCGCGCCCGCGGCTTGACGGCGATGACGGGCCGGATAGAGATCGACTACCTGCGTCCGGTTCCCTCCTGCGCGCGCCTCCGCATGGAAGGCCGCATCGTCCGCAGCGAAGGACGCAAGCATTGGACCGAAGCGAGAATCCTGAACGCCAGAGGAACAGCGCTGGCCGAGAGCAAGGGGCTATTCATCGAAGCGCGCCCCGGTAGCCGCGAGAAGCGTGGTGGAAGCCCACCTTTTCCGCAACGAAGGCCGAAGTGATGCGGCACGCAGCCAAACGGGGCGGCCCGAAGACCGCCCCGGCATTTGGCTTAGTGGATGATGTTGATGGTCTCCTGGGTGTCGAAAGTGGCGACCGCCTTGGGGTTGGCCTCGAAGCGGAACGCTCAGTTCACCGAGAATCCAAAGTCGATATCCAGCGCGGTGAGGACAGCCTCCTCGCCGGCCAGAATTGCGCCCCGCTCCAGAACGTGCTCCAGTTCGCGCACATTGCCCGGCCATTGGTGGGCGGCGAGTTTGGCCAGCGCTCCTGGGTCCAGGCGCTTGACCGGCGCTTCGCAGCCCATTCGCTGCATGAAATGGTCCACCAACAAATTCAGATCCTGGGCGTGCTCGGCCAGCGATGGGGTGCGGATGAGGAAGACGGCCAGTCGGTAGTAGAGGTCGGGGCGGAAGGCGCCCTCCTGCGTGTCCTGAGCCAGAGGCCGGTGGGTGGCGGCCACGATGCGCACGTCTACCTTCAAGGTCTCGTTGTCGCCCACCCGCTGCAACTCGCCGCTTTCGACAAACCGGAGCAGCTTCGCTTGCAGGGCCAGGGGCATCTCTCCGATCTCATCCAAGAACAGCGTGCCCCCATCGGCGGCCTCGATGCGCCCCACGCGCCCTTGCACCGCACCGGTGAAGGCGCCGCGAGTATGGCCGAAGAGTTCGGCTTCAAGCAGAGCTTCTGGAATAGCCGCGCAATTGATGGCGACAAAGGGGTTGCGGCTTCTCGGCGACATGCGGTGCAAGGCCTCGGCAACCAGCTCCTTGCCCGAGCCGGTCGGCCCTTCGATCAGTACCGGAGTCATCCGCGGGGCGACCCGGCGGACGCGGCGCCCGACCTCAAGCATGCAGGGAGCGTTGCCGATCAGCTCCGGCAGCCGGTCGCTCGCGGCCGCCTGAGCCGTACGCGCGGGCAGCGCCGCGATGATCGGAACGTCCGGAGAAGAACCCGGCTGTCCGAGGACGGGGATGATCGCGGCGTTCCGCAGTGAGGAGGCTACCGGGGCCACGTCGGGAAGAAGCGGGGCCGCGCGCATACGGCTTGGCGCCGGCTTCGGCCGGTTGAGCTCGGGCGCCGTGTTCCAGGCCGCGGTATCGGTGTCTTGGCTGCGGCGCAGGGCGTACAGCAGCTCCTGGCGATAGGGGCCGCGCGGGCTCTCCTGGAGCGAGGAACTGCCGGCGGTCACCAGGTCCACCTGGGGAAAGCTCCCGCGGAAGTCCTTGAGAAACTCGGCCAGATCCAGATCCGGTAGCCAGGAGTCGACGATGATGGCCTCAGGGGGGGTGGCTTCCGCCTCGGCCCACGCCTGGGCGCCGCCCTCGGCCTCGCGCACCTGCCAGCGCAGGCCGGTAAGAATCTCTGTAAGCCGCTGGCGGAAACAGCCATCGGCGCTGGCCACCAGCGCGGTGCGCGGCCGGATGCGGGCGGCGGAGGGAGCAACGGAAACCGGAGCAGACTGCATGGGTATTCTCCTCATCGCAAAGCGGGCTGACGGAATTGAGTGGACTCAAGAGACCGGAGCCATAGCCGGCAGCCTGATTGGAGGTATGGAAAGGGCCGTGACAGGGGCAGCGAGGAGCAGGTCGGCCTCGGAAGGCACCACGTAGCCCTGCCCGCGCACCGTCCGGATCAGCTGGCCGGGAGGCGGATCCTTCAGCTTGCGGCGCAGATAGTTGATATAGACATCCACGATGTTGGTGGTCTGCGCCGGCTCCAGATTCCAGACCGACTCCAGCAGTTCCACCCGCGAAACGCATTGGCCGCGGTTGAGCATTAGGTGTTCGAGCAGGGCAAATTCCTTGTTGGTGAGCAGGATTCGCTGGGCTCCGCGGCGGGCCGAATGGTCCAGCCGGTCCAGTTCCAGATCCCCGGCCCGCAGTTGCAGCCGCGCCTCCCGCTTGCGCCGCAGCAGCGCCCTGCAGCGCGCCCGCAACTCATGCAGGCTGAATGGCTTGATCATCAGGTCGTCGGCCCCGCGGTCGAGGCAGCGGACGCGCGTATCCACCTCCTGCCGGGCGGTGAGCACCAGCACCGGCAGGTCGGCATCGAGGGCCCGAATCTCCTCGAGCACCTGCTCTCCGTCCTTGACCGGCATGTTCAGATCGAGAATGGTCAGATCGGGCATCTCCTGGCGAAACGCCTCTACCGCGGCTGCGCCATCGCAGGCCACGCTAACGCGATATCCGTCTGCTTCCAGGCCGCGGCGCAGAAACAATGCCAGCGCCTGGTCGTCTTCGGCGACCAATAACCTCATGACAGCCTTTCCGTTGGCCAGCGTTCTCAACTTGCGGCGCTTGCCCGCTCTCGGTTCCGCCTTGCCGACCAGACATTCATTAACCGGGGCTACTCCTCAACCTTCCGCCAAGATGAAAAGAAACTCAAGATTGGAAAAAGGAAAGAAGGCGGCCGATTCCGGGATCGGCACAATTGGGGGGATGTCCCGAAACGAGACACGCCGGCCGGCTCTTCCGCCCCGTTTTCCACCCCGGCGCCCTTCGCCGTTCTCACTGACCGGAATCCCAATCTGGAGCCGCTAAAAAAAGAACTGTTGCAATTCGCCCTTTATTCGCTATAATGCGCGCATGGCTGTTACACGAAGGCAAAAAGAGGTTGTCGACTTCCTGGAGTCGTTTGTGGCCCGCAACGGTTACTCCCCGTCGTTTGAGGAGATAGCGCGCGGAATGGGGCTGAAGAGCCTGGCGACGGTGCACAAGCACGTCACGAATCTGGAGAAGAAGGGGCTCCTGGATCGCGTCCACAACCGCAGCCGCTCGATCGACCTGCTGCCGCCGGGCGCGCGCAACCGTTCCAGCGACCGGCTGCCGCTGGCCGGGCGGATCGCGGCCGGAGTTCCGGTCGAGGCCTTGGAGACCTCCGAGACCATCTCACTGCATGACGTGGTGGGCAACCGCGATGTCTTCGCTCTTGAAGTACGCGGAGACTCTATGCGCGACGAGCACATCATCAGCGGCGATTACGTGCTGGTCGAGCGCACGCGGACGGCCCGCCAGGGTGAAATCGTGGTGGCCCTGTTGCATGGCGCCGAGACCACATTGAAGCGCTTCTATTCCGAGGGCAGCGTGGTGCGGCTTCAGCCCTCGAATATGGAGATGGACCCCATCCGCGTTCCCGCCGCGCAGGTTGCCATTCAGGGCCGCGTGCTGGGCGTGCTGCGCAAGTACAGGTAGCCTTCTCTTCTCAGCGCTTGCAGACTTCCCCGGCTTGGATATCTGCCCAGTTGTGTTGTGCCTCTACTCAACCGGAATCTCAATCTTGTCTCCGGCGAGAGGTATCTGCAGGTTCTGCTCGGCGGGGCTGCGCACCTGGCCGCCGGGGAGCGGGTGCAATTTGAACAGCACCAGCAGGTTCCGGTCCGGATCGTCGAAGGCGCGAAAGCTGGCCACCTGCTCGAGCGAGAAGCGGCTATGAATATCCTCGAGGGTGCCTGGGTCGAGGTCGTTCCAGGATGCAAACCAGCCGGGCCGATAGAAGGCGAGTTTGGCGGGCAGGTCGGGCATTGAGCCGCCGGGGGCTCCGAAATCGTCGCTCAGGGCGGGCAGGTGGGTAACCAGCGTGATCTGGTCGCCGCTGATCGAGAGCAGCAGGCGGTTTCCGTTGGGATGCTTGTCGATGTACTGCGTCAAGCGGTTGGCGGCATCGACAAACGTATATTCCGGATGGATGGCGTAGTTCAGGGTCCATGCGCCATTGACGGCGACCGCCAGTGCGGCCAGTCCGACGACAGCCCAACCCAGAAGGCGCGCCAGGGGCCTAGGCGCGGCGGGCTTGCGCATGGGAGCGGCGCGGCCGAGCAGCGCCCCAGCCCCCTGCGCTACCAAAAAGAAGCTGAAGAAGCCCACTACGGCAAAGTAGCGCGGCTGCGGATGGTTCTGGCAGGTCATGAAAAGAATGCAGCCGGCGACGGCCAGGATGGAGGCTCCGAAGACGGGATCCAGGAGCAGATTGCGAGCCGCGGCGCTGCGCCAGGCCAAGGCCGCCCCCAGAACCACCACCCCCGCCAGAGGAATGAGGATGTGGTCCACCCACAGTCCGCCGTGGAACGACCACCAAAGACCGATCAGCGGCCAGTAGAACTCCGGCGGCTTGTCCAACCTGTTGACGATGAAGACGTACTTGTAATCGGGCAGCAGACCAAGGCGGACGAGGAGCTCCATCCACAGGCCATACGCTCCGGCAAAGACGCCCGCCGCGGTCAGAGCGCAGCGCACTAAGAGTTTTCGGCTTTGCCATAGCGGCAGCAGCATCGACCACCCCAGCGCCGGTAGCAGAAAGACGGCCGTAGGCTTGGTGAGCGCCATCAGCGCAAACAGCAGGCCGATCCAGAGCGACGCCCACGCCGGCCGCCGCAGCCGGGGCAGCCGCACGGCCAGATTCAGCGCTCCTAGCGTGAACGCAATCAGCATCGGCTCCAGAATGGCCAGGCGGCTGAAACAGTAAAGGAATGGGTTGGTCGCCAGCAGAGTGAGCGCCAGCAGCGCCATCCAGCGCGAGCCTCTCGACCGGAGCAGCAGGTAGCTCAACAGCAGATTGGCAAAGAAGAATGCCACCGCCAGCCCGCGCGCGGCCTGAAGCGTGACCCCGGTAAAGAAGAACAGCACCCATTCTAGAAACGGCCACACCGGCACCGCGGGCGCGGGGTTGAAGTCCCCCGGCAGGTACCAGCTCTCGGTCAGGTGCGCCCGGATCGCCGCGTTCCCATACCATCCTTCATCGGTGTACTTGGCCCAGTCCATATACCAAGGCGAATGATTGGGAAAGTCCGCGCGCAGATGCAGGGCGTGCAAGACCGCGAAGCCACCGATCAGGACCAGCCAAACGGCGTAAAGCCAGCGCTTGGAGGAATTTGTCAACGTTCGTAGCTCTCCAAAGGAGACTCCTGGGTAAGGCGGCTGCGGGAAAGCCTCCAAAAAACCGGGGTACCGGCCCGACAGGAATGAAAACGCCCTGAAAGAGATGGCTTGAGTATATCGTGGCCCTTCGGAGCGCCCATCGCCCTGGCGGGCGGCCGGGCCAATGCGGCGGCCTTCACACCAGGCGCGAATTCTCGTTGGGGGCACCCGGCGCACTCGTGTCCTTCGGGGCCGGCGCGAGGGCGAATCCTGATCCCTGTTCCCTGATCCCTGCTCTTCCGTTATTCCAGGTTCTGAATCGTGGCTCCCTCGGCGGGCGGCGTCACCACGAACTGGTCGTCCTTCAACGGTTCATTCTCATTAACCTTCTCGACTGTGAGAACGATCTGTATTTCCTCTACTGGCCGCTTGATGACGATCGAGGAAGGGTAAGTCGTCGAATCGAAGTCGCGGTAACCGGAATAGAAGACCTGGGTCTCCACATTGCCCTCGCCGTCGTATATATCTTCTTGATAAGGCTGGAGATCGTTGCGATTGAAGGTGACCTCGCGGACCGGCGTCAATTCCCTGCTGCCCGGCTTGGGCCGGTTGATCCTCAGGATGTATTCCGGGACAGTGTACAGGTGCTTTCTGGCCGCGTCCTCCACTGTCTCCGAGTCCGCTACCACAGAGTACAAATCGTCCGGCTCCAATCCGCGCACCACCATGGCGTCGAAGAAGAACCCGGGGCGGATATTCTCCAGCGCATTCACCGACTTCTTCTTCAATGAGTTGGAGCCTCGAATGGTCTTTTTCTGGAGGGGGATGGAGAGCGTAAACTCCTTGCCGTCGCTGGCCATGTCGAAAACGCGCACGCCGAGATCCTGCCCTACCACGCGCAGCATGGCAGGCTTGCGCATCAGGATCCATCCGCGCAGCGTGGGATAGTCCTTGGCCACGCCTTCTTTGGTCCTGATCACGCTGGCCCGAATCTCGACGGTGGCCGTGAGGGTATTCAGCGCCTCCCAGCGCCGATTGAGCCGCGCAACCAGTTCCCCCGGCGTGGCTGTCTGGATAATCGACGGCGCCTTGGGCACCGGCAGCTTGCGCGTCGTCGGAAAGAGGGAACAACCGGCAAGCAGGATGGGAAGAAACAGCGCGCCAACGGACGCCAGGCGACATCGTGCCTTCATCGGCCACCTGCCTTCTTCACGGCCTGGCGGTAGCCGGCTACGTTTCGCTGCTGCTCATCCAGGGTGCGGGCAAACAGCGAGCGTCCCTGGGGATTGGCCCCGGCGGCCACAAAGTACAGATAATCGGTCTTGGCCGGCTCCATGGCCGCGCGCAGCGACCGGGCGCCGGGATTCGCCACTGGGCCCGGCGGCAGCCCGGTATGCAGATATGTGTTATAGGCTGTGTCGCTGCTCAAATCGCTCTGGTGGATTGCGCCCCGCCAGCGGCCCTCAAGCTCCAGTCCGTAGATCAGGGCGGGGTCGGTCATCAGCGGCATGTCCTTGGCCAGCCGGTTGGCGAAGACCCCCGCCACCAGCGGCCGCTCCGCATCCACCGCCGTCTCCCGCTCCACCAGTGAAGCCATGGTCACCACCGCATGCACGTTTTCCTTCAATCCCAGTTGGCTGGCCACCGCCCGAAAGCGCCGCACCATTGTTCCGCAAATCTGCTCCGGGCCGGCCTTGCGCGGAAAGCGATAAGTATCTGGAAACAGATAGCCTTCCAGGCTCTTTGCTTTAGGGTCCAAATCGGCCACCAGTCCCGTTTGCTTCACCGCGGCGTCCAAGAACTCCTGCCGCGCGCCCAGCCCCGCCTGCTCCAACCGGGCCGCGATCTCATAGATGTTCTCGCCCTCGGGAATGGTCACCGTCCGGGTAAATACATCTCCATGCACAATGCGCGCATAAACCTCGGTCACCGGAGCTGGGTGATCGAACCGGTACTCCCCCGCTCGCAGCGTTCCCCGCTTCCACAAGCGCAGCAGATCGAAGACATACCGGCTGCGCACAATTCCTGCCGCTTCCAGTTCCTGGCCGATTCGCGCCGTGGAGGAGCCGGGCGCCAGTTCGACAAACGTCTCGCTGCGCGGCCCAAACGGCGCCAGAAGCAGCCAGGCCGCCGCGCCAGCCGCCAGCAGCGTTACGAGGAAAGCCGCCTTCAAGACTCCCGCCGCGCCAGAACCCCTCTTTTTCCCGTTCTTCCGTCTGCGGCCTGCCATTCCCCGCTATCGACCCTTCCTTGATGAATGACGCGCGAAATCCCCAGGGGGCTCTCAACCTCTATTGTATCGTTCTGGTTCGCCACGCAGCGCCCGCCAAGCTAAGTTGGTTCCCGCCGGATGGTTTTCCCGCTCGGATTCCGTCGCGAAATGCGCGGCCGGAAGCGCTTTTTTAGGGCTTATCCGTAAATTGCGGATAGGCTCTTAGTAACGGTGCAGTTTCCGAATTGGCGACCATCCGGGCGGAACCGCAAGACTGGGCCTGTTCGAATCCGGAAGCGGGATCGGGCTGTTAGCAACATCCAAGGCGATACGCGATTTGACTTGGCGAACCGCTCATCGCAGCGATTCCGTCGCGCAAGACAGACTCGGCGCATTGCCAAGCTCCGCGACCTGTCGTTCCAACGCAGCGATTCTCTCCTGTGCGGCCTCCACCGCCGATGCCCCCTCCTGTTGAACTCTTCGCGCATTTCGGAGGGCCTGTTCCGCCACGCGGCTGACCTCATGCAGGAGCTTGCGAATCTCAACTTCCAGGTATAGGTGGCTCTCTTGAATGCGGTTGAGGATGTCGCTCTGCACACGCGTGCTGTTGACTTCGAACAGTGTCTCCAGGAACTCTCGCGCGTCGTTCTCGATAATGAACAGAGCACCGGTCAGACTTAGGACGGCGTCAGCCAGCCATCGCAGAGGCGAGACAGGCTGGGCAAGCTGGATGAAATCGGCGAAAGTGAAGGCCGAGCGAACACGAAAGCCGGCTTCCGGGTCGAGCGCGTGTGGCATGCGCGCAAGCTCGGGGACACCTCCCTCAGCAAGCTTCTTCAGGAAGTTATTCCCAATCTCAACGAATCGAGGTGAGACCCGGCGGTACTGCTGCTCTGCTTCCTCTTGCTCGGGTCTCAGCCACGGGATCACATAACGCTGGGCAATTTCCTGGGCCCGTTTCATCAACCGGCGGCGATAGCGTGGGCCCAGCGCATAAGGCAGAGACGATATAGCTTCTTCAAGCTCCTGCTTCGCTTCCGGCATCACTCTGGCAAGAAATGCTTTGCGCCGATCCACAAACAGATCGGAGATGTGATGCTGCTCGGCCATGAATAGAAACCTGAGTTCACGCATCGATCGCTCGGATTCCGCGATTGTAATCTTCATGGTCGCAATCCGCCGTTCCGATTCCTCGATGGGCCGCTCAAGTGCTTCCCGCTCTTCCCTTATCACCGCCAGCAGTTGCTCACCGAGCCGGTCGATCCCTCGCTCACAGGCCGAATAGATCAGCCTTCGCCCGGATTGCTCAACCAGCACGCCAAGTGCATCGACCAGCTTTTGCCAATCGCGTTCCGGGCCGCGATTGTCGATTCGTTCCGCCGCACTCACCTCCAGAATCGGTCCGAGTCCTCGCTGCAGCCGCTTCCGCACCTGGCGATCTGCAAAACTCACCGCGGCGGCTCTTTCTTCCGGAGTTGCCCGGTCAGCCTTGTTAAGAACTAGAACAATATCCTGGACGTGCCGCGCTACGGCTTCCACCAGCGCCAGTTCTTCTCCCGCCAGCGGCGGGTCGGCCCCAATCACAACCAGTGCCGCGTCGACGTGGGGGATGAACGCATGAGTTGCCGCCGTATTTCCAGTGAATACTGAGCCGAGGCCGGGCGTATCCACGAAGCACATCCCGCCCGCCAATAGCCGGCTTGGCACAAATACCTCAACCCCCCGGATTCCCTTGGTGTTTTCGGGGTTATATTCTTCCGATACGTACTGGTTGAGATCGGATGCGGGAACCTCCTGCCAGGAGCCATCTCCCGCCTGAATGCGCGCTCTTCTCCGATCCCCGAACCGGATGACAGTCGGAACCGCGGTCACGGGAGTGAAGCCAACGGGCAGAACCGGATCGCCAATCAGCGCGTTGATCAACGTGGACTTGCCGCGTTTGAATTGACCGATGCACGCGACATAAAAGCGACCCTCGGAGATCCGGTTCGCAAGATCCCTTGCCTCCTCGGCGATTCGACTCGAAGCTAATTCCTCTGCAAGTTGAGCTAGGCGAAGGAGCCTCGCTGCGCCGTCAACGTCGCTCGTCACTGTTGAAAGCGCCAAGTGAGAGCGCTCTGGCTGCGCGCCAGTCTTGGTGGACAAATTGTCTTCGCTCTTTGTCATGTCCTTTCGACGCCTCAGCCACCGATTGGCTCAATTTTTCCGCCCTTGACCAGGAAGCGCTCTCCGCGCCAGACGATGGTGTTTCCAGCGAAGCCCGCCGCCCAGATGCTCATGGCCACCAAGTCGCGCAGGGGCAGCAGCCACAGATTGGGAAGAACCTGGCGGTCGCCGAGCACCTCCGTGCCCACCGTCATGGCCAGGGCCAGGCGCAGAAGAAAGCTCAGCCCCAGTAGCCAAAGACTCAACGGGCTGAGGCCGCTGGCCAGCACATTCAGCAGGGCCAGAGCGAGGCCGTGAGTAAAGAGCAGGCCGGCGTATCCCCAGGGACGGGCGTCGCGAACGGTGCGGGCCCAGCGCAACTGGTGATCGGCAAAGCCGCGCCAACTGTAAGCGGGAATGGCGGTCTCTACCACCTCGGCCGAGAGCGCGACGCGGTAGCCAGCCTGGGCAATCCGCGCGCCCAGTTCGTAGTCGTCGGCCAGATGGTCCACCAGCGGCAAGAGGCCGCCAATCTTGTCCAGCGCCTTGCGGCTCACGGCCAGCGTGGAGCCGAGGCCGAAGTGAAGGCCGCCTTCAATCATCTTGGAGAGCAGCACGCCGGCCTGGAAATCGGTGGCGATGCCCAGCGCTTCAAGCCGCGAGGGCAAGGTGCGGTGAGCGCAGCCGCGGTAGAGAGCGGTGACCAGGCCAACTTCCTTCCGCGCCTTGCCGCGATCGAGCGCGGGGAAGGACTTATCCGGAGGCGGAGCGAAGTGAGCCATGATCCGCTCCAGATAGCGCGGAGAGACGGTAATGTCGGAGTCGCCGATGAGCAGGAAGTTGTAGCGGGCGTGGGTTGCGAGCTGGACCAGGGTGCTGACCTTGCCGTTGGTTCCCAGGCGGGTGGGGCACCGGATCAGCTGAATGGACTGAGCGGGAAACTCCTTGATGAGCTGCTCGACGACAGCGGCGGCGGGATCGGTGAGCGAGGAAACGCCGAAGAGCAACTCCACATC
>JBEKPA010000111.1:0-10640 GCA_049521195.1 Occallatibacter sp.
TGCCCAAGCCCGGAGACCGCCGCGGCACCGGACTCGGTTTGTCCGTCTCCTACGGCATCATCCAGGAGCACGCCGGCAAGATCCATGTGGAAAGCGCCATCGGCGCGGGCACCACCTTTCGTCTCGAGTTTCCCCTGTTGAGGAATTCCGTCCATGCCTGAGCTCGAAGTTCCCCTGAATTTGTCCGCCTCCGGCTCTGCCGCAAACGGCAACTACGCCGGTGCAAGCATTCTTGTCATCGACGACGAGGTCGCCATTTGCGAGTCGCTCGAAGTGCTGCTCACGCTCGAAGGGTATTCCGTCAGAATGGCAGGCGACGGCGAGCAGGGCTTGCGCTTTCTCGAGACGGAGAACTTCGATCTCGTGCTCCTCGACCTGGCCCTGCCCGGCCAGAGCGGCCTGGAACTGCTACCACAGATCAAAGATCGACAGCCGGAATTGCCGGTCATCATGATTACCGCTTACGGCTCCGTGGCCAACGTCGTCGAGGCCGTCCGCGCCGGCGCTGAAAACTTCGTCCAGAAACCCTGGGACAACGAAAAGCTGCTGGCCGACATCCGTTCCGCCGTCGCCCGCCATCGCGCCGAAGAAGAGAACCTGCAGCTCAAGCGCACCCTCAAGCAGCGCTACAACTTTGTCAATATCGTGGGCAAGAGCGAGATCATGCTCAAGGTCTTCGACCTCGTGGCCCAGATCGCGCCCAGCCGTTCCACGGTGCTGATTCAGGGCGAGAGCGGCACCGGCAAGGAACTTATCGCCAAGGCCATTCACGCCAACTCGCCTCGCCGCGATAAGCCCTTCGTCCCCATCAACACCGGCGCCATGCCCAGCGAGCTGCTCGAATCCACGCTCTTCGGCCACGTCAAGGGCGCATTCACCTCCGCCATCGCCTCCAAGAAGGGCCTCTTTGAAGTCGCCAACGGCGGCACGCTCTTCCTGGACGAGATCGCCACCATGGGCATGGATACCCAAGCCAAGATACTGCGCGTCCTCCAGGACCGCCGCTTCATGCATCTGGGCGGCGTCCAGGAGATTCAGGTAGACGTGCGCATCATCGCCGCCACCAACATCGATCTGCGCAAGGAGGTCCGCGAGGGCCGCTTCCGCGAAGACCTCTTCTACCGCCTCAACGTTATCACCGTTGACCTGCCGCCGCTGCGCGCCCGCCGCGAAGACATTCCCCTGCTCGCCAGCCACTTTCTCGAGTTCTACGCCAACGAGAACGGCCTGCCCCCGCGCAAGCTCTCCGCCGACGCCCTGCGCGCCCTGGTCGATTACGAGTGGCCGGGGAATGTGCGCGAGTTGGAGAATGCCGTCGAGCGCGGCGTCGTGCTCTCCAGCGGCCCGGTCATCGGCTCCGATCTTTTGCCGGGACACATCAGCGGCCGCAGCTTCCGCGACGCCCTGCTCGAACACAGTCCCAACGCCTCGCTCTTCGACATCCTCGAAGACATCGAGCGCCGCATCATCATCGAGAAACTCGAGCGCTGCAACTGCAACCAGACCGAGGCCGCCGAGCAGTTCCGCGTTCCCCTCTCCACCCTCAATCAGAAGATCAAGCGCCTCAACATCGAAATCCGCAAAAAGGGCAGAGAGTAGACGAGGGACCAGGGAATAGGACTGGACTCCTTCGCTGAGAGAACTGGCTGGAGAAGAGTTGCGTGCCTCTCATCCTCGCCTCAGGTCGCCGCGGCGACTCCCGGTCCAAAGCGATAAACCGAGAGCCTCAAAATCCGCTTATCATTCCTGTTGGAGGTCAAGAATCCCCATGAATCTTACCGGCAACACCATTCTCATCACCGGCGGCGGCTCGGGCATCGGCCGCGGCCTTGCGGAAGAGCTGCACAAGCTCGGCAACCAGGTCGTCATCGCCGGCCGGCGCAGGAAGGCGCTGGAGGAGACCGCGGCCGCCAACCCCGGCATGAAGTCGCTCACCCTCGATATTCAGAATCCCGCCGCCATCCGTTCCTTTGCGGCTCAGGTGGAGGCGGAGTTCCCGGCGCTGAACGTGCTCATCAACAACGCCGGCATCATGCGCCCCGAGAAGCTGCTCGCCCAGCCGGCCGACCTGGCCGACGCCGAGGCCATCGTCGCCACCAACCTGCTCGGCCCCATCCGGCTGACGGCGGCGCTGTTGCCCCTGCTCACCAGGCAGCCGCGCTCGGCCATCATGAACGTCTCCTCGGGGCTGGCTTTTCTTCCCCTAGCCCTCACGCCCACCTATTGCGCCACCAAGGCCGCGATCCACTCCTATACGCAGTCGCTCCGCTACCAGCTCAAGGAGACCGCCACCGAGGTTCTGGAACTGATTCCTCCCTACGTGGCCACGAACCTGATGAGCGGCGCCGACGATCCGCGCGCCATGCCGCTCGGTGCATTCATCGCCGAGGTCATGGCGATTCTGAAGAGGCAGCCCACTCCACGCGAGATTTGCGTCGAAAACGTGAAGGGCCTGCGCTTTGCCGCCGAAAGCGGCAAGTACGATGCCATCTTCCAGGGGCTAAACGCGGCGAGGACAGACGGTCACTGAGTCTCTGACCGCTTGTTGTTGTATCGATCTTGGGGTGCCCCAGGTCCCGATTCTGGGACCTGGGATAGCATCGCGCTCAATTGCGCTGTACGAAATTGCGCGATCAGAGACCTAGAGGGACTCCGCCGGTCCGTCCAGCCCTTCTTGAGCGCGGCGGCTTTGGGCCGGAACAACTTCGCTTCGAGCCAGGGGGCGGTTTCATGAGGGAGAACAAGGCCGAGGTTAATGCTCAACAGTTTGCCAGCGACAACTACTCGGGCATCTGCCCGCAGGCGTGGGCCGCGATGGAGAGGGCAAACCGCGGGAGCGCTTCTTCGTATGGCGAGGATCCGTGGACGGCGCGCGCCGCCAATGCTTTTCGAGAGCTGTTTGAAACCAATCTTGAGCTCTTCTTTGTTTTCAACGGCACCGCGGCCAACTCGTTGGCTCTGGCGTCGCTCTGCCAGTCCTTTCATGGAGTGATCTGCGTCGAGCAGGCGCACGTCGAAACGGATGAGTGCGGCGCGCCGGAGTTCTTTTCCAATGGATCGAAGCTGCTGGTGGCCCGATCCGCGGATGGAAAGCTCACGCCCGCTTCCATTTACGAGATCGCTGCCAAGCGGCAGGACATTCACTATCCCAAGCCGCGCGTCGTCACCATTACGCAATCGACGGAAACGGGCCGGGTTTATACGGTGGAAGAAGTGAAGGCCATTTCTTCAGTCTGCAAAACGCATGAACTTTGGCTTCACATGGACGGAGCCCGCTTTGCCAACGCCTGTGCCAGTCTTGGCTGCTCGCCCGCGGAGCTTAGCTGGAAATGCGGCGTGGACGTGCTGTGCTTCGGCGGCACGAAGAATGGCATGGCTGTGGGCGACGCCGTCTTGTTCTTCGATCCCGCGCTCGCCGCCGATTTCGATTACCGCTGCAAGCAGGCCGGGCAGCTTGCGTCCAAGATGCGATTCCTGGCCGCACCCTGGGTTGGGATGCTGGAGAGCGGCGCATGGCTGACGAATGCGGCCCATGCGAATCAGTGCGCGAGTTACTTCGCGGAGCAGATAGCGAGCATCCCCAATGTGACCATCGCTTGGCCGGTCGATGCCAACGCGGTCTTCCTCATGGCCTCCGGCGATGTTCTCAGCCGGCTGCGCGGCCGAGGCTGGGAGTTCTACACCTTCATCGGCGGAGCAGCCCGCATCATGTTCGCATGGGACACCGATCTGAAGCGCGTGGACGCTCTAGCCCGTGACCTCCGCGAGTGTGCAGCTAAAAGCTGACGATTGGGCAGGTGTCCCGCCCATCGATTCTTATTCCTTCGGCCGTTAGCCAAGATGGAAGGCTGTGCCCCATTCATCGCGGTCTCATCGCGATGAGTGGGATGCCAAGTCTCGCCGTCCACTTTGACTCGATGTCAACCGCTCCTCGAACCCCGGTCGCGTAATGGTTGAAGCTGCTCCATTGGTAGTCGCCGGGAGATGCAACCGTACCGCATGGCTCTATCTTAAGCCGGCCATGATCTGACCTCAAGACCCGCTCATCGCGATGAGACCGCGATGAACGGGGCACAGCTTCTCGTGACAAGGGGTGATTCTTCAGGGCTGATGAACGGGCCACCTGCCTCTGGCCCGTGACCTGCGCGAGTGTGCCGCTCAAGGCGCTTGAGTTGGCACTTGACCGTGTGCGTCCCCGCTCCGTTTGCGGAACACCACCTTCAACTCCCGCCGCCAGTGCTCGGTGAGGGCGATCAGCTCCCATTCGATTTGCGGCGAGAAGTAGCGCAGCACCGGCTCGTTGGCGGGATGAATGCGCAAAGCCGGACCGGCCAGCAGCAGTCGCGGCGGAAGCGGCGAAACCTCCGCTCCCGGAAAGTACCCCTGGCGCTCGAAGGCCGAAAGCGGCCTTCCGCCGGCGTTGCCCGCGGCGGCCTGGCGGTCGTCGTTCAGCGCGCGCACGCGAATCCAATAGTCCAGCGCTTGCAGGGGCAGGTGCAGGTCTTCGTCGGCCTTCAGTTCCACCACCGCCAGCCGCCCATTGCGGTCCAGCGTGAGCATATCCAGCAAGCCGCGGTCGCCGACCGAGAGCGCGGGCACTTGCGAATAGAGCATATCGCCCCGCAATCCCGGCAGCAGTTCGGCGATTCCGCTCCGCAGCCGCGCCTCAAGCCAGCGCTCCGGTTGCAGCCGGAAGAGCGGGTCGGTGTGCGTCCCGTCGGCGTGGCGGCTGAGGAAGAGCCTTTTGCAGAGGTCGCGGCAAAGGTCTTCGTTTTCTTCGGTCAGCGGAGTTTCGTTGGCTCCCGCCCCAAAGCTGATCTGGTCCTCGCGGGCGAATGTGTTGGCCGCAAACCCGCAGCGCACCCGCGCAAACTCCAACCCATGCAGAAGCAGGCCCACCTCGGTCGCGGAGCCTGCCTGAACCTCGACCCGCTCCCTGGCGGCAGGGGGAACCAGCGCCATAAGCCGGTCAACCCCGGCCTGGCAGCGTTCAATGGCCGCCGCGGCCGAGAATGCATGAACCAGCCGGAACTCCAGGTTGCCGGTGTCGCGAAAGTCCACCGGCGCCAGCTCTTCGCTGCGCTCGTCCAGGGTGAAAAGCTCGAAGTCGGCGGCAGCGTGGTTCATCCAGGCCATGCGTTCGGCCGTGGTCCGCCAGGCTCCGGCCGGCACAATCACCTTGAGCCCGCCAAAGTGCCGCCGCCCGTCTCCGCGATTCCGGCAATGATCCAGCCAGAGAATTCCCAGCGTGAGAACGCCGGCCGCGGTGGCCGCCGACTCCGCCTCGCTGACGCCGATTACCGCGTCGGCAGCCGCGCCGCGCAGCAGCCGCCCGCGCACATAGGCCGGCCCAAAGCTGTGCTCCAGGTCCATCGCCGAGCGCAGTCCGTCCACCTTGGACCCGATGAAGCTGCGCGTAAGCACGCGCTCCAGCAGCCTCTGGTAGCTTCTCCGCGCCGCCTCGCGGGCAGTGGGCGTGCGGCGGTCGTTCGCCGCGGCGAACTCCAGCGTCTGCGGCTTGGCGGCACCCATGCGGCGGGTGGTCAGGCGCAGGCATTGCGCGCGCTCCTCGATGTCCACCACCGTGCGCATCAGGTTGCGCTCGTCGCTCCACAGCTGCAAAAGACAGCGGCCATGCTGCTCGGTCACCGCGTAGTGTGCGCTGCGCATATCGAAGAGGACGCGCCCATCCTCAAGCAGCGCGGCTGCCGGATGGTCGGTGAGGTACTCTTCGATGCTTTGCGCCAGCCGCTGAGGAGACGGAGCCGTTTCACCGGCGGCCATCCGAGGCGCCTACCAGCCCTGCCGCGCGCGCAGGCCGGTAATGTGCGCGGTGTGATGGCGCGAGTGCCAGTCGTACATCGCCAGCGCCTTGGCCAGGTTACAGCGGCCATACTCGGAATGCTCGTAGCCTTTTTGGAAGTCCTCTTCGCTGAGCGATTCCAGCAGCGCCACCCAGCGCGCGTGCAGCCCCTCGATCATCGCCAGCGAAACAACAACGGGCAACAAGCGGCTATCCCCCAACTCGGCCCAGGCGGCTTCATCGTAGGATTTCACGACCGGCCAATCCTCGGTAAGCGCCAGCCTGCAGCGGATGTAGGCCATGGAGTGGCTGTCGGCCAAGTGGTGCACCACCTGGCGCACGGTCCAGCCGCCTTCCCGGTAAGGCGAGTCGAGCTGAGCGTCGTCCAACCCGGCAACGGCAGCGCGCAGGCGTTCGGGAAGCAGGCGCACCGTTTGAATCTGCGCGGCGCGGACACCCGCTACGCTGCTGGCCGGCGGGCTGAAACGGCCTATGGGATATCGGAGGTCGTCCAAAGGGTCTGTCATGGCTTGAATCCTACCGTGTTCGTGCTGAACCTGCCGGCTGACACGAGCGCGGCCCGGCCCCGGCGGTCGTTCTGCCTTGGGGCGAAGATCGCCTCAGGCGTGATGGTGGGTCACGGGGTGGGCCTTATGGTGCGGCACGTGATGGCTCGCGCGAGGGCTGGGATGGTGGCTCGAATGGTGATGATGGCGCTTCGCGGCAAACGCCGGGCTGGCAAACACCATCAACATCAGGGCGGCGGCAAGAATCTTTTTCATGAGACGAATGTAGCACAGGAAATGCGCCGGCGGAAGGGGTTTGAAAGCCCCGCATCAAGATAGGAACCGGCGCGCAGGTCGATCGCACGAACCTCTTCTGTTGCAGAAGGCGGCTTGTTCCGCAAGAGGTTTGTGGGATTGCCTTGGCTTCAGGCCTGGGCCGCCATCGAAGCTTCCTGGGAGCCGCGGAGCAGGATCTGGTCCTGCGCGGGCAGGAAGCGGCAGAGATAATCGATGGGATTCTCCGCGGCGGCCATCCGGCTGAGGTGGTACTTCCACACGTCGGCCTTGATGGTGCGCCGGGTATACGGCTTGCGGGTCACCTGCACCACATCGCCCTGGGCGGTGATCCTGGAATAGGTGGCGGAGGGGACCATGAAGCTCATGCGGGCGCCCGAACGCCAGAAGCAGCAGGCAAAGTCGTGGCTGAAGAGCAGCGTGTAATGGCGGCCCTCGGTCGAGAGCAGCGTCAAGGCCTGCTCCGCGCCGGGCCAGATGGGATGAACGTGCGACTGGAACCAGCGGCGGAACTCGAATCCATTGAACTGAGCCTGGTTGAGAACAAGGCGCAGCATCTCTTTACGAATCATTTCACCAATCCTTCATGCAAGAACGAGAACCAAGGTTTAAGCAACGCGCGGGGGACGGCGCAAAGTTGGGTCGGGAAGGCGAGCCATTTTGGAGCGTCTTCTGCTATGGGTTAACGTAAGTGAGACGGGAGTTTCCTTTTTTGGGGTCGGCGAAAGGAGAATCAAAGTTGAAGAGGGGATGGTTTTCGATGCGCGGATTGGCTTGGGGAATCTTGCTGCTCGCCGCGGCGAGCCTGAGCTGGGCTTCCGAAGTGCATACCAATCCCCTGAACCGCGATCCCCTGGTGCGCGAGGCCTTCGACCACTTCTACAACCTGGACTATCCCGGCGCAATCGAGCGCTTCGAGCGCTTCCACGCGGCGCATCCGGGCGATCCGCAGGGGACTGTGCTGCTGCTCGATGCGGTGCTCTTTCAGGAGCTCTACCGGCAGGACCTGCTCGATACCACGTTTTACGCCAACGACGGCTTTCTGACCGGCCGGCACGCCACCCAGGAAGACCCCAAGACGCGGGACCGCATCCTGGCGCTGGCCGACGAAGCCGTGCACGAGGCCGATTGGCGGCTGGGCAGGAATGCGAACGACGTGGACGCGCTCTATGCCCGCGGGTGGGCGCGCGCGCTCAAGTGCACTTACATTGCCATGGTGCAGCGGGGTTACGCCAGCGGGTTCCGGCTCGCCTTGCAGGCCAAGAACGACCATGTGCGCGTGCTGCAACTGGACCCGGATTACATCGACGCCAAGCTGGTGGTGGGGGTCTATGAATACGTGGTGGGAGCGCTGCCTCTGCCATTCAAGCTGCTGATCGGATTCGCCGGCATCACGGGGTCGAAATCCAGGGGCCTGGAGATGCTGACCGACGACGGCAACCGCGGCCCGGTCACCAATATCGAGGCGCGAACCACGATTGCGCTCTTCCTGCGGCGCGAGGCGCGCTACAAGGAGGCCATCGAGGTGGTGCGCGGCCTCAAGCGCGAGTATCCCCGCGACTACCTCTTCAGCCTGGAAGAGGCCAACCTGCGCAAGGATGCGGGCGAGGGCATGGTTGCGGTGGCGGCGTACCGCGAGATTCTGGCCGCCAACGCCAAGCCCGGCTACTACTACTCCGCGCGCATGGAACTCACCTACTTTGGGCTGGGCGACGCCCTGCGCGGGCAGCGCCACTTCGGCGAGGCGGCCGAGTCGTATGAGCAGGCCGCCTGGACCCCGAACGTGGGACCGGAGCTCAAGATCCGCTCACTGCTGGCGGCCGGCGAGTGCCGCGATCTGAACGGCGAGCGCCAGCAGGCCGTCAAGGACTACCAGTCCGCCATCGACAGCGGCCCCAACACCTCCCGCGCCGATACGGCCAGAAAGTACTTGCGCAAAGCCTATAGCGGGAACTGAGAACCTGCCTGGGAGCGGTAGTGAACCACTACCCCGTGATCGAGCCTGGGCACTATCCCGCCACAAGCTGTCAACCGTTCACGGCGTACCAAAGGAAAGCGGGAGCGATGGCTCGCTCCCGCTTATTCCCGCGTGCTATTGGCTAATTACTGAACTGTTACGTTGATGGCAAACGGTAGAGACGCCAGGTTTCCACTGCCATAAACGGTTTGGAGGACGGTGGTGGCTAAAGCAGGATTGGCAGGCGGAGCGGGAAGCTGAACCTGCAAAGAACCGGTCTCCTTAGCTGTGATCGTAACCCAGTAGCTCCCGGACGGCGTGACAACGGACCCAGACCCCACGCCCAGAGTCGTGGTGCCGCAGGCGGTGATGCCCGCGATGGCGCCGCCACAGAGCAACAGGCAGACGACCATCAGAAGACTTCCCCATCGCGAGGCCCTCTTCCGAAATGCGAAGCCAAGGAAGCCCAGCCCGAAGAGGGCCGAGAGTGCGAAGCTGCTCTTGTCGGCATTGCGGCTGGCAGTGGTACCCGAACCTGCATTGGTATTGATGGTCACTACAACCTTGCCGGGCCCAAGGCATCCATCCATGGGACCGCAGGGATATGCCGCTGCTGTCGGGCTTGACGGGAGCGTAGGCTGTCCAAAGTAGTTATACCTGTACGCGGACCCTGGGGCGGGGCCCACATCAATGGCGCAGTAGACAGGCGCCGCGGCGGTGCTCGAAGCACATTGCAGCGCGGCGATATTGATGGACCCATTGACCGGATTTGGGACGACATTCGGGTCCGCTGGGTTAGGAGCTGGATAGGTGAAGGAGCACGTCGCGTACGCCGGAAGACCTTGGCAATCCAAGTCCAGCGGAAGCGACCAGTTGTTTTCCAAGGCGTTGCGTCCCGCGTATCCGTATCCCAGGAGCGAGGTCAAAGTGAGCGTCGCCGATACCGAGGACCCGGGAGCAACAGTCAGCGAGGCCGGGCTGGAGCTGATCTGCACCACGGGATTGCGCAGCGACCATATGCCGATGCTGCTTCCCGTGGTCTGCGTGTAGTTTTGATTGTTGTCGACAAGGTTATTATAGGTCCCCGTATACTCCGGCGTGACCGTGTAATAGGTCAAGATATCCGGGATCGTGTTGTTAGTCGTGTTGATCAGCGCGCATCCAAATGCAGGTAATGGAAACGTTGCATCTCCGGTGGAACTCACGTTGACGATCGATACGCTGTCCGCGTTATCCCCACAGAGGGAATGCCCGTTCGCCTCCTTATAGTTCACCGATCCATAGTTGAATCCTGTCTCCACGGGCGGGGTCGCGGTATTGTAGACGGCCAAACCGACCATGGGAAAGCCGGCCGCCGCCGGCGCCACGCTAACAGGATAGGTGTATTCCCATTGATTGTCTGATCCGTCGTACGGCTCCTGGCCACCGCAGTAAAGGCAATTCCCGCCCAGGATCAGGTAGCCCGGGGGATTACCGGAGGGCTGCCCGTAGTTATACGTGGTAGTGCAACTGGAACCGGACCCCGACGTACAGGGGAGCGTATAGCTGGGGAACGGAAGCGAAGAGAGCGCCGGTTGGGTCATCACAACCGCTACCGCCGTGGAGATTGAGACCGATTGCGGATTGCTGGAATGCTCATAAATGTAGGCCGGGTCTCCGTTGTAAATGGCGGTGAACGTGTACTTCCCGATGGGAAGCATTGTTGGATTGAACTGAACCGCCCCGTTGGTAAGTGGCAGAGTGATCGCATACGGGTTCGGCAGGGCCGGACCGGTAACCGGAACGTTACTGCCGGGGATGACTGCAAGCGTCACGGTCCCCGTTAGCGGTTGGCTGTTAGCCGGATTTGGCGCGACGGTCACCGTAACTGGAACCCCTTCAATGGTGCCGTTCGTGGCTACGGTCATCGCAGTCGTTGTACCGGCCAACGTCGGAGCCACACCCGAGCCGTTCACCCCCACCGGCGTATTGGCCACATTGCCCTGAACCAGTACCTCGCCCGTCAGCGTGCCGCCGTCGCCGATACCGGCGCTGAAGGTGATGGTCACTGTGCAGGTCGAGTTGATCGCGATTGAATTGC
>JBEKPA010000112.1:0-10597 GCA_049521195.1 Occallatibacter sp.
TGGTGCCCGGAGCAGGGCATTTTTTGCTGCGCAAATGGGGCCGGGGCGCGCTCTTGTCGGCGTCGATCGTGGGCATGTTCGCCGTGGGGCTAGCCATGCAGGGCATGCTCTACTCTGGCGCGCACCACATTCTGGACGTTCTGGGGCTGGCCGGCGATCTGGGAAATGGGCTGCTTTACGTGGCCGCCCAACTCCTGGGCCTGGGCGCGGACCAGGTGCGGGTAACTACCGCAGACTATGGCACGCGCTTCATCGTGGTGGCCGGCCTGCTGAACGTGATTGCCGCCGTGGACGCGCACAACCTGCGCACCGGGAGGAAATCGTAAGTGTTCAAACCCTCTCACTTTCTGGCGGTTGTGCTCTTTGCCCTTTTCGCGTCCGTGGTCTTCGGCATTACCATGCGCGAGACGCCGCGGCGGATGCTTCGCTATGGGATTTACTGCTTTGTGCTGTTTGTCGGCTCGGCAGTGGCCCTGAGCTGGGTGATGTTCTTTATTGCGCGATAACTGGTTCTTTGACCGCGTGAATTCGTGCGTGGCGATTGAGTACCGCGGTATCCCACCCTAGCCGCAAAAACAAGAACGCGGCGAGGGTGGGGCACCCAGCGTTGGTACAACAACAAGCGGTCAGAGCCTTGGAGCCACGTGTCCCGCGAATCCCTCTTTCGCATTCTCGCGGTTCTGTTCGTGGGCGCGGCGGTATACCATGCCGTGGCCTTCTTCCATCCCGCATTCAGCAACGGCGGAGCGCATTGGCGGCACGCATTTTTCTATGCAACCGATATTCTTTGCGCCTGGTATATTCTGCGGCGGCCGCCGTGGTTTGTCTTGGCGTTTTCCCTGCTCACCATCCAACAACTTTGCAGTCATGGCGCGCATGCTTGGATGTTGTGGCGCGCGGAAGGGCGGCTGGATTGGCTCTCCTTCGCGGTCCTGATAATCGTGCCTTGTACGCTGGCGCTGCTGATGCGAGACGCCTTGGACCGGGGATCCCGGCCAATGGCTTGAGCCGTTCATGCGATGGGCGCTTATGGAAGTGCGCTGCCGGCGCGTTGACAGAGAGAAGCTCCAGCTCCTCTTAGACTCTGCTTGGCAATTCCCTCAGGCAGTTCCTCTCCGCAGCCAGACGGCGGCATCGAAGCTGTGCGGGCAGGCGTAACCCTCGGCGCGGTAAAGATCGATGGCCTGGGTGTTGGATTCGGTGACGGTCAGAGAGATCTCGGTGACGCCCAGGCGTATGAAATGGAAAGCGGCCAGGGAGAGCAACAAGCGGGCCAGGCCGCGGCGGCGGTAGTCGGGATGAACGCAGACCTGAGTGATATGGCCGCTTTCAGGGCCCACGCAAGAGCCCAGCACCAGGGCCGCTACCTCGCGGTTGGAGCGGTGGACGATGACAAACGAGACCTGCGCGGAGAATGTTCCGCAGCCGGAGTAGCGGACGATATTGTGGAGAAAGCGCAGGGAGCCTTGGGGCGAGCGGTACTGGTCGTTGATCACGGCGTCCGCATGATCGCGATAGGCTTCGTAGATGAGGCGGCTGGCGGAGACCATATCCTCGTCGCGCCATGGGCGCAGTTCCAGGCCGCCGGGCAGCTCCACGCGGGGCTGGTTCCAGAGACCCTGGAGAGACTGCACCATGAAGAGGCGGCGAAAGACCTGGAACCCTGCCTCGCGAAAGAACGCGGCGTGGGTGCCTGAAGGGTGCAGCAGCAGTTGGGATTCAATGCGGTCGACTTGCGGCGAGTTTTGCAGTAGCTCAAAGAGATGCCGGAGCAGAGTCTGTTCGACTTCGATGGCGAAGTCGGGGATTGGGCGGGCAGAGTCCGGCTGCGCGGAAGAAGCCGCGAGAGAGCCGGCTGGAGGGTTGGCCATGGCAAAGACATTGCCGATGACGGCCTTGGTCTCCTCGTAAACGCAGAAGGCATAGCCGGTGACCTGGCCCGCGTCCAGAGCTGCGTAGCCGGGCAGCATGTGGCTGTCGAGGTACTGCATGAGGAGCTTTGTGGAGGTGCGGTAGTCCCAGTGCAGGCGCTGCTTCCACATCTCGCCTTCGACTTCGAGCACAGGGCGGAGCATGGGCGCCGCGAAGTGCCGGAGGTCGAGGATCTCGATGGAAACGCCCGTTGCCATGGTTCTCCCCCCACGGGAAGTGGGCCAGCCGCGGCCGCCCCGGAGGGCGGTTCAGGCCTGGATCGGGTGAGGCTTCAGCGGAGCCGCGCGGCGAATTGCGCCTTCTGGCCACTTTGCCACGATTTGCGGCCAAGTACAAACTGATGCTCAGCTTATCAGCTTACCGGCTGCCAACCAGATAAACTACCAGTCCTTGCTCGGGCCAGGTGAAGAGTTGCTCATAATGCCGGCCTTCGAGGTACTCTGCCAGGTCGGCTGAGGTGCGCAAATCCACACCTCGGGGGCCAGTTTCCCGCACCACCAGCAGGTGCTGCCCGTCAGGCACGCCGGTCTGTTCGTAGTTGACAACCTCGGAGTTGCGATAGAAGGCGAGGCCATACTCCACATCGCGGCGCACGCGGAAGACCGCGACGGTCTCGTCGGCGGGGGCCTGGGCAGCCAGCCGATCGGCCAGCGGGCGCGCGGAGTAGGTGCGGTCCAGAAGCTGAACGACGCGCTTGGTCTTGGCGACCTCCGGAATGCCGAAGAAGGGGCCTACGCCATAAAGAAACAGAAGCAGCACGGCCAGCACCGCGGTGGTGACCAGCCGGAGCCTTGCCACCCCGAAGCCTTTGACCACGATGAGAATCAGCAGCGCGGCGCCGGTGGCGGCGAGCAGGGCGGCCAGAAGCGCGTGAGCGGGGGGCCGACTGCCGGGGTGGGCCACAAACCAGGGCAGAAGCAGAACGGAGATGGTCATGATGCCGGAGAGCAGCGCGTGGCCCAGGAGTACCCAGCGGTTGAGGGCCGGATTGCGGCGGCGGAAGAGATAGTCTCCGGTGAGGATGGCGATGGGCGGAATCGAGGGCAGAACGTAACCCGGCAGCTTGGACCGCGAGAAGGAGAAAAAGACGATGGGAATGAGCGCCCAGAGCACCAGAAACTCCGGGAAGGCGTCGCCGGGACGGTTGGCGCAGCGTTTGCAGTCGCTGGAATGGCGCAGGCGCCACTCGCAGACTGAGGTCTGGATGCCGTCGGCGAGGGCGCGGACGGCGATCACGGTCCAGGGCATCATGGCCAGCAGCACCACCGGCAGGTAATACCAGAAGGGCTCCGGGTGCTGATAGAGGTCGGTGGTAAAACGCTCGATGTTGTGCTCGAGAAAGAACTCGCGGAAGAAGGTGGGGTTTTGAAGCTGGACGGCGATGAACCAGGGCAGGACCATGGCGAAGTACAGGACCAATCCCGGCCACCAAAGGGAGCGGCGGAGGATAGACCACTCGCGGCGCAAGAAAGCAAAGGCGGCGATGATGACGATGGCCAGAAAGGGCGCAACCGGCCCCTTGGCCAGGGTGGCCAGGCCAGTGAAGAAGTAAATATCGTAGAGCCAGAACTTGGAATCGGTCTCATACCATGCGTACCAGCCGAGAAGCCCGATGGCCAGAGGCGCCGCCATCTGCATATCGGTGGAGGCGCCGCGGGCAAAGCCGATAACGCCGGCGCAGGCGACGGTAATGAGAGCGGCATCCAGGTGGCCTCCGGGCCGGAAGCGCCGCATGTGCAGGTAAATGAGGCCGACCATAATGAAGGCGAAGGTTGTGGAGGGCAGGCGGGCGCTCCAGTCGTGGACGCCGAAATCCTGAAAAAGGAACATCGCGCGCCAGTAGTAAAGCGCGGGCTTCTCCAGCCAGGGACGGCCGTAGAGATAAGGAGTCACGCAGGCGCTCAGCTTGTCTCCGAAGGTGTGGGCGGAGTCGAACCGGACCAGCATCTCGTGGGCGATCTGCGCATAGCGGGGCTCGTCGGCGCCCACCAGGCCCAGCCCATCGCCGCCCAGCAGCGGAGTCAGGCCATAGGTAAGAAAAAAGACGGTGAAAAGAAGAAAGACAGTTAGTTCGCGGACGGCGGCCCAACTGGGCAGCCGCTTGTGCGGGCGTTCGGGCGATTCCGGAGCGGAGGATTCCAGTGTTGTTTCCACTTCCAGCGCTTCTCCAGTCCCAGTGTTTCTCTGGGCGGGCACACTCAAGGCGTTCCGCGCACAAAAACGATGCCGGCTTCGGTCACAGCGCGCGGCGGAGCCGGCCTGGCCGGGTTACGATCCGCGCCCAGCAGAAGCGCGGAGGTTTCGCTATAGATTCAACAGGGACAAGGCTAACAGATTGGCGCGGAATCTCAAGCGATTTCAGGCTTCTTCCGCGCTGAAAGAGACGATCTCGCGGCGCAATTCCGCCAGAATCTCGTCGAGCGCGCGGTGCAAGGGCCCCTCGACAGTGCAGCCGGCCAGGTTCTCATGGCCTCCGCCGCCCAGCCGTCCGGCAATCGCGGCCACGTTCACCTTGCCTTTGCCGCGCAGGCTCAGCCGAATGCTTCCCTCGGGGAGCTCGCGCAGGAAAACCGCGGCCTCCACGCCGGAGATGCAGACGGCGAAGTTCACAATGCCCTCGCAGTCCTCCTCGACGGCGCAGGTGCGGAGCATATCGTCGTGCGTGACCCAGAGCCAGACCAACGGGCCCTCGCGCTTTAGATTCCCGAGCGCCGCGCCCAGCAAAAGCATCTTGGAGGTGGATGTGGTGAAACACACGTCCTGGGCAATGCGGATGGGATCGGCGCCGGCTAGGGCGAGGTTCCGGGCCAGGTCGAATGTCGAGGCCTGGATGGAGCCGAAGCAGAAGCCCGCGGTGTCGGTGAGCACGGTGGCATAGAGGCAGGTTGCCATCTGCGGCGTGACGGTGGCGCCCGCGGCCTTGACCAGTTTGTAGATCAGCTCGCCCACGCTGGTCGCATCCGGGTCGATCCAGTTCAGGTGGGCAAAGGCGCGGCCGCTGACGTGGTGATCGATGTTGATGAGGAAGAAATCTTCCAGGCCGGGCAGCTTGGCGCGGGCCAGGCCGTCGCATTCGAGCAGAATCGCCGCGTCATAGGTCCCTTTGACGCGCAACTGGGAGCGGATGGCTTCCACTCCGGGCAGGGAGCGGCAATTGGCAGGAATCCGGTCTGCGGTGACCAGATCGACCTGCTTGCCCATCTGCTCGAGAAGCATGCCGATGGCTATCATGCTGCCGACCGCATCGCCGTCGGGCCAGGAATGCGAACAGACCAGGAACCGCTCGCCCCGGCGGAGGACCTTGAGAATGGCGGCGATTGGATCTTCGGGCGGATTCGCGTGGGGTTGGGTGTTCCTTGCATCGCGCGCGGCGGCACACGTCTCCCACGGCGTGGCCGGGGATTCACAGAGAGCCGAGTTCGAGGGGATTAGATTCATGCGCGGCTACTCCGGGTGTGCCTGCTGTTCCGCGGCAGGCTTCCGGTCGGGGAGAGGCGATTGCTCCGCGGAGATTTTTTGCCGCTTGCGCGATCTGTCCATCAACTGCTGAATGCGCGCCTGGAATCGGCCGGAGCGGTCGGCTAGAAAGCTGAGCTCCGGTACGTGGCGCACACCCATCCGTTCCTTCAACTCAAACCGGATGTAACCTTTGGCGGCCTCCAGGCCGGCGATCGTATCCACCTCGGCCTGGGCGATGTCCTCGACCGCGTTATCGACGGCTACATAGACGCGCGCCGACTTTCCGCCGGGGTTGAGCGAGACCTCGGTCACGTAGCAGAAGTGGATGCGCGGGTCGACGAGTTCGCCCTCGATCATAGCGCCGATCTCCAGGCGCAGCGTCTCCGCCACCCGGTCCTGATGATGCTTGCGCCCCCTGTGCTCCGGCATGACCCCTCGGATTTGGTACTCGTAAACGGTTAAGGATAGCAGAGATGCACAGCGGAAAGGACGGTCAGGCGTGCGCCAAGCAGGGGAAGACGCATCCAACTTTTGTGGCAGCGAATGAAGGGTCGGGGGCTTCACAGGCTGCGGTGAAGGCCGGCAGGGTGTCGGGGCACGACTTGAGTCGTGCCGCAAGAGGACCAGGGGCCCTAACCGCTTCAGCCGCTGAGGGAATGCAAGTTATAGAAACTAAAACCTCAGTGGCTAAAGCCAGCGCCGCTTGATTCGTCGCGTACGGCACGACTGAAGTCGTGCCCTGACACAGCTTCTGTCACTGGAGGAGTTCTGTCACGCGCTGCCAAGGCCGTGCCCTTTCAAAAGGCACGGCCTCCTGCCGCGTCTACTGTTTGACTTCCTGTTTGACGATTTCCAGCTCGATGGTCAGCTTGACCTCGTCGCCCACCAGGGCTGAAGGGAAAGTGGCTCCAATCCCGTAGGCCGTCCGGCTGATGGTGGTGGTGGCTGAAAAGCCGGAGTGCGTCTTGTGATCCATCATGCTCTGCGCCGGCGCGCTGGGGCCTTCCACATCCAGGACCACAGGCTTGGTGACGCCGTGCAGGGTGAAGTTGCCGGACACCGCCAGCTTGTTGCCGTTCTTGGCCACATTGGTGCTGGTAAAGGTGGCGGAGGGGAACTTGGCAACGTCAAGGAAACTGTCGGTTTTGAGGTCGGCGTCGCGGTTCGCCACACCGGTGTCCACGGTGCTGACGTCGATGGTAGCCGTCACGGTGGACTTGGTCACGTCCGCCTCGTTGAACACAAGTGTGGCGGCCACGCCGCCAAAGCGCCCATGCACGTTGGAGACTCCGCCGTGCCGGATGCTGAAGTCGACCTCGCTGTGGGCCGGATCGGAGGCCCAGGTGGAGTATTGCGCCATCGCCATGGGAGCCGCGAGCGCCAGAATGCCTGTTACGAGTGCCAAACGCTTCATAGGTCAATTTCCTTTCAAGGCCCGCCGCTGGGCCGCTTTTGGGTTTGGGAAGAGAGCAGCGCTCTCGCCGGATGCGCGCGCGGAGGGGAACAACCTGCCGGAGACCGCGCTGAATCGTCTGATGCACAAATAAGATGCCGCGGGGATTTGTTTATGGCAACAAAAATTCTTGAATGGTTCGATTTGTTCCGTTAAGTTGTTTAGAATGTGGTGGCCAGAGACGGGATTGAACCGCCGACGCCGGCCTTTTCAGGGCCGCGCTCTACCACTGAGCTATCTGGCCTCAGGGCAAACCTTTGAATTGCATCCGCTCTGCGCGGAAACCGGCGCCGGAAGAGGGCTGCGAGTCCATACACCGTGCGCTGCAGCAACTCCATCAGTATAGCAACTCCCATTCTGCGCGCCAAACCCGGCCGCTGCGGCTCAATTCCGCATTGAATTTTCCCGCATTTAGCCGTATGATGACCATGCAGACGAATTTGTCCGCCATGGTTGCCGTGAGTGTGCCGGCTGGCGGAGAGAGGAGTGGGCTTACAGCCCACTTTTTATTTGGGCAAGACTTTGGGGCGACATTTGGGGCCAAGACCCTCAGAGAGAGCCGCCAATCGGTCGGGGTGCTTGAGCGGGGTCCGTGGCGACGGGTTTTCGTCGCCGGGGTGCCTGAGCGGCGTGGGAACGGGGCCCCCAGCGAATGACTTTTATTCGCTGGGGTGTTGAGAACGATGGCAGTCAAGCTGGAAGAAATCCGGACAGCGGCGGCACGAGTGGCCGCCTCGCATGGGTTGGACGTGGTGGACGTGGAGTTCATCGGCCCGCGAAGGGAGCGCATCCTTCGCATCTTCCTGGAGAAAAACGCCGAGGGCCGCGCGGCGCTCAAAGCGGCGATCGCGGCGGGAGTCGAGGGGCTTCCGGAACGGCTGGTTGAGGGCAGGTTTAGCGTCGAGCAGTTGTCGGGCATCACCCACGAGGATTGCGCCGCGTTCAGCCGGGATTTCGGAGTTTTGCTGGACGTGGAAGACCTGATTCCCGGCGCGGAGTACACGCTGGAAGCAAGTTCTCCGGGCCTGGATCGCAAGCTGTCCAAGCCGGAGGAGTTTCAAAGATTTCGGGGAAGCCTGGTCAAGATCCAGACCTTTGAGCCGATCCGCAACAACCGGCACTGGCAGGGACGATTGATAGCCGGGACTCAAGCCGAAGGCGGAACAACCATCACGCTCGACCTGAACGCGGTCAAGCAAAACAGCAAGACGAAGAAGACGGGCGCAAGCACGGTCGAGATTGCGCTCGACAACATCGAAAAAGCGCAACTGGCGCCGGAGATCTGAAGCGAGTTTTTCCACGGCGTGGGAAGCCCGCACCCTTCCAACCAATCAACAGAACCGGCCCTGGGACTTGAACCGCATCCCGCGCCGAGCGGCAAACGAGAGAGCAAGCAAAGTATGGCCACCAGCGTTTTGTACCAGAGCATCGAGCTCCTGAGCCAGGAGAAGGGCATTGACCCGGCCATCGTGGTAGGCGCCGTCGAGGAGGCCATCGCCCTGGCCACGCGCAAGTTCTACAAGACCCAGGAAAACATGCGCGGCGAGCTGAACAAAGAGACCGGCGCAATCACGGCCTACATCTACAAGACGGTGGTGGCGGACGCGGATGCGGTCGAAGACCCGCTCAACCAGATCACGCTCGAGGAAGCCAGTCAACTGGCCCCCGGCGTTGAAGTGGGCAGCGAGATCCGGCTCTATCGCGACACCAGTCCCCTGGGCCGCATCGCCGCCCAACTGGCCAAGCAGGTCATCTTCCAGAAGGTGCGCGAAGCCGAACGCGACACGGTCTTCAACGAGTACGCCCACCGCGAAAACGAAGTCCTCAATGCCACCGTGAAGCGGCTTGAGGGTCAGGACGTCATCTTCGACCTGGGCAAGGCCGAAGCCCGCTGCCCCAAGCGCGAGCAGTCGCGCCTGGAGCAGTTCTCCATCGGCGAACGCGTCCGCGTGGTTCTGCTCAAGGTGGACCGCGCCGCCAAGGGACCGCAGGTCATCGTCTCCCGCGCCGCCCCGGAACTGGTCTCGAATCTCTTCCAGTCGGAGGTTCCCGAAATCTACGACAACACCGTGACCATCCGCAACATTGCCCGCGAGGCCGGCGAGCGCACCAAGATCGCCGTCCAAAGCCGCGACAAGGACGTTGACCCGGTGGGCGCTTGCGTTGGGATGAAGGGCATGCGCGTGCAGTCCATCATCCGCGAACTCCGCGGCGAGAAGATTGACATCATCGAATACAGCGATGAGATCACCACCTTCGCCCAGAAGGCGCTCCAACCAGCCAAGGTGAGCCGCGTCTCGGTCTCCAATCTCGCCGAAAAGCAACTCGAAGTCATCGTCGACGACACACAACTCTCCCTGGCCATCGGAAAGAAGGGCCAGAACGTCCGCCTCGCGGCCAAGCTGCTGGGCTGGAAGATTGACATCAAGAGCGAAGAGGAGAAGCGCCAGGAGGTCGAGCAGCAGATGCAGGCGCTCTCCGGCGGTCCGTCCACACCCATCGAGCAAGTCACCGAACTCGGCGACGGCATTATTCAAAAGCTTGTCGCCGCCGGCATCACCACCGTTGAAACCCTCGCCGACATGACCCCCGAACAGCTCGAAGAGATTCCGGGCATCGGCGAAAAGACCCTGGAGCGCATCAGCGTGGCCGTGCGCCACTACTTCGGACACTTTGAAGAGGGCGAAGCCCCGGAGGCGGAAGCCGCCGAATCTGACGAGTCGGAGGAAGCGCGCGAAGCGGTTCTGGATACCGACGAGGCGGAGGCCGAGAACGACGCAGCGGTCATTACGGAAGCGGAGGGCGTTCGCGCTGCCGAAGGAGAAACCGGGTACAGCACTGGGGAAGAGGCAGCAGTGGAGGAGCTTCCAGACGAGGCGGAAGTCGAGACTTTGGAAGACCGGCCGGCTGAGGCGCTTGAGCAGGACGCTCAAAGCGCGGAAGAGCCGCTGCTGGAAGAGATTGAAACCGAAAGCGCAACATCGGACGAACGTGCGGACAAAGAGAGCGGCGCATAAGATGCGCCGCCTTCAAGACTGCTCGGGCAACAACAAATTCTCATGAACAACCATCGCCACGAGGTAGCTATGAGCGACTGAGGGCCGTGGGCACCACATTTTGAAAAGAGGCGGATGAGTAAGGTTCGTATCAACGATCTCGCGCGCGAGATGGAAGTCAAGAGCAAGCAGATTCTTGACATATTGGTGGAACTCGGCCTGGATAGCGGTAAGACCCACTCCAGTTCCCTGGAGGATTACGAGGCGGAGAAGGTTCGCGCGCAATTCGAGCGTGGATCGCGGTCCGGCGGTCAGGGCGCCGCTGCGCCTTCGCGCGCCTCGCAGGTCATCACGCCCAAAATCGATCTTTCCCACATCTCCAAACCGGGCGACGTGCTCAAGGCTATTCTGGCCAATAAGCAAAGGGAAGAGCAGGAGGCGCGCCAAAGCCATCTGCCCCCTGCGCCGGTGCGCACGGCGCCGCCCGCTCCAGTTCCGCCCCCTGCGCCTCCGGTGGCTACAGCCCCGCCACAGCCGCTCCGGCCGGAACCGCGCAAGGTGGTTCCGCAGCCGCGCTCCGCGCCGCCCATCGTCGTTCCGCCAGCCCAACCCGCCATTGCCTCCCGTCCACCCACCGGTCCGGTGGTGGCCAAGGCACCGGCAGGCTCGGTTGCCCCGGTCCGCCCGGTCGTTGTAGTCGCGCCGCCCCCGGCAGCCGTCGTAGTCAAGCCGCCTACGGCTCCAGTTGCGCCCCCGG
>JBEKPA010000113.1:0-10517 GCA_049521195.1 Occallatibacter sp.
ATCCTGGCCCACCCACAGCAACAAAATAGTGGCAATCACCGCAAACTGGCCGGCAATGACCAGGAAGGTGTGCCCCAGGTCGCGCCGCTTGTCGAGCGCCTCAACCTGGTCGGGGGTCAGGTTGCGCTCTTCGGGGGGAAGCAGGGGATTTGCCATGGTTTTCTCCTGGCGGGCCGCAGTTGTCCGGTGGCCTCCGGGCCCGGTCGCTCATACGTTCGATTCAATCATAGGCTGCGCGGATGCACCAGAGGATCGAACGGCGGCGCGCCCCGGCTGCCCCGGCGCTCCCGGCGCGGGCTGAGGAGATTACTTGGGCGGATAGCCCACCGATTGCGCGTAGAGCGCATGTTTCTCAGCGGGCAGCTTCAGGGCCGCGGCAACGGCAGCCGCGTCCTGCTGCCCATGGAGCGCATAAAACCAGGCGTTCAACCCTTCGGATGCCGCGAAAAGATAGACGTTCTGGCCGATGAACCCAACGTCCACCTGGGCGTAGCCGTCGTTGACGGCGGCCACATAAACGATGGTAACGGCGGCGTGGGCGGCGGGCGCGGTACCGATCTTGGCGCGCACATCGCCGGCCAGGACCGGGCGCAGCAGGTTCTGCTCGGCCTCGTAGACGTAGACTCCATCGGCGAGGAGCACATCGAGTTCGATGTCCTGGCTGTTCATGGCCGAGGGCGCCGTCCGGCCCAGCCCCGGCTTCAGGTCGCGAGGCCGGTTGACCCCAAATGCCGCCCACAGCAGGTTCGAGAGCGATTGCAGGGGGAGCGGCTTATCCAGAAAGGCGCGCGTGGTCCTGCGCTGGGACAGAGCCTGCATCAGCGGCATGCCGGCGGCGATTTCGGGCTTCGGAAGCTGGATGGATTTCAGCTCCCCGGCCGGGACTGGCGGGATGCCCTGGGCGCGACAGGCCGCGAACTGCGCGCCCAGCGCCAGGAAGGCGAATGCGAGCACGGCAGCCGATCGCACGACCGGAAAACGGGCTGGAATGTGCATGATCCCTCCTCGAAGGACGCGGCTGTGTACGCCGGCCTCACTCCGACAGGAACGCCAGCGACTGGAGCTGCGTGATCTCAAAGGGCTTGCGGCAGCGGACGTTGACGCAGGATAATTTGTCGTCGCGCCTTACCATGTAAGATTGCGCCTTGGCGAAGCGGGCGCGATCGCGCTCATCGGCGCCGCGCGGCAACTGGGCTCGCTTGCGCCGCACCACCCAGGTGACCTTGTACTCGCCCTCCTTGCCGCACTTGGGACAGATGAGGGTGTGGGACCGCTGCTCCGTGGTTTCGTTGAAAAACTCGCGCTCTTCCATGGCTTCGCGGCCCTCCGATTGTCACCCCACGGACAAAGACCCGTCCGCGGGGACCCCGACCTGTCACCCCACGGACAAAGACCCGTCCGCGGGGCTCCCGACTGTCACCCCACGGACGAAGACCCATCCGCGGGGCCCCCGACTGTCACCCCACGGACGAAGACCTGTTCGCGGGAAAGGCCGGGCTCTTTCGCTCCGGCGCATTTTATTCCATACTCATCCTTGCCATGAGGAAACGCAAGCCAGAGAAGTTTTCGGCCACCAAGGCCGTCAAGGCCAACGCCCGGGAGCGCGTGGGCCAGCCCAAACCCGCGCGGGTGATCGATACCGAGCCGCGCACCGGCCGCGAGGCCAAGCACAAACCCAATCTCGACGAAATCATCCGGGAGGAGGAGTAGCAATGGCAAGAGCAGTTGGCGTAGGAGGAGTGTTTTTGAAGGCGCGGGAGCCGCAGACCCTGGCCTCGTGGTATGCCAGCCACCTCGGCATCAAGACGGAAGAAGGCGGCTCCTTGGTTTTCAGCGGGCCTGAATCAGCCGGGATGACGGTCTTTGCCCACTTTCCCGAGGACACCGGCTACTTTGGGGAAGGGAAGCAGCGAGCGATGGTCAACTTCCGGGTGGACGATCTGGATGCACTGCTCGTCGAGTTGGCTGCCGCAGGCGTCCGCATCGACCCCAAACGCGAGGACTACTCCTATGGGAGATTCGCGTGGATCTGGGATCCGGAGGGCAACCGCGTGGAGCTGTGGGAGCCGCCGCCCGCGGAGTAGACAGGCTGCGGAAGATCTCCTGGCGGGCGAATCGGGTTCTCAACCGCCCCGGCCAACGCTCGGGGCAAGGCCTCAACCCGACAGCGTTCGGTTCTGTTCCGCAAAAGAATGCTCCGGGGGATGCGCGGCCATCGCGCAATCTCTACCGGAGCGGCCCGGCTTGGAGCCGGGCATGAAGCTCAAATCAAATCTTCAAAGCAACCAAGCCGGGACCGACTAGCCCTGGCCAAGCCTCCGGCGAAAGACTCCGGCCAATCCGAGCATACCGGTGCCGAGAAGGAGCAGGCTGCCGGGCTCGGGAACAGGAGGAGTAACGTAATCGACCTGGGCTACGAACTTTGCGTTTACGGCCGGATCCACGTTCTTCACGTTCACAGAATCGACTTCAACATCGATCAGGTTGTCGCCATAGTCTTTGTCGGCCCCTGCGACGCCGGTATGTTTTTGCGGGGCCACGGCGGAGACAAAGAGCTGAAGTTCCAGCGTGCAGGAATTGTCAGCCTTATTGTCATTAGGAATTGTTCCGTAGGTTCCGAACGGTCCGGAGTCTCCGCTTGGGTCGCAGGTACTACCGATGGGAACGGCGTCGTAGACGATGTCGCCGCCGTTGCCGGGGTCGCCGTTCCCGTCGTTGTTACGGGTTTTGACAGTGATTGTGATATCGGTGATCTCCACTGCGTACTTATTGGGATTGGTGATGGTTTCCGACACAATCTCCGAACCGATATCCGACGGAATCAAAACGGCTGGGCTGGGCGGCGTGTAAGTAAGTGCGTCGGCCAGGGCAGGTCGGGCAACGAAAAGGGCTGCGGCTGCCAACCCGGCCAAGGCCACGGCCCTGAAAAGCAGTGTTTGTTTCATTGCTTGAGCCTCAAAGAAGGCGGACTCTTGAACTTGGAGCCGGCGCGAACTAGCTCCGCTGGCTGGGGGGCCGCGCCGGTTGCCGATACGATTACCGTGCACAACTTCAGTTGCAATTCGATTTCCATTTGAAATATGGGAAAGACTCAGCAAATACTGCCATTGGCCCAAATATTGTGCAATTGTTTGCAGCAGAATGTGGCAATTTATTGCCAACTTCACGCAGTCCCCCCACACACCGAGCCGCACAAAACATTCGCGTCTTACGGGCGTTGGACGGAGTAGGGTCCGGGCAGCGATGGCTCGCTTGTGCCCTCGGCGGGCTTGTTGGGATCCGTCCGGACAGCGGTTCGCTTGGAGTAGATGCGGAACTGCACCACCAGGTCGAGCAGCACCGGGACCGGCTTGCCGTCTTTGATGGCCGGCTCGAAGGTGGCTTTGCGAATGGCGGCGACGGCGTTCTCGTCCAGCCCGAAGCCGATGGGGCGGGCCACCGCAATCTCTCCCGGCTTGCCGTCGGCGCCGATCACCGTGTGATAGAGTGCCATGCCGGCCACGGCATGGGCCTGCGCGTACTCGTTCGACTCGGGCTCGAAGGTGGTAATCAGCCGCGCCTTCTTGTCCACCGTATTCTGGCGCAAAACGGCGGGATCGCTGGGCCGGTAATCGGCGCCGGCCGCGGCCGCCTGGTAGTAGAGCCTCCAGAAGGCGGGCATCGAGGCCTTTAACTGCTCGTCGATTCCCGGCGCGAAGATGCGGTCGAGCGCCTCCCGCAGCACGCTGGCGGCGTGCGCCGGCGAGAGGGTGGTAGTCACGCTCCCTGGATCGGCTGGGCGTTCGGCCGGCGGGGCAGCGGCGATCTGGGCCTTGGCCTGATCGGCCTCGCTCTTCTCATCCGGTTGGGCAGGCGGCGCGGCGGGGGGCGCGGTCTTGGCTGGAACTCCAGGGGCGGGATTCTTCTTATCTTGCTTGGCTCGCTTCTTCTCCTTCTTGGGCGATACTACCAATTCGCGGTCGATGGTGATCCTGACCACCTTCTTATTGGGCGTGATCTTTACCCGGTCCACGGCCGTGGTGGGGTCCTCATTGGGCAGGGCGCCCAGAAAGTGCAGCCCGAAACGCGTCCCTTCCAGCTCCAACTTGTGCCGGGCGAGGCGCACCCTGTTGATTTCGATCGCATTCAGCGTGTAGGAGCCCTGCGGCGAATGGCCAATCAGCGCGCCATGCTCGTTGAAGGTGAGGCTGCTGTCGAGGTAGCCGCCGCGCAGGTAGAGCGGCTTGCCCAGCAACTGCCGCTTTAGTTCGTCCTCGGTGATTTCGCCCGCCAGGGAGGGCGCGGATTTGGCGCTTTGCGCTGCCGCGAGCTTGGCGGCCAAAGGCGGTTCGATCACAGGCGCTGGCGCGGCGGGCACTGTCGCGGCTGGCTCCTGCGCGGATGGCGGCGGGGCCGGCTGCTGTGCGCCGACGGGAGCGGAAGCGGGCGCCCTGGCCGCATCCGGGGTTGCGCCTTGCGCCGGCTGAGCCGCGCCGGGCTGCTGTGTGCGCGCAGGCTGCTGCGTCAGCGCGGACAAGTTCAATCCCAACGCGCCGCAGAAGGCAAAGGCGCCAACTCCGGCCACAGTTGCGGCGAGAAATCGCACCACAAATCGACAGTTGGGCATGAGGAAACCTTTGATCGCCACTTTAGCAGAATCTCCGCCGGACGGTCTGTCGGGGAAGGGGATTGGATTCCTATTTGCTTCGCAGCCGGATTCGATGGAGCGCAAAGCATGCCGGATTGGGAAAACGCCGTCCGAGCGGGGCTGGCCGCGCCATGGATGCGCGGCGCCCGCTATAATCGCATTTGCTTCCCCAGGTTGCCGTTGAACAGAATTGTGCTTTCCCAAAAACATATTTGGATTGCGGGCTGCCTCTCTCTAGCTGTCTGCGCGCAAGCCGGTTACGCGC
Source organism: Occallatibacter sp. (assembly GCA_049521195.1). Lineage (GTDB taxonomy): Bacteria > Acidobacteriota > Terriglobia > Terriglobales > Acidobacteriaceae > Telmatobacter. Next base: position 4,893 of record JBEKPA010000113.1, read on the forward strand.
AGAGCGCCGGAGTGCCTTCAATTCAGCAAACCGTGGTGGTTCTTGGCTCGCCGGAGCCGGTGCCGCTGGCGGAGTCGCCCGCTTCGGTGCTGGTGCTGCCGGTGGGAACAAAGTCCCTGTCGCTGGAGTCGCCGCAGGAGTTGCTGCGGCAGGACTCGTCGATCTTTCTTGAGCAGCGCGGCGCCGGCGGCGGACAGGCGGACCTGGTTCTGCGCGGAGGCACCTTCGAGCAGACGCTGGTGCTGCTGAACGGCTTCCGCATCGACGACAGCCAGACCGCGCATCACAATCTGGACCTGCCCGTCGCGCTCGACGCGATGGATTCGATCCAGGTTCTGCATGGCGCGGGCTCCACGCTGCACGGCGAGGATGCGCTCAGCGGCGTGGTCGACTTTCTCACTGCCGCGCCCTCCGCAACCTCGCTCCGGCTGCGCGCCGGCGAAGGCAGCTTTGGCGCGAACGAAGAGTCCCTTCTGGCCGCCCTGGCGCGCAAGCGGTGGAACGGGCGGCTGACCGCGGACCGCAACTTCTCCACCGGGTTCATGACCGACCGCGACTACCGCAACGAAGACAGTTCGCTGGAGAGCTGGGCCGGCTCGCGGCTGGGCGTCTCGGACCTTCTGTTTGCGGCCAGCGACCGCTCCTTCGGGGCCAACCAGTATTATGGACCTTATAACTCATGGGAGCGGACCAAGGGATGGTTCGCCTCCGCCCGCCAGGAGTTAGGCAGCCGCACCGTGGCGGCGTTCGGCTACCGGCGGCACACAGATGAGTTTGTCCTGCTGCGCGGCGAGCCGTCCGTCTATGAAAACAACCACATCGACGGCTCCTGGCAGGCGTCCTTGCGGCGGACGGTTCCCATTGCAACCACATCCCTGCTTCTTTTTGGGCTGGAATCGGACGGCGACAGCATTCATAGCAACAATCTCGGCCTCCATGCCCGCAATCGCGGCGCGGGTTATGCGGATCTGGATTTGCGTCCCGCGAAGAAGCGCTGGAACTTATCCGCCGGCCTCCGGGAGGAGTTGTTTTCAGGCGGCCCGCAGTCGGTGCTGTCGCCCCACCTGGCCGGGAGTTTGCGACTGGCGGACTCGCTCAAGCTCAGGGCCAGCGGAGGTTATGGATTCAGGATTCCGACTTATACCGACCTTTATTACTCCGATCCGACCACGATAGGCAATCCCAACCTTAAGCCCGAGTCGGCATGGTCCGGCGAGGGCGGAGTGGATTGGGTTCCATCCAGCCGCCTTTCGCTCTCGGCGACCGGGTTCTATTCCCGCGAGCACGACACCATCGACTATCTGCGCGCCTCGCCCGCATCGCCATGGAACGCGGCCAATCTCGGCGGCCTTCGCTTTCTCGGCGTGGAGTCATCGATAACCTGGATGCCGGCTAAGTCGCAGGTGGTCCGCATCGCTTGGACGGGGCTTGTCGGCGCGCAGGATTCGCTGCACGGTTTGCAATCGGAGTACGCCCTCAACTATCCGGTTGAGAATATCCATGCCGCATGGACGGCCTTGCTGGGACGCTATCTTACTCTGACCAATGCAGTGCGGATCGCAAAGCCCTATCAGCAGCCTGGCATTGCTCCGTGGAATGCCAATCCCTATCCCGTGTGGAACGCTTCGCTAACCCATGACCTGGGAAAGATACGCCCCTATCTGCGGCTGGGCAATCTGAGTAACACCGGTTATCAGGAGATCAATGGCGTCGCCATGCCGGGCCGGTCGATCACCGGCGGAGTTTCCCTTTGGCTCGGCCGGTGAATGCGCCCTGCCGGATTATTGCGGCGCGGCGGCCGCCGGCTCCGGTCCGAGATGCGTTTGCTTGCCGCAGCCCGGTCTTTGGCCCCCCCCCGCTATAATTTGCAGGGAAGCGGAACCGCCGACGCGCCGGTTCTGTTTCACCAATCGCATAAGAGTCTTATCCAGGAAGGGAAGGACAAATGGCCGAAGAAACCGGTTCTATCAGCCCCGCGAAGCCCATCGACGTGGAAGCCCTGAAGGCGCTGGTGCGCACGGTGCCGGATTTTCCCAAGCCGGGGATTCTGTTCTATGACATCACCACGCTGCTCAAGGACAAGACCGGCTTTGCCAAGCTGATCGACGCGCTGGCGGCGCACTATATCGAGCGCAAAGTCGATCTGGTGCTGGGCATCGAGGCGCGGGGATTCATCTTTGGGCCGGCGCTGGCCTACCGGCTGAACGCCGGATTTGTGCCGGTGCGCAAGCCGCGCAAGCTGCCCGCGCCCGTGGCGCGCGTTACCTATGACCTGGAGTACGGCTCCGACTCGCTGGAGATTCACCTGGACGCGATTCAGCCGGGGCAGCGCGTGGTGCTGGTGGACGACCTGCTGGCCACCGGAGGCACGATGGAAGCTACCGTTAAGCTGGTGAAGCAGTTGGGCGGGGAGATTGCCGGGTTGGCCTTTGCCGTCGAGCTGGACTTTTTGAAGGGCCGCAGCCGCTTCGCGGAATACGACGTGTTCAGCCTGCTGCACTACGACGAGTAGACGTAGCTGCCCGCCGCCGCGCGGCGGGCAGCTTGAGCAGAAGTCTGTTACGCGGTACGCCTTCTGCGGTAAAGGACGCCGGCGAAGGCCAGCAGACCGCTGCCGAGCAGGATGAGGCTGCCGGGTTCAGGCGCAGGCGCGTAGCCAATAAGAACCTGGGGAACCGGGTCAATCGAGGGCCAGCCGTCAAGCGGGACATCAATCTGCATTGTTGAGTAGAAGCTGGCGTCATTTGCGATTGTGTTGCTGGCAACAAATTTTTTTGCAGCCGACAGTTCAGCGGCGGCGGCGCTGTTCTCGAGGTCGTAGGGGGATACGTCGGTCGAGAACACTTCCCAAGCAGCCAACTGGTCGGATACGGCAAGGGCTGGGTTGGTGGACGCGTTGACATTGGATTCGTTGTATAGCCAAGCCGCTTCCTCCCAATCGCTTTCGGAGTAAGTTTCCGGGGTCGTCCCGTTGATTGTCACGACCGTTGACATCGCGGAGATCGGCTCGACCGTTACCGTCCAAGTCTCTCCAGGCCAAATGTCGTTGTTATAGCTGAGGCACATCAGCGGGGTATTACCGGGGCCTCCGTCGACGCTGAAGTAATAATAAGGATAGGCGAAATAATACCCATCCGGGGTGACATTCGGACCGGCGCCTATGAATCCCAGAGCAGCGGTATCCGCGTAAGCCTTCACCGGACTGCCCACAGTCAACAAGCAAAACGCCGACAGACCCAAAATCATGCACAAACCGAATTTCTTCACAGTTGCCCCCTTTTTCCCAGCCTGCATTGAGTTGTTGCGCTCTCGCCCTTTTTGCCGGACGAGTTCTCGCTGCGCTCCCACGTGCCGTCAGATCGATCCCTCGCCGCGCAGCCATCTGGCAATTGCGGCTGCTCCCGTGGATCGAACCGATGCTGCCGTGGGCGCCTCGGAACGAACTCACCTCGCGCACGGTCACCATCGTTGAGCGTGCGTTTTTGCAGGCCGTTAACAAGGATGCAACTGAAAGGCCAAACTACGATTGTTTAGAATCAATACATTACGAAGGCATCGAGGGGAAGTTGCGCAAATAATTGCATAACACTGTGGAACGCAAGGGATGACTACTTAGTAACTAAGGGGTATTACTTGCCGGGTTACCTGGCATTCTTGCGGGTCCGGATGGGCGCGCGCGAATGCGCGACGCGGGTTCATCGCCAGGCCGGCAATGATTGCGGGGGCAAGGATTCTTCGGCGTGCCCAGGGGGCGTCGCTTGGCATTTCAGAGGTTCCCTACGACGCCCGTTCCGGTTCGCCGGCCGGCCCGCCGGCATCCGGTGCGCTCTCCGCGGTCTCTTCCTGCTGGAAGGCCTGGGCATCGGCAAATCGGTAGCCCACGTACACATCCGTCAGCAGATAAAGAGGATTGGAGGGATCGTCTTCAATCTTCTTGCGCAACTGGCGGACGAAGGTGCGCAGGTACTCGACCTCTTCGCGGGAGTCGGCTCCCCACACCGCGGTCAGCAGCCGGGCATAGGTAATCACCCGGCCGGCGCGGCTCATCAGGCAGTGGAGAATATCGAATTCCTTACGGGTGAGACGCACCGGCTCGCCGCGCTTGGTCAGGGTGCGCTTGACCGGCTCCAGGCGAATCTCTCCAATCTCGATGGGCGCGTCTTCGGCGCGGGCCGGGGTTCGGACGCGGCGAACCGCGGCGCGGATGCGCGCGATCAGCTCCCGGGTGCTGAAGGGCTTGGTGACATAATCGTCCGCGCCCAGGTCGAGCGCCTGCACCTTGTCCTCTTCCTGGTCGCGGACCGTCAGCATGAGGATGGGCAGCCGGGGAGCGAAGGCGCGAATGCGGCGCAGGGTTTCAATGCCGCCGATTCCGGGCATATTGATGTCCAGCAGGACGACATCGTAGACCGCGGCGCGCAGCATCTGCAGCGCCTCTTCGCCGCGCGAGCAGTCGGCGACCTGAAAGCCGAGTTCGACCAGCGGAGGCCGCAGCGCCCGGCGGATGGCCGATTCGTCGTCGACCACAAGAATGCGAATGACAGGTTGGTTCATCAAGAACACTCCTTCTGCGCCGAGACTGGGATGGCCGCAAAGAACGTGGTTCCCTCGATCTCATCGCTGGTGACCCAGACATAACCGCCATGCATCATCGCCACCCGCTTGGCCACCGAAAGGCCGATCCCGGTGCCGGGAGCCCGGTTCGAGTAGGTCGAGGAACGATAGTAGCGGTCGAAGATGCGCTCGCGGTCGGTGATGGGAATCGCGGGCCCGAAGCTATGCACGGAAAAGATCGCCTCCGCCTTGGCGCGGACGGCGCGGATGGTAATCGCGGTGCCGAAGATCGAGTACTTGCAGGCGTTGTCGATGTACTGGGTGAGCAGCATGACCATCATCTGGCGGTCGCAGCAGACGGTGAGGTTCTCGTCTTCGAGATCGACGGAAACCTTCATGCTCGCCAGGCGGTCGCGGAGGCTGTCCACAACCTCTTCAATCAGCGATCCAACGCCCACCGGAGTGCGATGAATGGCGACCTCGCCGGCATCCAGGCGCGCGGTGGTCAGCAGCCGTGTGGTCAGCTCGCTCAGCACGCCGGCCTGCTCATCGATCAAGCCCACCAGTTCCGCCTGTCCCGCCGACAGGTGGCCCATCTCTCCCAAGCCCGTGCTGGCCGCGCGGATGGCCGTCAGCGGCGTCTTGTAAGCGTGGGCCAGGCTGTCAAGCACCGTGGAGCGGAGCTGTTCGGTGCGGCGTTCGGTCTCAATGCGGCTCTCGTTGGCGAAGGCCCGGTAGCGGTCGAAGGTGATGGCGATCAGCGAGGCGATGGCGTTGTTGGTCAGCGGGCTGGTTTCGCCGCGCATCACCAGGCTGCCCACCGGCACCGTCCCCAGCCGGACGACCCTGCGCCCCAGGCCGGTCTCGGGATCGTCGTCCGAAGTTTCGAAGTAGTAGACGTTCCGCGCCAGTTCCTCCGGGTCCACGTTCCAGATCCCGGCTTGATACACGCGGTGCAGGTCGGCGTCGAAGAGCGCGACTGCCTCCAGCGCGAAGATCTCGTGGACCAGCTCGGCCAACTGCGGTCCCGGCTCTATGTGGAGATTCATTTGCAGCGTGCGGCGGGTGAAC
>JBEKPA010000114.1:0-10439 GCA_049521195.1 Occallatibacter sp.
GATCCGGAAGATTGGAAAGAGCCGGGCTATCTGCCCTGGGTTACCGGCGCGGACTGGCTCGGGTGGCTGCGTGGAACCCACGCCAGGTCTCCGCTCAGCACGTAAATTGAGAGCGCCGCAAACATGAATACGGCGCCCACCCAGAAGCGCCAATCGCGGTGCATGCGTGTCCAGTAGGGCCCAGGGCCAGGTTCGCCATCTTCACTGCCGCTTCCGGCGCGGTTGTGTCTGTTTCCCGTCATTTCTTCTCCATCAGGGGCGTATACAGGCCACGCCGCGCGGCCAGATTCCAGTGTGTCACCTGATACAAAGCCTGCTGCGCCGACAGGGCACTGACTCCTTCATCCTTCCAGGTTTCCAAGGCCGGTTTCGGAAGGCGTTGGCAAACGAAAACGCCATTGCCCAAGAAAGTTACGATTTGAAGCGAAGATTCATTTCATTCGATGGGGTCGATGCCAATTCTTCGGGCTGGAGGTTTCTTTTAGCTGTTCGTTCGTCAAGCCTTCCATAACTCGTGGAAGGCTTGACGAACTGGTTCACTGTCTGGGAAAGTTATGAACCTACTTGGCCGCGGCAGCCTTCTTGCGGGCGTGGCGGACAAGCAGGGGCATGCGCGGCTGAGGCTTCACCGCCGACTCGTCCACCGGAGTGGTTCCTTGCACGTCGGCTGCGAAGTTGGCGCCGGAGGGAACGAGATAGTTTTGCACATCCTGGGCATCCGCCGTACCGGTCGCTACGCTGATTCGGGAGGCGTCAATGCCCTTTTCGGTCACCAGGTACTCCTTGACGTTGACGGCGCGCTCGGCGGCCAGATCCTCAACTTTGAGGTGCTTGCGCCTCAGCGCGGCCTTTTGCTCCCTCGCGGCCTTCGCCTTTTCCGTTGCATCTGAATTGCCCACTACAACCAACTTGGCATCCGGCTGCCTCTGCAGGTCGAGGGCGATCTCGTCCAGAACCGCCTTGGCTTCGTTGTCCACACGCGTCGGGCGCTCCTTGTCGCTAGCGAAGCTGATCGAAGAAAGAGCCTGGGTGTGCGGAACCGGAGCCACATATGGGGCTGTGATGGTCACACTGGTGTTCGCGGTTGCAGTGTGGCCCTTGTCGTCGCTCACGTTGCACGTGATCCCCACGACGCCGGTCGGCGCACCAGCCGAGGAGAAGGCCGCCGTGGCGCCGCTGCCGTTGATGGAACCGGCAGTTGCCGAATAGCCGTAGGTCAAGGGACGATTTTGCGGGCTCACGCCGACTGCGGTTACCGTGCTACCCTCGCCCGGCTTGATGGTGCTGGGGCTCGCCGAGCAGCTGATCGTCGGGGGCTCATACGCCTTCACCGTATAGCTGGCCGAGGCATCTGCCGACTGACCCGGCTTCAGGCCTTCCTTGCCCGGCTTGCCTTCCTTCACTTCCGCTTTCACCGTATAGCTGCCCGGCGCAAGCGAAGCGGTGGCTACCGTGGCCGTCGCTCCGTTGCCCGTCACGTTATCTCCCGACCAGCTGTAAATCACATTCACTTTCTTCTTGGTGCTCACCGATCCGGCAGTAGCGGTCGCGGTGACCGGCTCGCCGGGAAATACGGCGGGAGGGTAGGCTGTGGCCGTCAGTGTTATTGGCGGAGCCTTCTTGCACCCCATTGGCATGATGACAAGAAACGCCGCAACCATAACCAGACAAACAGACTTCAGGTTCCTCAAATCCATGTGTTTCTCCTTCCCAATTCTGTTGAACAACCAGGTACATCTCTTGAGAGGCCATGCGCGCCCCTCCTTGCCTTGCTTCACCTTCTTGTCCGTCTTGCGCTGAATGGCGTCACGCAACCCTACCGAAAACTCACAAACGACGACCAATGCCATCGCCGCAAGCAGGATCGACCTGATGAAACCGCTGATCCTCGTCGGGAAACGCCCGCGGGCGTTGTTGCGCAGTTCATCCGGCGTGGGCGTCAGTTCCGCCACAAATCATCCCTCTGTGCGGCGATGGATGCTATATTGTCTCGATCGCGGCCGCTCCACGCAGAAGCGTCACTGTAACTATTGAGGACGGTATGAAGACGTATCTGTTCGGTTTTGGACAGTGCACAGTCGGTTCCCTGTTCCGGAAGGAAGAGTTCGCCGCTGACTGCGTGGCAGCGAGCCCCGAACACACTTCAAAATGGCATTTCTTCTCCAGCTAAGTCATTGATAAAACATTTATTATGTCGAAGCAGACGAAGCGTAAACCGAAGGCTTACAGGTTCGAGGCCCAGCGCAGGCGATGGTGGTCAACCTGGCGGAAGATCGGTCTTTCCGCCAGCAGCCCTACGCATGAAGTGCGGCGATCGTTCAATCGCGAAGAAAGACATTCAGCAACGACTTATGAACTCGGATACGGCTGTTGTACTCAATAAACCCGAGCTTGCAAAAGCGGTTCATGAAGGCGTTGACACGCGGCCGGGTACTGCCGATCATGTTCGCCAGGGCTTCTTGCGATATCGGAGGAATCAGCGGATCCCCATCCTCCGGCTGGCTATACTCGGCCATAAGCAGGAGGATGCGTGCCAACCGCTTCTCCACCCGGTTGAAGAGCTGATGGGCCAAATCGGCCTGGACTCTCAGGTTGCAGGCTAACAGGAACGCGGAGAAGGAGTTGGAGAAGGACGGTTCCTCGCGCATCAAACGAAGAAACTCGTCCCTCGCTATCCTGAGCGCAGTGCAGGCGGTCAAGGCAGTAGCCGTCGTAATGCGCAACCCCGGCTCGGGCGCTATCGCCTTCTCTCCGAAGAAGTCGCCAGCCGAAACCAGCCGGATTGTCGCCTTCTTCCCAGCCGCGGAGACCGCCGAAATCTTGACGCGGCCCTCGCGAAGAAGAAAGACGCAGTCAGCCGGATCGCCCTGAGTGAAGAACACCTGAGTCCGACCCAATTGGACTATCGTTCGTTCGCACCCGGCTTTCGTGAGAAAGGCGTCTACATCAAATTCAGTTTGAATGTCATTTGCCATCGATGATGTCCATTCTCGCAAGTGCCTCTCAACGAAGGCCGATGGAGTACACAAACAGGCCCATTGCAGAGACCACTACAACAACTCAGCAGAATGATAGGCTGCGGGCAAATCATTCACTGTCCCAAAAGGAACATCTGTCGCGGAGTCTCTCGATTCACAATGATACTCGCAATGCCAAATGTTCTTGCTAGGCCTGAGAGGCGCATTCAGGCATACAAATCACGCCGACGGCGTCTTCATTGCTTAGGTGAAAGGGACGTTGGCCACAATCGCGACGTCTTCCTGAACGATTAACGCCGGGTCCATGGGGTTTGTGTGCAAATGGCAAGCATGTAGGCAGCGGGGTATCGGAAGATCGACGAGATGGTCAAGCTATCAGGAAGACGCAGTGAAATCAGAGAAGGAGTAGTTCCATGAATCGACTGAACCGGCTTTTGCTTCCTGTTGTGCTGCTTGCCTCCATTGTCGCTGTATCAGGATGCAAGAAGAAAATTGCTCCTCCTGTTCCTCCCACGGCAACTGCACCCGCGGAAGTCATCCCCGCGCCGACGGCGCAGATTACCGCAACTCCCAATGTGATTACGGCCGGCGACCCGGTCGTACTCAACTGGACTACCGCCAACGCGACGAGCGCCCAAATTGACGGAATCGGCGACGTGGCCATCGTCGTGGGGGTGAGGACCGTAACCCCGCCCGTTTCCACCACCTATCGTTTGATTGCCAAAGGTCCTGGAGGCTCTGCGGAAGCCACTGTCCGCGTCACCGTGAATGCACAGCCGGTCGTGGCCGCACCACCGCCAGTAAACACCATGAGCGCCGAGGAAGAGTTCAGGGCCAACGTTAAGGACATCTTTTTCGACTATGACAAATACGACATCCGTACAGACGCGCGGGCCACGCTCCTGCACGATGCCCTCTACCTCGTGAATCACCCGAACGCAAGGATCCTCATCGGAGGCTATTGCGACGAGCGCGGCTCCGAGGAGTATAACCTTGCGCTCGGTCAGAACCGCGCGGAGGCGGCCGAGAAGTTACTCATCGACGATGGAGTGGCAGCCAGCCGTATCAGGCTTATCAGCTACGGCAAGGATAAGCCATTCTGCGTAGAGCACTCAGAGGACTGCTGGCAGGAGAACCGGCGCGCGGGATTCACTCTGGACCGCTGAGACATTCTTGAGGGTCTCGCAAGAATGACTTGGTGGCCCTCTTGACATGATTTGCGGCAACCAGAACTTTCCTCATTTGGCTGTCGCGGACTTTCAGTTGCCAGGTCACAATTGCGGAAGCTGCGCTGATTTGCAGTCAGCGCTTAGTATCATGGCTCTGACGGCGCTATGGCATTTACCGTCCGGGCACAGATTCAACTGACTAAGTGCGAGTTGAAATGGCGTGCTTGACAAGCATCGCGTTACGCACGTTCACCTTCGAACGGAGGCCAGAGATTCACGATCACGGCACCCTGCAAATCGAATATTAGGAGGTTCACTTGGGAGTTTCCCTCAAACCAACCTGGAGCAAACCCTCCACAATCCCGTTGGCATCTGAGATTCCCGCCGATGAAAAGACCTTTGCCTTCGCTCTGGCGCAATCAGCCGAGTTTGGCGCGGAACTCATTATCCTTCATGCTATCGAAACGACAGCCCCGGCCAGTTCAAGCACCTCGGAGATTCACAACTCTGTCTGTGCCGGCACCGCCTCGGCAGACACGCACTTTCTTGAATCTCTCGCCCAACGCGCCAGGGATTTCGGGATCCGATGCGAGGTCGTCGTCCGGACCGGATCGGCCGCCGACCAAATTCTCACCTTCCTTCGTGAGCGGAAAATCGATCGCATCGTCATGGGCAACCGTTCTTCGGGCCCCATTGGCAAGATGCTGGTTGGCTCGGTTGCCGAAGCTGTGATTCGTAATGCGAACGTGCCGGTTTGCGTTGTCAGTCCCGATGTGGTCGCAAGCGGCTATCGCAACTCTTCAACCCGCAACATCCTTTGTGACGTCAGCACGGAGGAGGGCCGCGGTGTCGTAGCCAGCTTCGGTGCGGAAATGGCCGCCAGTCACCACGACAGGCTGATTCTGCAAGATATCATTCGGCCGCAGGAGAAGGAGAACATCTTGGCCGGTCTTACCATCGACCAAGTTGAGGCCGAACTGCCGTCGCTGGTTCCGACTGATTTGCAGGAGAAGATCAACATTCGAACAAAAGTGGCCCTGCGCGATCCGACAGAGGAACTGCTCTATGGGAGCCGAGCCTTGAATGCCAGCTTCATCGTGCTGGGCGCGCAAGGCGCATCACATTTTGCCGCCATCACACGGGCTGGCATTTTGTATAAGGTGCTGGCCTTTGCACATTGCCCGGTGATCATGCTGTCACCCGACGCTCTCAATCAGTTGGATGGGAATTACCCATATCCTTCGAGTTACGATACTGGTCAGTCTCAAACGCCTCCCGTCACTCCACCTGCTCCATCCTATGCTGCAACCGATACTCCCTCAATGGCCAATCTATCTAACGGTGTCGGAGAGGTAGGAAAGTCATTTGATGCCACAATGTATGTATTTTGGGATCCAATGATTCCTCCTGCGGGTCAAACAAGTTGCACTCCTTCGAGTGTCAATACAAGTGAGAGCCCGTATACAGTCATCCCGAGCAATTGCTCCTCCATCCCAGTACCTTTGGGGGCGATTGATTGGACCTGGAGTGCTTGTTCTATCAATTCATTCACTTCACTAGGGCCTGGCATATACACAAGCGATTGGACAGTTCAATGCGGCGTTGGAACACAAACGGCCTATGAGAACAGCACCTACCCCACATGGACCAGTTGTGCTCCGTCAAATAACGGTGCATGTCAATAACCAGCATGAAGTAATGGAGGAAATATGCGAATTGTTCAAACTTTCTCTCAACCGTCAGCAGTTATCGCTTTGATTGTCGGAAGCAGCATGATTCTCAACTGTCAGAATGCTACGGAAGGCGCAAAATCAACTTCATTTTCCTCAAGCATTTCGATGACGCAAGAAATCTACGAGACGGGACAAAAGCCTCGAGTTATATTGACAAACAAAAACATCAGCAAAAAAGCAATTATCTTGTACTATGATCTCGAATGGCGAATGCATGTTGAAGGTGAGAAAGGCGAACCACCATTGACATATCGTCATCGCCAACTTCGCGGGGAGCCGGGCCTTCCGGCGCTTGAAGGCGGCGGACCGTCAAAAATTCCAATTTATCCACCAGGAGAAAAGCAATATGAAGGGACACCTCCAGGCGGGTTGGATGTCAGGCAGTTCGACTTGACATTTCTCTACGATCTCACACCAGGGCAATACACCGTCTACATGGAAGTACAGGACACAACAGGCATATGGATGCGGACAAACACAGTACACTTCGAAATCCGGCCGCCTAATCCGTAGTTTCGATTTGCCCGCGCTGTTGTTTGCCAATGTTTTCCATGACGGCCGAAGTAGGAGGTTGGGAAATAGACCGGATGCAGCAGCCTTGCTGCATGAAGGATGGAGGCAGACCCTCCGAGAACCGAGGTGGACGAAGAATGGGGTCAGGTCGACGGGTTGCAGGATCAGCCCTCAAACTACCCGGCGCTGCGTGGGGATGCAGCTAACTCTTCCGTGCTTACTTCGGGCCGCAAAGGGTAAGTTTTGACCCACGACCGCCGCTCTGCGTTTTTAAGGGCTTGCGTGGGTCAAATGTCAAGGCCGTAATTTATCGTGTAGAGTGTGAGATTGCGAGATGACGAACGCCATGGACTCGTTCAGCAAAGTCAGTCACACATGACGATTCCGCGCTCTATCCGCGCTCCGTTTGTCGGTTTTAGCCTGCTTTGCATGGTCTAAGGTGTCATCCGCTGACCTGCATGTCGTTGAATATACGTTTGGTTGAAAATTCGATTCCTTCCGCGTCCACCATTTAGATTCAATGACTTACGAGCACTTTTCACCCCCTTCTCGCCCTTATTTCTATAAGACTGCAGGGACGTTTGCAGGTATTCTCCTTCAAGACCCTGAGTAATGTTGGGCATTGCCTCGCCCTCACGTCGCAATTCTTCTTCGGCTGTCTTCCGCTGTCTCGCAACCGTCTCCAGCGCATCGCGCTTCGCTTCGCTCGCTGTGACCTGCTTAAGACGGGACTTACATCCGTAAGAGCGCGCCCATGCTGGGCGCACCAAAAGCAAGGGCGGCCAACCGGATGGTTGACCGCCCTCAGAGTCTCAGTTCAAACCCCATTGCCTACTGCTGCAGGATCGCCACGCTCGGCGAGTCGTCTCCGTTGAAGATGCAAGCGTCCTTCGTGGAACTGATGACGATGCAGCTCAATCCCTTGCTGCCGCTTCCGACCAGGAAAGAGCCCGTCCCGGTGACAGTCGGGTCCCAACTGTAGGTCATGCTAATGGACTCATCGTAGGAGAAATCTCCGACGCCCGCGGTGGTGATGCCGCCCGTGACATTCCCGCTGTTGCTCAGGTCGAATTCTCCTGCATTTCCGTTGGAAGTCGGTTCCGGCCGCGGCAACTGGCCGAACAGGTAGTTGCCGGCCACGGCCGCATCGGTGAATGTGGTTGCAGTCTGTGGCTCCGTCCAGCCGGTTGCCAGGTAGCCTTCGCTGCCATTGAAATCGATCTGGAAGGCGCTGCCGGTGTTGAAGAAATACGCATACATGGTGTCGGTGCTGCCGTTCACCGTGACGGTTGCGCGGCCCAGGTTACTGCTATCGAAGGTTAAGGAGGAGGTGGCGCCGTTCGCCTGTCCATCCTGGTAGGTCCCATTCTCGTCCTGGTAACTCGCATTGACGGTTGAACTTCCGGTTCCATTGCCAGTTGCCTGCAGGACTAGGGAATCGTAGCCGGATACCGCGCCGCCCGAGTATTCCCATCCCTGCTCGTAGGTCACGGAGGAGCCGGTTTGGTCCGATGCGGTGTACGTCGAGGTGTTGAGCTGCGTGCGCATATCGCCGGCTTGCATACCCCCATCTCCGACGGTTTCAAGCAGGAACATGCGATTGGCGTCGATGATGTATCCGACGTCGCTGCCCGTGTACTGAGTGCCTCCGACGGTCTGAGTCATAGCGATGGTGAATCGTCCCGTCGTGGAACTTGGCGCGGTGTAGCTTCCGGTGAATACATTGCCACCGTCGCTGGTCTTCTTGATGTACATCCCGTCATAAATGCCGTTGGTGATGCTTCCGCCGGGGGCGCCTCCCGTTCCTCCGGTTGCGCTTTCAGTGGAGGCGGTGAAGCGGCCAGCCCATGCCTCCGGGAGGCCGCCGGCATCCTCGCCCTGGAGGCCATAGGCGAAGCTGTTGCCGCTGAGGGTGCTGGCGGCAAAGGCGCCGGTGGTGGCCAGGTAGCAATCGGCTGTGCTGTGCTGGCCCAAGGACGACGATCCCACGTCGTCGGTTTCGACCATGCGGAACTCCTGCGCCGGCGAAGTGGCATTGGTCAGCGCAATCGCCCAGGTTTCGGAAGCCGATCCCGTGCCGCCCGAGGTCAGCACAACGTTGGTGATCATCACTCCGTTGTTGTCGGCGCCGACGCTGTAGTTGCCGGTCATGGTACCCGCCACCGCGGTCGTCTCGGTACGGCTATTCGAGTCGAATACGCCGCTGGTGAAGGTCCTGGCACTGCCATTCGCCAGGAAGCTGGCAAGAGTTGCCCAGCGTGAGCCGTCGCTGTCTCTGAACCCGTCGAACTTGCAGACGTAGGTTCCGCTGAGGTTGCCGTTGTTCACGCCGCTTGGCGCGGAGATTACGTTGATGGAATAACTGACCGGGCCGGCGGTGTTGCTCTGGCTGTCGGTCACCGAGACGCTGAGCGAGATGGTTTGAACTGTAGCCGGCGTTCCGCTCACGGTCAGGGTGTTGCCATCGCTGGAGACGCTCAGGCCGTCCGTCAGAGTGAGGGAAGACGGGCTGGCGGGAACTGTGTCGCCGTTCACAGTGAAGACATAGCCGCTGCCGCTGCCGCCCTTCGCGTGAATAGACTGCCCGTAGGGCGCGCCGACCAGCGCCGACCCCTGAGTACCCGGCGCGGGCAACGACAGGGCCGCTTCGGGCGTTTGGAAGGCCACCTGCGTAATGGCCTCATTGCCGTAAGCGTCCGTGGCTTGAATCGACCACATGTACGTCGAGTTGCTGTTCAGGCTGGATACCGACGGCGTATTTCCGCCTCCCGTCGGATCGACGCCCCAGGTGATGGACGGTGAGATAGAGCTGGAGAAGCCGTTCGAGTTGGAGTGGTTGCCGGGAATCTGCCAGATCGTGTTGTAGTTCGAATCCTCCAACTGGAACTGGTAGGTGTAACTGCTGGCGCCCGATGGGTAGCTCCAGGTAAATGTCGGCGTCGTGCTCACGCTGTTCGTGTTCCAGGTAGGCGAGAGGCCGGTGGCGAAGGCGCTCAGGATGGCGGTGGGCGAGGCGGTCAAGGGGTTGGGGGTGGGATTCGCTGTCGAGTTCGAACTCCCATCGGTATAGGTGACGTTGAAGGTAAACACATCGCTCAGGGTCGGTGTGCCGCCGGTGGTGTTGGGATAGTAGTCCCACTCGTCGTAGTTGCCGTTGAACTCGCCCGTGGCAATATCCGCGGGCGTGACCTGGACGTAGGCCGGTGCCGTGTAAAGCTGGACACTCGCCGGCAGTTTGTAGAGACCGACGACCCGGAGGTCGACGTTGTAACCGGTGCTGGTGCTGCCGCTGATGTTCGTCTGCTGGCTGCTCTGCGTCTTCACGCTGGCTTGGCCGTTGCCGCTGGGCAGCGCCAGGTTGCCGATGTTCTCGGCGGCCGTGATGGCCACCTGAGGCATATTCTGCTCATTCGTATTGGAGATGTCTCCCGGAACCATGAGGCCTTCGTTCTTCTGGTCGACGACTGCGAAGTTGACGTAATTGCTGCCGGTGGGAACGTAGACCGAGTACGATGCCCCGCTTGCCGGGGGGCTCGCCTTGCTGCCCACTACATCCACGTAGACGCTGCCCGTGTTCTGGTTGTAGAAGCCCACATACAGCGGGCCGGTCGCCGTCTGGCTGAAGGTGACCGTTCCCTGGACCAGGTTGCCGCTTGCAGGCGCGGCGACGGTGATAGCGGGCGAAGCCGCGGAATAGCTGCCGACTGTGCCCGAATTGCAGCTGCCCACGACGCCCGCCGCGCGGAAGTAGTAAGGGCCGCTGCCCGAGATTCCGCTCACGATCCACGGGTTCTGACTGCCGGTCGCCGGGAAGCACTGGCTTCCGCCGGTCCCAGTGAAGGATGAACTGGTGTTCCATTGGACGATGTAGGAGTTGGGCATCTCGATGCCGTTGTTGTTGGTGATCGGGTCGAAGGAAACCACAGCGCCGCCGTTGAAGGTTCCCAACCCATTGCTGCTGTCCCAGGTGGGAGTAGCCGAGCCGAGGGTGACGGTTGACGGATCGATCAGCGTCACGCTGGCGCCGGAAACGGGCCCCGTCGAGA
>JBEKPA010000115.1:0-10421 GCA_049521195.1 Occallatibacter sp.
TCACGGCCCAGTTCCTGGCCTACGTCAACCAGCTCAAGGCCAGCGACGTGGATGTGGCCGGGGAGTTCATCTACACCGCCTCGCTGCTCATCCACATCAAGAGCAGGATGCTGCTGCCGCGCTCGCCCGCTGGCCCCGAAGAAGCCGACGGGGATCCCCGCCGCGAACTGGTGGAGCGGTTGCTGGAACACGAGCGCTTCAAGAACGCCGCCCAGATGCTTCAGCAGAAACAGATGCTGGAGGCCGCTACCTGGACCAACCCCGGCTTTCGCGAGTTCCAGGACGACGAGGCCGCCGCCGAGCCGGAGCTCGCCGCCGACACCGTCGATCTAGTGCGCATCTTCCGCGACATTCTGGAGCGCGCGCGCAACCGGCCCGTTCTCGACGTGGAAGAGGATTCGGTAACCGTCGGCCAGATGATTCAGTTCCTGGCCCGCCGGCTCACCATGGAGGACAAGCCCGTGGCCTTGCGCCGCCTGCTTCGTCACACCCGCTCGGAGCGCGCCCTGGTGGCCATGTTCCTGGCGCTTCTCGAGATGGTCCGGCTGCAGGCCGTCCTGCTCCGCCAGGACCGCGCCTTCTCCGATATCTTCATCAAAAAGCACAGCGGCTTCGACGCCGTAATGAACCAGGGCCTGACCCATGCGCTCGACGACTGGCGATAGCATCGAAATGGAATAGGGGCTGTGATCGAGATTTTCGGCCACTATTTCACCTGGAAATGGGACGAGTCTGGCTGAGTGAGTTCGGAGTAACATTACGATATGGAAGAAAAGGGAAAACCTCGCGATGATCGCCACGGCCCCCTGTGGGCAGAACTCCATGAGAAGGCCAAAGACGACCCCGAACTCGCGAAACAACTGGAGGCAGCAAGGCGCGTGATGGAAAGGTACAGCGAGACCTTGCAGCGGTTGGCGGATTCCTGATTCGCTAACCCGCTTTTGCTCACGATTTCCACCGCTGGAGATTTCCCGCTAGCCAGCCTTCCCCCTATCCGGTGTAGAATCAGACGAGCAGGGTCAGACTCACCTGGCTCACCGAGCAAACAACTGCGCACCCATGTAGTTGTTGGGGTTTTATGGACGCCAATTTATCCGGCTCTTCTCTCTCCCGCCACAAGCGATCCCCTTTGTATTTACATTGTGCGCTCCTAGTTGAGTTTCGACCCAGGAGGCCCTGGCGCCACCGGAGTCTCTCCGGCCGCTTTGGAAATTTCTGATGGCCGACCTGGCTACACTAGTCGAAATCATGCCTGCGCGCGCTTCGGTCGTTGACCGCAAGCTGAAAAGTCCCTCAAGCCGCGCCGGTATTCTGCTTTTCCTCCTCGCGCTCGCGGGCGGCCTTGCCTACATCGGCTTTCATGTCTCCAAGGATCTGGACACGGTGACGGTCACCAGCGTCTGGCCGTATCTATTGCTGGGTCTGGCGCTGCTCATCGCTCTCGGCTTCGAGTTTGTCAACGGCTTTCACGACACCGCCAACGCCGTCGCCACGGTCATCTACACCCACTCGCTGGAACCGAACGTCGCAGTGGTGTTGTCGGGCTTGTGCAACCTGGCGGGAGTACTCGCCTCCTCCGGCACGGTGGCCTTCGCTGTCATCACGCTGCTTCCGGTCGAGCTGATTATCCAGGTCAGTTCCGGCGCCGGCTTCGCCATGGTCTTTGCCCTGCTGATTGCCGCCATTCTCTGGAACCTGGGTACCTGGTGGCTCGGACTGCCGGCCTCCAGCTCGCACACCATGGTCGGATCGATCATAGGCGTCGGCCTCGCCAACCAGCTTCTGAACGTCCGCACCGGAACCTCGGGACTTGACTGGCAGCAAGCCGTCAAGGTTCTCAAGGCGCTGCTGATTTCGCCCGTGGTTGGCTTTGGCCTCGCCGCCGTGATCATTCTTTTGTCCAAGTGGATGATTCGCTATCCCTCCCTCTATGAGGCTCCCAAAGACAATCAGCCTCCGCCGTGGCCCATCCGCGCTCTCATGGTGCTCACCTGCACCGGCGTCAGCTTCTTCCACGGCTCCAACGACGGCCAGAAGGGGATGGGCCTGATCATGCTCATTCTCATCGGCACCGTCCCCACGGCCTACGCGCTCAACCACGCCGTCAGTCCCATGGAAGTCCAGGACTTCATCGCCGCCTCCGAGCAGGCCGGCCACATCCTCGACCGACACGTGGACAAGACTGCTATCCTCGGTCCCGATGCCCGCGAAGAGGTCACCGACTACATCCGAACCAAGCAGCTTCAGCCGGCTACAGTCCTAGCGCTTCGAGAGCTGGTCGAAGACCTCAACCACGAGGTCGCCCTCTACAAAGTCTTCAAGTCGGTTCCGGCGCAAGATCAGACCAACGTCCGCAACGACATGTACGTGGCCAGCGAAGCCATCCGCCTGATGCAGAAGAACCACGATCCGGCCTTTACGCCGGACGAGAACGCCGCCCTGGCAAACTACAAGAGCAAAGTGGACAAGGCCACCAAGTTCATCCCCGACTGGGTCAAGGTGGCTGTGGCCCTGGCGCTGGGTTTGGGCACCATGGTGGGCTGGAAGCGCGTTGTGGTCACCGTGGGCGAGAAGATCGGCAAGGACCACCTGACCTATGCCCAGGGAGCCACGGCCGGACTTGTCGCCATGGGCACCATCTTCGCCGCCGACAACTTCGGCCTCCCGGTGAGTACCACCCACATCCTCAGTTCCGGCGTGGCCGGGACCATGGTGGCCAACGGCAGCGGCCTGCACCTTTGCACCGTGCGCAACATCCTGGCGGGCTGGTTCTTCACCCTCCCGGCGGCCGCCTTGCTCTCCGGCGTGCTTTACTGGCTCTTCCGCGCCATCTCGTAAGATATTAATTCTGCCGGTTTCTCGATGCTTTTTTCGACAAGCTCCGAGGAGGTCTTCCCCTTGTCCCGTCTACATCTCGCTCTCGCCATTCTCTGCCTCGCCCTGCCGGCCTCCGCGCCCGCTCCAGCCTGGTCCGCGCCGCCCCAGGCTGCGGCTTCGGCGCCCGCCGCCGCCGAATTTGAAGCGCTGTCGGGCGAATACACCAACCCTGTCGAGCCCGATACCCCGCTCAGCTTCTACGTGCAGGACGGCAAGCTCTTCTATGAAAACGAGCGCAGTGTTCCCGCGGAACTCAAGCCCATCTCAGCCCTCGAATTCAGTCCCTCCGACTCGAAGACCACCTTCCGTTTCACCCTCGATGCAGCCGGGGTCGGCGACACCCTCGTCGTTTCCACCGACCCCGAAGGCTCCGTCTACCGCCGCAGCGGCCCACCCGTCCATCACCTCTTTCACGACTACCAGCGCTCCGAAGTCATGATCCCCATGCGCGACGGCGTCAAGCTGCATGCGGTGATTCTCAGGCCCGCCGACATCCCCGGCCCGTTGCCTTTCCTCATTGAGCGCACTCCCTACGGTGTGTCGCATATGGATCGTGCTGTCAAATGCGCGAGCCGTCCCGAACTGGCTCGCTCTGGCTACACCTTTGTCGATGAGGACATTCGCGGCCGCTACAAGAGCGAAGGCGAATTCGTCATGAGCAGGCCCCTTGCCGACCATCACGATCCCAAAGCAATCGACGAAAGCACCGACGCCTGGGACACCGTCGCCTGGCTGCTCCAAAACGTCCCCGGCAACAACGGCCGCGCCGGCTTCATCGGCACCAGCTACGACGGCTTCCTGGCCATGACCGCCGGCATCGACCCCCACCCTGCCGTCAAAGCAATCTCGCCGCAGGCGCCCATGATCGATGTCTGGATGGGCGACGACTTCTTCCACAATGGCGCCTTTCGGCAGAGCTACGGATACGATTACGTGCTGGAAATCGAGTCAAGCAAGGAAGAAACCACCGTCGATTACGGCAAGGACAAAGACGGCAAACCCCGCGACGGCTTCGATTACTTCCTTGAGCGCGGCTCCTTCGCCGAGGACGTGAAGGAATCCGGCTCCAGGCTCCTGCCCACCTGGAAGCGCTTCCTTGAGCATCCTGCCTATGACAGTGTCTGGACCTCGCGCGCCGTCGAGAACTCGCTCCATGCGGTCGCCGTGCCCACGCTCACCGTGGGCGGCTACTACGACCAGGAAGATATGTTCGGGCCTCAGATCGAATACGAGTCCCTTGAGCCGCACGACGCCAACCATCAGAACTTTCTTGTCCTCGGTCCCTGGCGGCACGGCTCCTGGAACTCATCCGCGCGCCATCTCGGCAATCTCGACTACACCGAGCCCATCGGCAAGGAGTATCGCGCCCAGATTGAAGCCAGGTTCTTTGCCCACTACCTCAAAGACGAGCCGGGCACAAATCCCTCCGGCTTCGACCTCGAAGACACGGCCAGCTTCCAGACCGGCTCCAACACCTGGAAGCGCTACGCCCACTTCCCGCCCACCGAATCGCAGCCCACCAGCCTCCATCTGCTGGGTGCGGGCCTGCTCAGTTGGAGCGACTCTGCCGGCCAGGCCCAGGGCGCGGCCAAAACCAGCTACATCAGTGACCCAGCCAACCCTGTTCCTTACCGCCATCGGCCCATTCAGCCCACCTACAGCGAAGGCTCGCAGTGGCGCAACTGGATGACCGAGGACCAGCGCTTCGTCACCGATCGCAAAGACGTCGCGGTGTGGAAGCTTCCCGTACTGAAGAAGGACCTCATCCTCACCGGCGAAGTTCTGGCCGACATCTACGCCTCCACCACCGGCACGGACACCGACCTGGTCGTCAAGCTCATCGACCAGTTCCCCGACGACGCGACCGTCCCCGACCCCAAGATGCGCGGCTACCAGCTGATGACCAATGAAGAGATCTTCCGTGGCCGGTATCTTGCAGCCTTCGACAAGCCGACGCCCCTGCGCTCCGGCTCCGTCCACGAGTACAGGTTCTCGCTCCACGACGTGGACCACGTCTTCAAAGCCGGCCACACCGTCATGGTCGAGATTCAGAGCACCTGGTTCCCGCTCTACGACCGCAACCCGCAGACCTTCGTGCCCAACATCATGACTGCCAAGCCCGAGGACTATAAGCCGGCCACCATCACCATCTACTCCGGCCCCGAACACGATTCCACCCTCCAACTTCCGCTGATGAACGCCTGCGATCACATCGAGTGCTTTTGAGCGGGGCGACAGCCGGCTTAAGGAGTCCGGTTGCGCATCCCAGGTAGAGAGTTGTATGGTGCGGGCTATGCATTGGACGACTCCGGAAGAACGCAGCCATCTCGGGCAGGCGCGGCGCAAGCAGGTGGGCCGCCAGGAACACAGCGAACTCAACATCAAGGCGCGCAAGACGCCCCCACCGGAGCTACTGGAGCGCTCGATGCGTGGCCGGGTCCCAGCGCTCATCAAGCTCAAGTACGAACTGATGGCGCAGTCGCCCTTCGGCTACTTTCGCGGCGCGGTGCCGGTCATGGCCGCGGACCTGGCCGTGCTGCCCTCAACCGGCATCGTCAGCCAGCTCTGCGGCGACGCGCATGTGCGCAACCTGGGTGCCTACGCAGCGCCCGACGGCCGGCTGGTCTTCGACATCAACGACTTCGACGAGACCATCCGCGGCCCCTTCGAGTGGGATCTGAAGCGCATGGCCGCATCCCTGGTGCTGGCCGGGCGCGAATCCGGCCACAAGGACGCGTCCGCCCGGCAAGCCGCGGAAAAATGCATTGAGCGCTACAGCGCCCAGATGCGCGCCTTTGCCAAGATGCCCGGCCTTGACGTGGCGCATTTTCAAGTGCGTCGGCTGAGTCAGGTCGCGCCCGTCCAGGCGGCCCTGATGAAGGCCGAACGGTCCACGCCGCAGCACACGCTGGAACAGCTCACCGAGCCGGCATCGAAATCGGGAGCGGGCAAGCCCGGCGCGCCACGCCGATTCAGGGAGTTGAAGCCCACGCTCACCCGCGTCACCGGTGCGCAGGCAACTGCGGTGCTGGCTTCGCTCGCGCCTTATCGCGAGATGCTGGAGCCGCAGCGGCAGCACCTCTTGTCCTTCTACCAGCCCGTGGACGTGGCCTTCAAGGTGGTGGGCACGGGCTCGGTGGGCCTGCGCGATTACTGCATTTACTTTGAAGGCAACGGTCCCGCCGACCCGCTCTTCTTGCAAATCAAGGAGGAGCCGGTCTCAGCTTACACGGGTTATCTGCCCGATGCGCACCCGGTCCACCACAATGGCCAGCGCGTGGCCGAGGGGCAGAGGGCCATGCAGTTGCAGTCCGATCCCTTCTTGGGCTGGACGCACATCGGCGGACGCCAATATCTCGTCCGCCAGCTCAACGATCACAAGGGTTCCATCGACCTTCCGGACCTGGCCGGACCCGGCCTGCAGGCATACGGCGAGGTCTGCGGCGAACTGTTGGCGCGCGGCCACGCCCGCTCCGGCGACCCCCTGGTCATCGCCGGCTACCTGGGCAGCGGCGACGGCTTTGCCGAGGCCCTCGCCAAGTTCGGCTCCCTCTACGCCGACCAGACGGAAAAGGACTGGGAGGCGCTGCGTCGCTCTCGCAAAGCGAAAGCGAGGCCGTAGCGGCGGCTTTTTGATCGAGCGCGTCAGGCAGGAGGCTGTAACCCGCCATGCCAGACAACGCACACAGTCCCGTCAGAATGGTGATACCGATGCTGGTGTGCCTCGGCGCGGCCTCTGATGCCAGTTTGTCTTAAACATAGAGTATTGAGTTAATCGAACCTGCGAGATACAAGCGAGCACGATGCACGAATACTCCACCTATGATGGCAATTTGGTACCACTACAGAGCGCAGCGTTTTCTTGTCCCGCATGGAGGGCGGGGGATCCGTCTTTACCCATTATCGAAGAACTCGAAAAAGCCGCCAGCCCAAAACTCGAGGACGAAACCTACAGCGGCCCAAAACAAGCCCCATCCGACAGGATGCTTTGGATCGGCAGCTTCACACACGATAAAGAACCCCAGGACAATCAATAGGGGAAATGTTCTTTCGGTGAAGGTACGAGCCGGCCGAACGCGATTCGAAGTCGCGGGTGCGCCGGGGCACACCGAAGTCATCGCGCCGGGCTCATGGAGCGACTTGCCGCAGGTTGCGCAAAGCCATGCAGCCGGGTCAGCTTCAAAACCGCATTGCGCGCAGAACAGCGGCGGCGGGGCTGAAGGTTGAGTTGGAGACTTGGCCCAAAACATAACGCAACAAGTTTAGCATCGCCAGGCCTGGCTGCTCCGCCGCAGTACCGACGCGGTCTAGCGCCGGTAAACGTCGTAGGCCTTAAGACGGCTGTAAGGCTTGAAGTCTTCCAGCAGAGCCTTCATCGTGGCTTCGCGCTGCGGCGTCACGTCCTCCTTGATCTGCAACTCGCGCTTCACGATCAGCCAGCGAATGTTGCGCGCGCGCGCCAACTCCACAAGCTGAGCGGGCGAGTAAGGGTCGGTGGCGGGGTCGAAGAGCAGCACAGGAAACTGCGGCGCGCGCCCGGTGGCGAAGTAAAACGGATCCTCTCCGGGCAGCAGGATCAACCCGTCCGAGGCAGGGATATTGGCCGCGGCAAATCGCAGTAGCTCTTCAAAGTCGGGCAGATAGGGTCCGGGCGTGGCCATTCCCTTGAGCTGCGGCAAGGTCGAATGCACCACCGGCCCATCCGGCAGGTCGATGAACGACAAGCGATCCTCGCTGGCGGTATAGAGACCGCCGCAGACCAGCAGCGTCGCCGCAATCACCGCGGCCAGAACTGGTGCGGGGCTCCAGCCTGGGGTCTCGAGCGCCATCCGAGACGGAGTGACCGCCGCCAGGAAGGCAATCATCTCGGCAACAAGCAGGATGAGGAGCGGCCAGATGGCGTAGGTCGATCCCCAAAGCTGCTGCGAGAGCAGTGTTCCGTGGATGGCCGCCAGCAGAGCGGCGGGCACGAGAGCGCGATCGAGCGGGCCGCGCAGGAGATAGAAGATCGTGAGCGCGACGGAGAGGATGAGCAGTAGCGGCCACAGCGCCAGCAGACTGACGGCGCGGTCGTCGGCATCGCCGGAGAGGAAGAGCGCGAACAGGGTGAAGAGAAACGGCGCGGCCAGCAGGGCCAACGCCAGCAGCCGCGCCCATCGGGCTTCGGCCAGGCGACCGCGCAACAGCAACAAGGCCGCGGCCACGCAAGGCAGCGTCCACAGGAGGGACGGCTCCAGATAGATGCCGAGCATATCTTTGAAGCCCGGCAGGCGGCGTTCAACAGCGAACCGAATGGTCCAGTGAAGGTAGTTGCCCAGACCGACGGTGCATTGGAGCAGCAGAGCGGCGGCCAGCAGCGTTGCGGCCGCACCGGCCAGGACGGCCAGCAAAGCCGGGATGCCGGGGCTGGCCGGCGAGGCTGGTGCGCGGTCGATGAGCCTCGCTCCGAGCATCAGCAGGATCACCCCAGCCGTGACCGCAATCAGCGGCAGGCCGATGTTCTGCTTGAAAAAGAGCGGAAGCGCAACCGCGGCGCCCGCCGCGAAAGGGAGCGGCAATGCTCGGATTCCGGCCTTAGGTTGGACCGCCGCCGAAGTCGTTGGCGCATCCGGGCTGAGCCGCTGCAACAGCAGAATGGCGACCAGGATCGAGAAGGCGCTGTCGCAATCGTAGGAGGGCAGCGGCAGGATGCTGTAGATGCCAAGGACGGTGAGCGGGATGGCCAACAGCATAGCAATCGTCCACGCCGAGGCCACGCGCCCCCGCAGCGTATGCAGCGCGATTCGCCAGGCCAGCACCGTTCCCAGGCCGCCAACCACGGCGGCGTAGAGAACGTGGTGCCAGTAGACCCGTCCGGCAAGGCGCACGACGGCGGCCTGAATCAGAAATGTCACGGGCGGGTGGACGAACGGGAAGTCGCGGTAGGGCGTCTGCCCCAGGGCGAAGCGGACGCTGCTGTCGAGCGTATAACTCAGGTCCCAGAGCACGACGAGATGCGCGTTCTGCCAGAGCACCACCACGGCAGTGGCCAGAAAGAGACCGGCTGCGGCGATGAAATCGCGCAGGCGCCAATGGAGAGCGCGCGAAGGCCGATGAGTGCTGTGCGGCATGGCTCCGTTTCTCACTCTCCATAGATTAGGCCCTGACCAAGCCCCTACAATGAACCGGTATGCCTACTGCCGTCCGCTCGCACGCCAAGATCAATCTGGGCCTCCACATTGGCGCGCCGCGCCCCGACGGGTTTCACTCGCTGGCGACGGTCTACCAGACGCTTGAACTGCATGATGTGGTGACTGTGACGGCGCGGCCCGCTGCAGCAGCGGCGCTGCGGCTGACCTCGAATGACAGCCGTGTTCCCACGGATAGCCGCAATACGGCCTGGAGGATGGTTGCGCTGGCACTCGAGGCCCTCGGCCTTTCCTTTGAGGTGGAGATACACATCGAGAAGCGGCTGCCGGTGCAGGGCGGGCTTGGCGCCGGCTCGGCCAACGCGGTGGCCGCGCTGGTGGGGCTGGAAACGGAGTTGGGAATTGGGAACGAGCTTTCGGGGCTCCCACCCTTCGAGCAAAAGGCGCTCGAAGGATGGGGCACCCAGACTTTCGTTGTTGGAGACGCAAATCCCCTTCGGCAAGCTCAGGGCAGGCTTTCGCCTGCGGTCGCCGCGGCGACCTCTGCTCAGGATGACAGTGTTGCTTTAGCGGGCGGTTCTTCGGAAACCACGCTGGGCTGGCCAGGCCGGCGCATGGGGCTTGCCGCCGAGGTGGGCTCCGATGTGCCGTTATTTCTTGTCGGCGGAACGGTGCTGGGCCTTGATCGCGGCCAGCAGGTCTATCCTCTGCCGGATATTGAACCCGTCTGGTGCGTGGTCGCCACGCCGGAGATTGGCGTCTCCACGCCGCAGGCCTTTCGCGACTGGGATGCCCTCTGCGCCGCCGAGGGTTTGACCGCGGAGGCCAGCGCGGTTAAACTGGATGAGTTGAGCCGCGCCTATGCCAGCGCCTTTGCGGGAGCGATCCCGGAAGGTTGGCAGGGAGTTGGCTCCTCCGGTGTTCTCTCAAATGGAGAGAACCTGGCCGGACCGCAAGAGTCCGTGCTTGTCCGCACCGGGATCAGTAGCTGGATCGAGAACGACTTTGAACGCGTCGTCTTTCCCCAGCATCCCTCCCTTGCAGAGATCAAGCGCATTCTTTTGGGCTCCGGGACGCCGGAGGCAGCCCTCCATGCCTCGCTGTCCGGGTCCGGTTCGGCGCTCTACGGGTTGTACCGGACCCGTGGAGATGCAGAAGCGGCGCGCGAACGTTTGCGGGCGGCCGGGGTAGCGAGCCAACTGACCCGCACCCTGCCGCGCGCGAAGTACTGGCGCGAGATGCTGTTGCAAGAGCCAGTTTGACAGACGGCCGTTCCGCGAGAGAGACTCACGGGCGGTTGCGTTGTTGGGCGATCGTCTAATGGTAGGACAATGCCCTTTGGAGGCATTTGTCCAGGTTCGAATCCTGGTCGCCCAGCCAAGTTCTCGAAACACTAACCCCGGGAAGCAGCCAAAG
>JBEKPA010000116.1:0-10417 GCA_049521195.1 Occallatibacter sp.
TTCATCCAATATGCGCAGATTGTGGTGTTTCTCCAGCGAGGCCTTGATGCCCCGCATCATGGTGCAGGCCACCTCTTCCGTCGGTTCTTCGACCTTGACGACCTGGAACCTTCTGGCCAGAGCCGGATCCTTCTCGAAGTACTTCTTGTACTCCGACCAGGTGGTCGCGGCGATGGTGCGCAGTTCCCCGCGGGCCAGCGCCGGCTTCAGCAGGTTGGCGGCGTCGCCCTGTCCCGCCTGTCCGCCCGCGCCGATCATGGTGTGCGCTTCGTCGATGAAGAGAATGATCTTTTCGGTCGAAGACTTTACTTCGTTGATAAGTCCCTTCAACCGGTTTTCAAACTCTCCTTTAACTCCCGCGCCGGCCTGCAAAAGGGCCAGATCGAGGCTGTGAATATGAACTCCCTGCAATGCCGGCGGCACGTCGCCGCTTACCACGCGATTGGCAAAGCCCTCCACCACGGCTGTCTTCCCCACGCCGGCCTCGCCGGTCAGGATCGGGTTGTTCTGGCGCCGGCGCATGAGAATGTCGATCATCTGACGAACCTCCTGGTCGCGACCCAGCACCGGGTCGATCTTTCCGGCCTTGGCATTCGCGGTCAGATTCACCGTGTATTGATCAAGGTGCGGAGTCTTGCCCCTCGAAGCTCCGGGAGCAGCTTCACCCGCGCCGCCACGCGCCTCTTTTGCTTCAGCCGCCTCGGCCAGGCTGGTCTGCGTCTCGCTCGACTTAGCCACAATGTCGTAGAAGGAACTGCGCAAGCCCTCCGCGTTGATAACTTGCAGCTCCTTGCCGATATCCTTCACGATCCGCGACAGCTCGTCGTGGCCAAGCAGCGCCAGCAGGGTGAAGCCGGTGCGGATATTCCCCGCCTTGAAATCGAGACTGGCCACCGTCCACGCTTCCGAGAGCATCTTGACCACCGTGGGGCTGAATGCCGGCGAGCGCGCATTGCCGCTCTTCAAGGAATCCAGGCTGCGCTCCAGCTCCTTGGTCAATCGGGAGCGATCGACCCCGAAGTGCTTAAGGATCGCGGCGATGTCGTTGTCGCTGGCATCGAGCGTCTTCATTAGATAGTGTTCGATCTCAATGTCATAGTGCGTGCGCGCTACGCACAGGCCGGCCGACGCTTCCAGCGCGCGCCGCGTCGTATCGTTCAACTTGTCGATGAGTGCTTTCAGGTTTGTGCTCATTGCCCTTCCTCTCCTCGGTATCCGGAATCTTTCACTGCACCAGATAAGTCGCATCGGCGGGATCGCGCCCCAGCGGCCTGGTTTTCAACCAACTGACCAACCCCAGTTGCGGACGCGTTGCTCCGCCCAACCCCAACTCGCAGGGCGGCGCATCTTCGCGCGCCAGCACCAGCTGCACTTCCGTTTCATAACTCCCGTTGGAGTAAAACCTCAACCACGCCACTAACTCCTTATAAGCTTCCTGGCCGGGCAGGAACTTCAGATACTGCTCGAAGCGCATGGGTCCGAGCGCAAGGCGGATGCGCCCATGATGATCCCACACCTCGTCCCCGGCCACAACCCCTACCCCCAGGCGTTCGTTCGGCCCGCCCAATCCGGAGAAACAGGTCTGATTCTCCGGGTCCAGTTTCCGCCACGCGCCGGCAAACTGCTGGATATGAACATCCACGCCGAAATAGTCTTCTAGGATCTGCTCGAGCGAGGCGGCCGAGCGCACATGGCGCGCCAAAAGCGCCACGTAATTCAGGTACGCATCGTCCGGGATTCCGCCTCGATTGCGCAGACCCTCCGTGCCCAGGCCCAGCAGATCGAGCAGGCGGGCGGAAAGCCGATCCTCTCGCGACCGCTCGTACTCGATGAAAAAGCGGTACTTCTCCCAGCCCCGGTAAAAGAATGAAATCATGCGATGGTTGAAGATATTGAGAAAGTCTTCCATCGCATAGTCTTTCCGCCGGGTTTGCGCCAGCAGAAACTCCGTGTAGGGCGCGGGCATCACGGAGATCGCGGCGCAAAGTCCCATGAACTCGACAGTCATGTTCATCTGGCCGTTCTCAGCGCGGCGCAACGCATGAATCTCGCTGGGCGGAAACGCGAGCGAAGTCCGCGCCGCGAAGCGGATCGTCTCTCCCTGGGGGGTGATGAAATACCCCACCGGCTTCAGTTCGCGCTCCATTCTCTGGAGCAGGCGCACAGCCTGAAAGAACTGCACCCGGAACGGCTCTTCGTCCAATAACTTACGAAGGTTGGCTAACTCGGGTCTTTCGTCGCTTGTCGTTGCCTGCCCGGTTACAGCAGAGCTTGTGTCCCGGCTCTCGGCGGCCATTTCCCCAGCGCCTCCTTTCGTAGAGTACTGCGCGCGGTGAGTTGCGAAAAGCTGTTCATCGCGGCGTAACCGGCAAGGAATCGATCGAGGACGGCGGCAAAAAGATACAATCCGCTGCCGGCAAACTGCTGCTCGTCGAACTCCATCTCCACCTGGGTTCCGCGCGCCGGAATAAGTCCGTAGGCCGAGTCGACCAGGGCAAAGCTGGGCGAAGAGTTCATCTTCAGGATCGATCCCACCTGGTTGTCGCTGGCCGTCGAGTCGTTCAGGTTATGCAGCCGCAGAATCTCCTGCATGGCGGTGCGGCCCTCTTCGTTGAGAGAGAGATAGTTCAGCGAGAGCAGCGAGATCAGCCGCCACAAGTGTCCTTGCCCGCCGGGGGGATTGACGCTCGCCGTGGGGCGCCGCAAGCCGGTCACCGTCTTGGCCGCCGCGTACCCGACGGCCTCAAAGTCGCCGGTTTCGGCTCCAAAGCGGAAGCGGGAAGGCAGATCGAAGTTGGTGCACAGGGTTCGCACCATCAGCACATCCGCCTCGGGGTCGGTGAAATTCCCGGTCACGTCGACCACCGAGATGGTTACGGTGGATGGCTCTCGCTCGCCAAGCTCATTCATGCGCCGGGTGGCGGCCCAGAAGGCAAGACCCTCCCGGTCGCGGGTCTGATGGCGGTAGGCATGGACAGGCTCCAGCACCACCGATTGCCGCAATTTCGGATTGGTCGCCGTCACCTCTTCAATGCTGAATATCTCCATCACATCGGCGTGGCGATTGTCCGGGATCACGGTGTACTCGTGCCGCGTCTGACTGAGCAGGATCGGCTCCGCGCCCTGGGGGAAGAGATTGATGGCCGGCGTGCAGCTCAGCCGAAAAGTCCGCTCGTTGACGCCAAGCTCCAGAACCTGCTGGCGCTCGGCGCGTTCGAAGCTCGAAAACAGGAATACGATCTCCGCCTCTTCGCCAAAACCGCCCTGCGCCAACGGTTCCAGGCTTTCAAGATCGAAGAACAGAAACTTCTCCGGCATGGCAAAGTACTCCTGGAGAAGGCGATGCGCGTCCATGGAGCGGCGTTCAAAGGGCAACAGGCTTTCGTCGGCGTCGAACCCCACCATGCGCAGCCGGTCGCGCTCCAGTACGATCAGCTTTTTCTCATCCTTGGGATCGCGAAGCTGAATCTCGATGCAATTCTCGGCGAGCAATTCATATAGCGAATACACCACGCTCGCATCCCCGGCCAGATGAAAACGCAGGCGCGAAAGAGGAAGGCCGGAAAAAACCACATCCTGATGGCAACGAAGCCGAAGGCGAACCGCGGCCACCGCTTGAGCTCCCGTGGAGGCGCGCGGCGGGCGCTGCATCCGCTCCGGCTGGCGCCACTCCGCGGCCGCCACTGCAAAGGGCCAAATCTCCACGTCGTAGGCGGTGCGAAAGCGGCACGGCAGCCCCTCGACGGTGGCCTTGGTCACCAGCGGCGTGCCTCTGGGAACGCGCAAGCCCGCCGTCTTCTTTCCCTGGGCCGGGTCCGCCTGGCACTCCACAATAGTCATCGACGGGATGGGACGGAGATAGCCCGGATGGATGATCCTGACCAGGGATTCGCTGATCTCCGGAAAGTCGTCGTCGAGGCGGCGATGCACGCGCGCGGCGAGCAGCGCGAAGCCCTCAAGCAGGCGATTCACGTGCGGATCGTCGCAGCGGTCCGGATCGAGCAACAGCCGCCCGGCCACCTTGGGATACTTGCGCGCAAACTCGCCGCCCATCTGGCGCAGATAGGTCAGTTCGCGCTCATAGTATTCCAGCAGCTCCTCGCGCATCCGCTACTTCACCTCGTACTCGCCGCTGATCAGCTCCAGCACGGTGTCGAACTTGATCTCTTCATCCATGTTCTCGTAGACGATCTGCCCCTCGATATGAAACTTGAGGCTCCGGCTGAGCAGATCCGTGCGCGTCAAATACACGCGCGGCTGAGTGATCCTGGGCTCAAACGTTCGAATGCACTTCTCCAATGCCAGAGTGAGGGCATTTTGATTCTTGCCCGCGGAGCCATCGAAACTGTGCAGATCCGGCAACCCGTAATTCAACACCGATACGGCTGTGGCGGGATAGGACTCCGACTCCGGAATCACCGGCTGCCTGGTATTCAACAGCCATTCCACATCCCGCTTGAGCGATTCGCGATACATGACGATCGACGCGGAGCGGGTCTCCGGCCAGGGCTCCCGATCGACCAGCCGATCGATCAACGACTGCGTGATTGGAACTTCAGACTTGGTTCTGGCCAACTTCCCCTCCCGCGATCGCTGCTAGGATTCCCGGGTCATTGCAGCACGGTTGCGTCCAGCCATTGCTGCGTCTCGGGGTTGGCGGCGCCGGTGTCGTCTTCAAGCGTCCACTGCCGCAACTCCGGCCGCGCCCTCAGAAGGCTCTTCACAGTGCCCACCACCGCCGCCGAGATCGCTTCCGCTCCGGTCTCCTGGCTGGCTCGCCAGATGTAGCGATGCAGATCCAGCCACGCTCTGGAGCCTTCACCGGCCAGGACGGGCAGCGATGCCCGCAGCAGCTCGTGCCACACTCCCCGCGCTGCCAGCGTCCGCATGGAGTGCCTTACGGCTGGAGTTGGCCCCACCGCGAAGCCCGGCGCCGGCGACGTGCCCTGCATCATCGTCTCACCCAGCCGCAAACCGGCGCAGACAAGATAGGGCACGGGAGATTTGGAATCTCGATCGAAGAGAAACTGCGCGCACTCGACAATGAGCGCGTAGGCGTCGGCAGCGCCGCCCAGTTGCCCCGCCGCGGCAACCCTCGACCGAACGGAATCCCCCGACGGCTCTCCATCCCCCGCCAACTCCGCCTGGCCCTCGGATGCAGCTTCGCCGCCGGCTTCCGCGGCCGGCTTTGCGGCCTTTGCCACTGGATCGGGGTCCGTCTTGCGCTTCTCGTTCAGCAGCGATTCCACGATCTGATGAACTTCTTCGAGCCCCTCTTGCAGCTTGATGAGATTGGGGGAGAGGTCGCCGTAGGCCTCCCGCTGGAACTGGTCGAGGCGCTCGGTCGCCGCCAAGGTCTCCCGAAGCGCAACATCCACCTCCGCGTAAAGGCTCTTGGGGCTGATCGCGACCTCATGGTCGAAGTCTTCGGCGGTCAGCTTGCCATGATTGATCGCATCGCTGCGCACTTCCTGTTTGGCGCTGGTGGTTGCGTCCTTCTCATAGCCGACGGCGCGGGACTCCAGATAGCCTTCATAGCTCAGGCCGCTTTTGGTCAGCGGCACCTTGCGCACGGCGATAACGATCTGCCGCGCCGCCGCCTCCACCGCGAGCGAGCGCAGTTCAAGGTCTCCGCCTTCCTCGATCATCGGATGAAGCGTGGGCCAGAATGTCTGCTGAAGCGCCAGAAGCAGCTCGATGAAGGGCGCAAGAACCTTGAAGCCCTCCATCCTGAGCTGCGATTCCGCCAGCCAGCCGGCCAGGCGCAGATCCTTACTCCTGGCGGCCAGCGCGTCGCCCGCCAGCTTGACCACCTGGCGATGGTCCGCCTTCTTCTTCTGGGACAGGACCATGTCCCCTTCCGGCAGACTCTCGTCGTCTTCCCTGCGCGCTTCCTTGATCTGATCGAAGACCTTGTCGTAGTAAAGGTCCGCGCCCGATGGATTCTCTCCTGCAATCGGCGTAAGCAGATCCTCACGCAGAGGCATCTTGAGACTCCTTCTCCGGCGCGTGCCACTCCACGCCGCGAATATGCAGCAGTGGAACTTCGACCCCATCTATAAGCATCGTCTTCGCCCCGTACGGAATCTCACCGTACTTGTCGTCCGGCTCCCAAGCCGATTCCCGGCCCAGGTGGACGATCTCTTCGGGATGGCGCGAAGAGAGGGGACAAAGAACGGGAAGAAGCACCTCGCCCAGCTCCTGCAAGCGGAAGTCGGCGCTGGTCTCCACGCGGGCTTGCGCCCATACCAGGTCGCGCAGATTGGCGGGCGGGTCGATCGCCAGCTTGCGCAGATAGTGGACTGGAATCCAGGTGTAACTGCCGGCCAGAAACACCTCGAGGTTGGCCCCAATGCGTGGGTCGGCATCGCTGAACTCGCCGAACGCGGTTCCGTTGCACACCCCTGGGTGAACGGCCCCCTCGATCAAGGGAGGCGTCTCATGGTTGGCGAACATGGCTTGCCTGGTGCGCTCGGCGTGCAGCGCACTACGATAGAGCAGAGTCCCCGCGGCTGCCTCGGCATTCGCTCCCGCCAGAAGATCCAGCTGCTTCTCCGCACGGTCGTACTCACCGGCAAACAATAGAAGCTCGAACAGGAACGTACGGCGCTTGGCGTCGAGAGGATTGGACCTCAACTCTTCGCCAAGCGCCTTGATGGCCTCCCGCAGTTTCCCTTCGCGGTAAAGCGCAAGTGGTGTCATTGTGGCTTAGGAGACCTTATTCTCCTTCAGGTTGTAAGTAACAGCACCAGTCGTGGTGACAATGCCCTGGTCGTTCTGCTGGCTGTACTCAATCTTGATTTCGTTGTAGCTGAATGAAACGCTCTCGGTCGGAACCTCGCTCGAAGCGCTAATCTGGTGCGAGGTTACAAAGAGCTCCTTGAAATCGATCTTGAGAAACGGCTTGCCACCCGCGCCTGCCTTCACCGCGGCCAGGTTCCCGGTCTTGATGTGCGTGCCGCTGACCAGCGCCTTGAAGATGGGCGTGCTTGCCTTGTCCAGGTGCTTCATGATGCTGAAGTCGTGCAGATCGACCTTGCCGGCGCCCGAGCCGCCCGTTCCGGCAACCGAAGTCGTCTGGGTTCCGCCCCAGCTGAAGGAGAGAAGCTGAATCTCGTTCTTGTGGTTCGAGTCAACCGACTCACCCTGAATGCTGTCGAGTTTCAAAAAGTAATCAACCGCCATGTGGGCATCCTTTCGTGTTCGGCCTGGTTTG
This sequence comes from Occallatibacter sp., assembly GCA_049521195.1. Taxonomy (GTDB): domain Bacteria; phylum Acidobacteriota; class Terriglobia; order Terriglobales; family Acidobacteriaceae; genus Telmatobacter. The sequence goes on from JBEKPA010000116.1 coordinate 7,217, forward strand.
CAGGCCGGTTGGGGATTGAGGGTTCAAGAGTCAGGAAGCCGATCTATTTGCCAGCCGGCTGGGGAAGATCCGCTACAAGCCTCAGAGACACGGTGAGTTCATCCAACTGGAAGTGGGGACGCAGGAAAGCGACGGCACGCAGCGCTCCCGGCTTTCCCGGTATTTCCATGACCTCAATGCGAGCTTCGCGCAAAGGCCTCTCGGACTTTGCCGCGGCCGACGCATTATCGTCGGCAATCACATAGTTGGCAATCCACTGATTCAGGAAAAGCTCGGCCTGGGACCGGCTCATCGCGCTGCCCAGCTTGTCGCGCATCATGGCCTTCAGGTAATGCGCAAAGCGGGACATGGCAAGCATGTACGGCAGTTGAGCCGACAGCCTGGCGTTGGCATTGGCCTCCGGCTTGTCGTACGCCTTGGGCTTGTTGGCCGTCTGAACGCTGAAGAAGGCGGCATAGTCCGTCCCCTTGCAGTGCACCAGCGGTACAAAACCCTGATCGGCGAGCTCCTTTTCACGGCGGTCGGTAATGCTGACCTCCGTGGGGCACTTCAATGCCACATCGCCTTCGTCGGTGCGGAAGTTATGCGTCGCCAGCCCTTCCACAAGGCCGCCGTTCTCCACGCCGCGAATCGAGGCGCACCAGCCGAACTTGGCAAAGGACTGCGTGAGCCGCGCACCCAGGGCATACGCCGCGTTGCCCCACAGATACTTGGTGTGATCCTTGCCGTCGACTCCCTCCTCGTACGCGAACTCGTCGATCGGCCTGGTTGCCATCCCGTAAGGCTCGCGCATCAGAACGTGGGGCAGGGTGAGAGCCACATAGCGGGAATCGTCCGAAGCCCTGAAGGACTTCCACTTGGCATATTCCGTGCTGTCGAAGACCTTTGAAACATCGCGGATTCCCGTCAACTGGGCGTAGTCGGACAGGTTGATCATCTCCGGCGAGGCCGCGGAGAGGAAGGGCGCATGGGCCGCCGACGCGACCTGCGAAACCCTCTCCAGCAATTCCACATCTTCGCCGCTGCGGCCGAACTCATAGTCGCCTACCATCGCCGCGAAGGGAGCGCCGCCAAACACGCCGAACTCCTCTTCGTAGACCTTCTTGAAGAAGGCGCTCTGATCGAACTCCGGCGCGCGCTGCAAGTCTCTCAGAAGATCCCTCTTCGAGACATTCAGCAGCTTGATCTTGAGCATATCGCTGGTTTCGCTCTGGTCAAGAAGGTGCTTGATTCCGCGCCAGGTGGCTTCCAGCTTCTGGAAGGCGGGGTGATGCAGGACTTCATTCAGTTGCAGGGAAATCAGGCGATCAATATCGGCAATGCGCGCCCCGATCGTCGCCTCGGCATCGCGGCTGAGGGCCATCTTCCCCTCAAGAACCTGGTTGATGAACTCCTTCACCATGTCCTTGCCGCGTTCCTGGGCAATGGTGTCCTGGCCAAACCGTCCCTGGGAGACAATCTGATCCAGCAGTGACACCTCGGTAGTGGTCTGTGCTTCGGCGGCCTGAGCCGCCAACGGGTTCGCTGCGCTACTCATGTTTGTCCCCCTTTGGCTCGCCACTCATCTCGGCCTTCAGCTTTTTCAGTTCTTCCGTCTTTGAAACCGCGTCGAAGAGCGCTTGATCGAGCTGGTCGTTGCCCTGCAGGCTCCCCCGCAGGTTGGACAGCCTGGTCCGCAAGTCCAGCAATTCTTTGATGGGCCCCACCTGCGCGGCCACATTCGCGGGCGAAAAATCCTCGAACTTTTCAAAGTTCAGATCGACCGCTACCTGCCCCGCCCTGGGGTCGGAACTCAGCTTGTTTTCTACGGAGAACTTCAGATGGGGAGACATGCCTTTCAGCACGCTATCGAAGTTGTCCGGGTTGATCTCAACGAATTTGCGATCCTTCAAAGCCGCAAGCGGCTTCTCCGGCTGTCCGGTCAGATCGCCTAACACCCCCATCACGAAGGGCAACTCCTTCATCTCGATGGCGTTTCCGACCTCTACGTCGTAAGTGATCTGCACCCGGGGAGCCCGGACGCGACTCAGCTTTTGCTGTGTACTCTCTCTGGCCATATTGCTCCTGAAATGCGGGGAGATGCGGGTAAAAACCGTTGAATCCAAAGAAACCACAGGAGGGGGACTGCTGTCCAGAGGAATCTTTGACAGCCTCATATTACCCCAACCCGCACGGGGATGAAATGTTGCGAAAAAATATTTTTCCCTCTTTCGCGGACCTGTGCAACGATGATCGTGGATTCTCCGCCGCCCCAAGGCAGCCTGCGAAGAAGTCGATGTCTTCAAGGGTACGGGCTTCAGCCCGTACATAAGCCCGCCAGGATGAACGCGGGGGCCGCCGCGGCGGACCCCTGCGGGAATGTCGGCTTCACAACAAGGACTTGTTCATGGTTTTCTGAACGGCCCGCCGCCGCCGGTTTGGACAGCCGCTCCACTCAACCGTTAAGATCACATCTCAGCCGAGGTTGCTCAGCCCATGCGACAGCTTCAACCCGTCATCTGGTCCAAAGGCACCTTTCTCTCGCCCCAGCACCTGCAGGCGCAGGAGCGCTTCGTTGAAGACAGTGCCAGGTTCTACCTGGACTCCCTCAACGCCCGGTCCTGGGGCTTTCGCGAGATTCAGATCGATACCAAGGCCCTTTCCGAGGGCCGTCTGGCCATAACCCGCGCTTCGGGAATCTTCCCCGATGCGCTGCCGCTGGACATTCCGGCCTCGGAGTATCCGCCGCCGGCCCGGCTGCTCGACGAATGCTTCCTGGACGGGCGTCAAAGCTGCACCTTTTACCTGGCCGTGCCCGAGTACCTGCAAGGCGGCATGAACGTCTCGGTGGATCGCGGGCGAGTCAGCACCCGCTTCCTGGCGCAACTGCTGATGGTCCGCGACGAGAATACCGGCAGCGGCGAAAAGCCCGTCCAGGTGGCGCGCAAGAACCTTCAGATTCTGGCCGAAGGCGAGAACCGCGAGGGCTCGGTCGTGCTTGCCTTCCTGCGCATTCTCCGCTCCGAGACAGGCACTTACCAGATCGACCCCGCCTACATCCCGCCCCTCATCGACATTCATGCTCACCCAGCCCTCAAGCGGATCCTCAGTAATATGGTCGAGTTACTGGTGGCGCGCGGCAGCCAGCTAGCTGGCGGCCGCCGCCAGAAGAATCAGTCTCTGGCCGACTTTGGGGCCTCCGATGTGGCCAATTTCTGGCTT
>JBEKPA010000117.1:0-10410 GCA_049521195.1 Occallatibacter sp.
CCTCATCAGCGCCGCGCCGGCCTTCTCCCTGATAGCGGTCACATATTGGGTGGGCGTGTAACCGGCCACTTCGAAGAATAGCTTCCGCGCCAGCGAATAGCCGTTGGTATGCAGACCCGTCGAGGGCAGCCCGATCAGCACGTCGCCGGCCTTGATTCCCGCGCCGGTCACCATCTTCTCCCGCTCCACTGCGCCCACGATAAAACCCGCCAGGTCGTACTCCCCATCGGCATAAAAGCCCGGCATCTGCGCCGTCTCGCCGCCGATCAGGGCACAGCCGTTGGCCTTGCACGCCTCGGCCAGTCCGCTCACCACGCTCTCGGTCACCGCCGCATCCAGCTTGCCGCTGGCCAGGTAGTCCAGAAAGAACAGCGGCGTCGCTCCCTGTACGGCAATGTCGTTCACACAGTGGTTTACCAGGTCCGCGCCCACCGTATGGTGCAGCCCCAGCTCGAAGGCCACCTTCAGCTTGGTCCCCACCCCATCGGCCGAGCTCACCAGGATGGGGCTCTTCCAGCGCTGCAGATCCAGCCGGTAGAGCGCGCCGAAACCGCCGATGCCTCCCAAGACGTTGCGGTTGAAGGTCTTGCTCGCCAGGTACTTGATACGCTCTTTGGCGCGATCGCCACTGACAATGTCCACGCCGGCGTCGGCGTAAGTCACGGATTTGGGCTGGAGCTGAGGTTCGTCGAACACGGAGGCGGCTTTCTGCGGAAAGATTCCTTGAGCGGCGCGACGGGCCGAAAGTCGATTTTAACAGGATTTGAGGCAACGTTCGCGGTTTGCTTTTCGCGCGCACAACTGCATCGGACCGCCCGCCTGATTCCTGCGTCAGCTCCCGGCATTCCCAGCCGTCAGATCCTGGGCGCCGATGGCCGCGCAATCGATCGACAGGCAAGCGCCCAGCTCGTTGAAGCTCTTCTCCCAGCGCGGGCGATCGTCTTTGCCCAGTGCGACCAGGCCATAGTTGGCGGTGCGCATAATCTCATACCAGATGTTTTGCGCCTGCCACAGGTTCAATTCGAAGGGCAGCTCAATCACGATGCGGGCTAGCGCCAGCGCACGCTCCAGAATCTCCAGCGAGTCTGAGGACATTTGCAGCTCGGTCAGCGAGCGCTTCATCCGCTGATCGGCAAGGTACGAGAGCATCGCCGTCTCCAGCGGAATTTGGTCGGCCCTGGCGAGCGAGAGGAACGACCGCAGTTGAGCCTGATCGATGGGATCGGCCTCCAGCGCCCTGCGCAGTCCCGCGTTGATAGCGAAGCCGGCGGCAAGGGTCAGAGCCGGCGGCTTGGGCAGCCCGGCCTGGGAAAGATAGTGCAGCAGGCTGGCGTGGTCCTCGTAGATTGTGGTCAGCGAGTTTTCGATGTTCCACAGGGTCGAGTTGAGGATGATCCGCACGATGCGCCGCTGCTCGTCGGTGAACAGCGAGGTCAGCGAATAGTCCACGTGGCCGTAGTGCCGGTCGAGCAGACGAATCACCTCGGGAAAGTAGGCACGCTGCACAAGCGCGGCGGCCTCTTTGCAAAAAGCCTCGAACCCGGCTGCGTCGGCTTCGCTGTAGGCCTTGACGGCGGCGGTAATGTTCTGGTCGCCGAAGTGCAGAACCGCAAACGAGAAGGACTCCTGCTCGGTGGTAATCGCGCTGACGATCCTGGCCCGGCCCAGCGCCAGCCGCCCCCGGCCGGAGGAGAAGATCTCCCACGAGTTGCGCCGGACGCGGTAACAGAACAGGTCGGTCTCCTCGGCGAAGGAGGAGAACATGGAGCTGATGGCGTAGTGGGCCGCTACCTGCTCAAGACCCAACTGCCGGGAAGCGACCTGTTGCTTGTAGAGAAGCGCGCCATCGCCGGCGCTGGCCACGTTGGAGCGCGCCTCGGCCAGGCGGGCCAGAAACGCCGGCTCAAGCGCCGTTGCCTGGTCGCCGAACAACTGCCGCGCCAGTTGCAGAACGCGCGCCGCATAGGCAATGATCTGCACGGCCTCGATGCCCGATATGTCGTCGAAAAACCAACCGCAACTGGTGAACATGAGCTGCGTGTGGCGCTGCATCTCCATCAGTTCCAGGCCGCGCATCCGCTCGGCCGCTGAGAGCATGTGACTCTGGTGCTTGCGGAAGAATCGCTCCACCACCTGCGTGCTTTGGTCGACCACGGCCTCGATGTAGCCGTCGCGGGCCTCCCACACGTTCTGGTAGAGCTTCGCGCCCTCCCGATCGGTCAGTGGAATCAGGGCGTCGCGCAGTTCGTCCAGGGCCTTGCGCAGTGGCGCCCGCCAAAGCTGGTTGAATCCTATGCCCCCGTTGCAGCCGCAGTCGGAGCGCCAGCGCTCCACTCCATGCACACAGCTCCACGAGGTGTTTTCGACGATCTCGCATTCGTACTTGGGCGGAAACTGCTCCAGGAAGCTGCCATAGTTGGTCAGATTCACCGCCTTGTCCGCTTCCAACTGACGCAGGGCGTAGGCCAGCGCCATCTCGCCATACTTGTGGTGGTGGCCATACGACTCGCCATCCGTTGCCACGTGAACCAACTGCGCCTCCGGGCTGTCTTTGAATCCGGCTTTGAGCCGCGTGGCAAGATTCTCGCCCGAGTTCAGCAGCCCCCCAAACGCGATCTCCCCGGAGATAAGCGCGTTATAGAAGAAGACCGCAATCGCCACTCCGGAGTCGAAGCGCACCAGGTACGGCCGGGTCGTATCCACCGAGCCGCCGGGGGTCGGGGTCCAGCCCGCATCGTCCTGTCCCGCGCCGTCCATGAGCAGACGGATGCGCCGGCACTGGTGCGGCGCCAGTACCGTGTACTTGATTCCGTGCTGCGCCAGCAGCTCGAGGGAATCGCTGTCCGCCGCGGTCTCCGCCAGCCACATGCCCTCCGGCGGCGCGCCAAAGTGGTGCTCATAGTCAGCAATGCCCCAGCGGATTTGCGTTATCCGGTCCCGCCGGCTGGCCAGCGGCATAATCACGTGGTTGTAAACCTGCGCCATGGCCGAACTGTGGCCGCCAAAACTCTTGCGGCTGCGCCGCTCGCCGTCCAGGATCATCCGGTAGGTGCGCGGCGCATTCTCCTTCAGCCAGCTCATCAGCGTCGGCCCGAAGTCGAAGCTCATGCGCGCGTAGTTGTTCACGATGCGCGTAATCAGGTTCTTGCCATTCAAAATGCGCGCCGCGCCGTTGGTGGCGTAGCACTCCGCGCAGATGCGCTCGTTCCAGTCGTGGTAGGGCGCGGCCGTCTCCTGCGTCTCCACCGTCTCCAGCCACGGATTCTCTCGCGGCGGCTGGTAAAAGTGACCATGAATGCAAACAAAACGATTACTAGCGGCCATCAGCTTTCCGTTCTTGTGCCGGCATCTTGCAAAGCCCGGATCGATATCTCAGAGGATTATCTTGCTGCAATCGATTATTGTAGGCTCGACCGCCCCGTGGGCGCTGTGACCCTGGCCAGGTCGCACGCTCTCCACAGGTACCAACTGGCCACCGAGCGGAACGGCGCCCAACGTTTTCCCCTTTTGAGCAGCACTTCGGGCTTGGGCAGATCGTCGGCAGTCAGCGCCCGCGTCTTGGGAATCCTTTGAAAGGTCAGCGCGAAGCCCTTGCGCACGCCGTAGTCGGTTGCCGGCAGCACATCCGGCCGCCCCATGCGGAAGATCAGCAGCATCTCCACCGTCCACCGCCCGATCCCGCGCACTTTGGTCAGCCGCTCGACGATCTCGTCATCGGTCATCTTGCGGATCGCCGCGTGCGCGGGCACCGTCCCGTCCAGCGTGCGCGCAGCCAGATCCTTCAGGGCCTTGCACTTGTTGCCGGAGACCCCGGCCGCCCGTAGCACCTCATCCGGCGCATCCAGCAGCAGTTGCGGCGCGGGATCGCCGCCAAAATACTCCCGCACCCGGCGATGGATGGTGGCTGCCGCCCTGCCATTCAACTGCTGGTAGAGGATCGATTCGAGCAGCGACTCGAATGGCGATTGCTCGTGATCGAGGCGCAGCGTGAAGGCACCCGCCCGCTCGATCAGCGCGCCCAGCTTGGGGTCGCCAGCGCGCAAATGCGCAACCGCCGCGGCGGGGTCGAAGGGAAGTTTTGGGCTCTTGCCGTCATGGATCATAAGCGAACAGTGTACCGTGCCGGAACCGGCCCGAGCGGCGAAAACGGGAATGCGGGGATTAGCCGCGCTCCATAGCTGTAGAATCCAGGTCAGAGACGGACGAGGAGCGCCAGCGCCATGAAGATGCGGCCGGGAACGCAAACGGGATTTCTGATGTGCGGCAAGGAGTGGATCGACGGCGAAGCCCTGGAGGTGCATTCGCCCTGGGACCAGGGTCTGGTGGGCCGGGTCTCCGTGGCTACCCGTGCCGACGCCCGCCAGGCCGTCAACCACGCCGTTGCCAGCCTGCGCCGCACCCGCGCGCTGCCGCGCTGGAAGCGCCGCGAGATCCTCGAGGATGTGGCCGCCGCGCTGATCGAGCAGAAGGAGCGCTTCGCCCAGCTCATCGTCGCCGAGGCCGGCAAGCCCCTCCGCCTGGCCCGCGCCGAGGTGGATCGCGCCGTCCTCACCTTCAAGACCGCCGCCGAAGAAGCCGCGCGCCTGGGCGGCGAAAGCCTTCCCCTGGATCTGACCGAGGGCAACGAGGGCCGCTGGGGACTCGTGCAGCGTTTTCCCCTCGGTCCTATCCTGGCCATCACCCCCTTCAACTTCCCCCTGAACCTCGTCGCCCACAAGCTGGCGCCCGCCATGGCCGCCGGCTGCCCCATCCTGCTCAAGCCAGCCCCGCAAACCCCCTTCACCGCATTGGCGCTCGGCGAGGTCATTCTCAAGGCCGGCTGGCCTGTGGAGGCGCTCGCCGTTCTCACCCTCAGCACCGCCGATACCGCGCACCTGGCGGAAAAGGAAGACCGTATCAAGCTGGTTACCTTTACCGGCTCGGCCAAGGTCGGCTGGGAGTTGAAAGCTCACTCGGGCCGCAAGCGCGTCCTGCTCGAACTCGGCGGCAATGCCGCGCTCATCGTCCACGGCGACTGGCATGACCTGGACGCGGCAGCCCTGCGCACCGCCCACGCCTGCTTCGGATTCGCCGGCCAGTCCTGCATCAGCGTGCAGCGCGTCTTTGTCGAGCGCGGCATCTTCCAGACCTTCCTGTGGAAGGTCGTCGAGCACGCTGCCAGGCTGGTCGCCGGAAACCCCGCTGACGAAGCCACCGAAGTCGGCCCCCTCATCCGCCCCAGCGAGGCCGAGCGCGTCGAGGCCTGGGTAAAGGAGGCCGTCGAGGGCGGCGCCAAACTGGTCGCCGGCGGCGAGCGCCACGGCTCCGTCGTCGTCCCCGTGATCCTTACCGGAACCAAGCCGGGGATGAAGGTACGCGACGAAGAGGTCTTTGGCCCGGTGGCCGCCATCGAGCCTTACGAAGACTTCGAGCAGGCTCTGGCCGACGTCAACCACTGCAAGTACGGCCTCCAGGCTGGCCTGCTCACCCGCGACGCCGGACGCATCCTCACCGCCTATCGCGAACTCGAAGTCGGCGCACTCATCGTCGGCGACACCCCCAGTTGGCGTCTCGATCCCATGCCCTTCGGCGGCGTCAAAGACTCCGGCCTGGGCCGCGAAGGCCTCCGCTCCGCCATCGAAGAGATGACCGAGCCAAGAATGCTGGTCATGACCGGGCTGGGCTAGCTCAGCTCAAAGCTTCGCATGCGGTTCATAGGCGCAAACCAGGTCTCAAGAGCGAGACCTGGCGCGCGTGGCCGCGCGCCTTCAAAACTTCACCAGAATTCCCGCTTGGACCGCATTGATCCGGGCGAATTTTGGCGGAGCAAATCCATCCTTATACGTCACGTTAAGGGAGAAATGGCCAGCGGGGTCAAGGCTGAAGGCGGATGTTAAAACGCCATAGCCATTCCATCCATGCACGGTTTTAAGTTGCAGCGAATTGTTCGGAAGCTGGATAACCGTATTCTCGGTGGCAGCCAAGTATCGCGGCGTCCCGACCGCATCGACGCTCAGATGGCCCATTTCCAGAAGGCCGTGTACCTGAGGAACGACACGGAAGATCGAATAAGCCGGCAATGCGATGGTTGCCTTGCCTGTCGTGGCCTTGACTGTGGTGTCGACGATGGCGCCGCCAAATTCAATGCCGGTATGGAAATCGAGCGCATAGCCAAGGAACGGCGGCGCTACGTCACTTTGCTGGAGGGTAATTCCGTGTGCCTTCGCGATCGTTTGCCGGTTGCCGAACATTCTGAGAGTTTCTACTGCCCTGGGGCTGTAGAGGCCCCGGAAATTGTAGCGGAGGTCGGCAACGCCGGTAACATTCTCGCGGTCGAACTCCCTGTCGGTCTCGTAGACTGCGCTCCCGGAGGCGTAAATCTCCTGGAGAGCTCCTCGCAGCTCGAGGGGACGGGATTCAGTGAGCCCAAAGTCAATGGTGTCCGTATAGGTCATGCCGGAGATTGAGTTACTTCCGATGTTGGCCGTGACCGTGGGTGCGAACTGCCATCCGCCATACAGCCTACCAATGGGCGGCGCCGCTTTCGCGTCCAATATCAAACCCGGCTTCGATCCGCGTCCCGCGGCGTAACTCCCATTCACATAGTAGCTGGACGCATCTTTCGTCGCGGGAGCCTTGGCCTGGCCGAGGCGGGATTTAGGGTCCAGCGTCATCGGAGTTCCGAAGATGTTCTGCAGCTCGGCGATCTTGTACGGGATGCTTTGCGTGTCTGCGTTGCCCTCCGGGAAAAGCTCAAGCGTACCAACCGTACCAGGGTCCGGAAGCCCAGGGTGGCCGTCCAATGCAGATTGCGTCTGCTTGCATTTCGCGCGTTTTGTGGTAAACGTACCGGTGAAATTCTCCACGACAAGACTGCAATCCACAGTTTGATTCAAGTTATTCGGCCCCAGGCCCATGCCGAGACCCTGGAAACCGAGATGAGATTTGACCTCGTAGTTATTAGGGCCCCCGGCGGCCACGAAAGCCGAAGCCAGGGTGAGGCTCGCTGAAGTGTCAATCAACGTCGATGTGTAGCCCTCTTCAGTCGTTTTGTTGCCCTTGGCATCCACCAAAGTGCGGGAAAGCTTGATGGCGATCTTGTATTTGGTCTGTGCTTTGAAAACGGGCGTCATGGTCCCGGAATTCGGTGTGAATAACAGAAACAGCCAATCGTCGTCATAAGGGCTTGCCGTGAACGTTACCGGAAGAGGAGAGGAAAGGTCATCGCCGAGGTAAACTGTTCCTCCCTGCCCTGAAATGCCGGCTGTGGCTACTATGTCTCCGCACTCGACGGCGATCGAGTTTGGGTTGAGGATCTTGTAATCGGTTACGGAGCATAGGGATTTCGGCGGGCCGGCGCAGCAGGCAGGCGCGGCCACGAGCAGCGTGGCGAGAGCGGCAACAATACTCGGGCGGGAATGGCGGAAGATAGCGGGCGTCTTCTTCATGTTTAAGGGCACTCTGGAACGGCAGTAACAAGGTCTTCAACGGTCTTGATTCTTTGGATGAGGTCGGCGACAGCGATACATTGGCAGATGACCGGGGGCCCGGCAAACTCGGCCCTTATAGCTTTTGCCAGGAGTTGAGCTCCGTCTGGATTGTACGGGGCGGCCTGGGGCGCCCATAAAACGGCGAGTTCCTGAGCATCGTCGGGAAGGTCGGGGAGGTGTGCCCACTCTCGTACGAGCTCTAAGACACGTCCATGAATGCTGGTTGGCTGAAGGGTCATGAGAGATCTCCTTTTCTTGCCAGTGATTTGGATGGGCGCACAAATTCTGTCCGGTCTTGCAGCTCTGAATCGGCTCGTCCGGGGAAATCCGTCGCTAGCTCTCCGCGATCTTCTTGCCGATGTAAGCGCCGTGGCCTAGCCCCATCAGGATCATCAGCGTCTGGCTAATATCGGGCAAGCCGAGCGGGAAGGTGGCGATTTTGGTTTGAGGGTCGATGTGAGGAGAGCCGGGAGAGTGGATGAGCGCAAAAACGTTGGACAAAAAAACTCCAACGGCAATCACGGTCCACAGCACAACCTGCACCTTGCCCAAGTCCGGCTTGCCGTCATCGCCGGCGAATATGCCGCTCAGACTTTGCGGGGTAGCAGGAGGTGGATTGCCGGCGGCGGCAGCGGTAGCCGCGGCAGCGTCGCTTCTCGCCTGGGAACCGACGGCTATGGACTTGGCGGACACCGCGGTCGCGACACTTATGCCCATGGCGATGAGCAAATTGGTGGGGGTACTGGGCAAGTCCTGGCCGAAGCCGCTGCTGAATTGGATCTGGTAGATGGCCAGAAACGCAAACACCGTAGCGGCAGTCCAAACCAGCATTTGAAACTTGCTGGTGCTGGGCTGTCCGTCCTCGCCAACGACCAACGCCCAGGGATGCTTCCCAGTGGCAATGAGAACAACGATCCAGAGAACGGCCAGACCGGCCAATCCGGTGAGATAGGACATGACTTCCTGTTCGGGCACAGATTTCCTCCTTTATTCGTGAGAAAGGAATCGGCTCGCCGGGTGCGGCGAACGCTTGAATGAAAGTGCTTCGTTGTCATTCGAAGCAGGGGAGCGGGAGAAGCATGGAGACCCGGAGAAACAAGGTTAGGTTCCCATCAAGCGAGGAAATTGTCAAGCATTTTATAAAAGGTTTTTTGAGAGTCAACCCGCCTTCCTTTTCGGACGGTATGGTAACCAGCTAAGGTTAATGCTATATACATATCGCCCGCATCAACAGTTTTGGTTACCTAGCCATCGTAGAAGGTGGAGCTTACGGAGGACGACGCATGCTCTGTCGAGGCCGCGGTCCCTTCTTGGGAAGCAAAACTTCAATGAATCCTCGCCGTGGCCGGAGCGAAAGAAGGCGGAGGCGGGCGACCCACGTTCACGGGCACTGAAAATGGGCATCTCATAGCGTACCCTGTGCTTGCCGAAAGCCTGGACTGAGCGTGCTAAACCCCTGCAAAGCGCGAGAGAACTAAATCTCTCCAAGCACTCCCGCCGCTTCATCCCCAGGGCGCAGCCCAAACCGCGCGCCGCAGATCGCACCGCGCGTGAAGTCGACGCCCATCCCGGCTTCCGTTCCGAAAGCTTCAGCCAGCCGCATCGTGAGCGATAAGCATCCTGTGGTTCGCCCGCAGCCCATGAATGAGCTGCCATTAGCATTCCGGGAACAAAGGTGAATTGGTTGCCCGCGCGCGCTTTCAGACCTTGGTTTTTTGCGCCGCCCAGTGCCTGCGCTGCGCATCGGCGATCCGCCGCCGCGCCTCCGGGCTCAACACGCGGGGCTTTCTGGCCTTCGCCGGCGCTTTGCGCGCTGCCTTGACCGCCGCCTTCACTGCTGCTTTGGCCGGCTTCCGGGCCGCTACCTTGGCCACTGCTTTGGCCGCGGCCAGCCGGGTCTTCCGCTCCTTGATTCTGGTCTTAATCGCGATGATTTTTGTCGCGACCTTGCCGGCATGGGCCAGCAGGGAGCGGGCCTGCTTTAGCCTTGCGATTTCCGCGTCGATCAGAGTAAGAACGGAGTCGGTTGCCATGAGTCAAGCATAACTCAGAAACCCCCGCCTGAACAGCTTCTGCGGCGATTTGCACGGGTTGCGCGAGCGCGAGCCGCGAGATTTCATTCCGGCTTGCCCACAGCCCCTTCCTTGTACGCCTTTTGCAGAACGAAAAACGCCGCCTTCTTCTGCCCCTGTTCGGAGATAAGTCCCTTGCGATTGTACTCATCCTGAATGCCCGCCAAGGGCCTGTTGGGCGAGCGAAAATCCATCAGAATCCACGGGCTCATGCCTCTGAGTTGCGGAATGCGATTGAGCATCCCCAGTTGATGGCGATAGATGTTCGCCTGATATTCCTCGGTCCAGCGCTCGCTGTCGGCGCCGTGCAAACCGGCCTTTGCGCCGCCGCCAAACTCGCTCATGATCAAGGGTTTCCGGTAGTCGATGCGCCACTCGGTTATGTCCGCGGCTTCCGGGCTCTGCTCATACCATCCTATGTATTCGTTGGTGCCGATCACGTCCAGGGCCTGGCCCAGTTTGTCGTCCACAATCTTGGTGTGCCCTTCGCCGCGCACCAGCAGCGCCGCGGTAATCAGCCGCGTCGGATCAAGCTCTCGGGCGCGGCTGGCGAGGGTTTCAATGAAGCGCGTTCGCGCCTCGGTATTGGGCGTCTCGTTGGCCATCGACCAAAGAACGATTGCCGCATGATTGCGCGAGGCTCCTATCTCCTCATCCAACTGCTGGCTGGCCTTGGCCAGCACCTTTGGATTGTCAAACTCCAGCGCCCAATAGACGGGATTCTCGGACCACACCAGCACTCCCATGCGATCGGCCGCGCGCAGCATGGTCTCGTCGTGAGGATAGTGCGCGAGGCGAACAAAGTTGGCGCCCAATTCCTTGGCCCAGCCCAGCAGCGTCTCCGCATCCTGGTCCGTGTTAGCGCGGCC
>JBEKPA010000118.1:0-10391 GCA_049521195.1 Occallatibacter sp.
GGCCAAGGCGAATTGGCCCCAACCGAACTGCTGCCGCCGGAAGAGATTCCGTGGCGCGGTCCGCTGGCGCTGGCGCTGGTGGCCTGCCTGCCGCTGCTGGCGGCATCCAGCATCGTGGTGGTGCCCAGCGGAATGGGCGGCGTGCGCGTCAGCCAGATCGGCGGCACGCTGCCGGGCACGCTCTATCCGGGCCTGCACTTTGTGACGCCGTTCATTGAGAGCGTTGAGATCTTCGACCTGCGCGATCACCTGTTCACGGCAGGCATCGCGGAAACCGGCGAGAAGGCAGCGACGCAAAAGAATGGGCTTACCGTGCAGTCGCTCGAAGGCCTCAACATTGGGCTGGCGGTGACGGTCCGCTATCGCCTCGATCCCAACAAGTTGGACAGCGTGCAGGCGCACATGCCGCAGCCGGTAGACAGGGAGCTGGTGCCGCCGGTGGTGGCCAGCGCGTGGCGCGAACTGGCGCCGCAGTACACCGTGCGCGAGATCTTCAGCACCAAGCGCGAGGAGGTACGGGCCAAGGCGGCAGCCATCATCACCCGCAAGCTGAACGCCGACGGCATTGTGGTGGAAGAGGTGATGCTCTCGGACATTCAACTGCCCGAAGAGTACGCCAAGGGCCTGGAGGGGCTGCTGCTCAAGGAGCAGGAAGACGAACAGATGGGCGTGCTGACCGACATCCAGCAGAAGCAGGTGAAGATTGCCGAGCTGCAAGCCGAAGCGGAGGCGGGCCAGAAGGTGAAGCAGGCCGAGGGCGACGCTCAGTCGCGCGTAGTGGAGGCCAAGGGCGAGGCGGACGCCATGCAATACACGCTGCCGCTGAAGGAGAAGCAGATCGAGCAGAGCAAGCTGGAGGCCGAGGCGCGCAAGGAAGCGACCATCCAGAACGCGGAGGCCGACGCCCAGGCCAAGGTCATCGACAGCAAGGCCGAGCTGGAGCGCCGCAACCTGCTGGCCGATGCCGAGGCCAACCGCGTGCGCCTTATGGCCAAGGCCAATGCGGAGCGCATGACCAGCGAGGCGGAGTTGCTGAACAAGTCGCCCCTGCTGATCAACAAGATCGTGGCCGAGCGGCTCTCGGACAAGATCCAGGTGCTCATGGTGCCCTCGGACGGCAAGTTCTTCTTTGCCAACGACGTCTTCAAGAGCATGGCGAACAGCCCGGTGGTCAAGCAGGAGATGGACAGCCAGGACGCGCCGGCGCCGGGGCATTGAAGAGAGGCTCCGGCGGGGTGGGAGTTTGAGACGCCCGCCCCGCCGGAGCGAATCCGCGTGCAACAATTCACTCATAAGGTTCGCCGCCTCAAACCGATATAATCCGCGCAAGCGAAACAATCGAGGAAAGTTGAATTCAATGAAGCTGGTCTGGCCGATAGCCGTCGTCCTGATAGTTGCAAGCGGCCTGGTCGGTCAGGCGGCAAGCGCCGCGCCCGCACCCAGCCAATGGGAGCAGCCCGCCGCGAGCCTGGCCGAGCAGATTGCCGGAATCCTGGGTCCGGGCCAGGCGCATCTCGCCATTCGCAACCTCTCCACGGTTCCCAGCGAAGAAATCCCAGCAATTCGGCTGGCACTGGAACAGGATTTGAAGGCTCATGGGGTTCTGGCTTCGGGCGTCGAGAGCGCCAATTCCATCCGCGTGACTCTCAGCGAGAATCTGCGCGAGCGGCTGTGGGTGGCCGAGGTGATCGAGGGCAGCGAAACGCGCGTGGCGATGGTGCGCGTGGAGCCGGGCGCACAGCGGCAGACGCCGGCCGGCGGCGGAATTACGCTGCGCAAGCAGACCGTGCTCACTACCGGCGAAGCGGTTCTGGCGGCGCTCGAAACCGCGGATGGCCTGGTTGCCGTGGAGCCGGAAGAGATCGTGATCTACGGCCACACCGCCGCGGGCTGGCGGGAGCGAAAGCGGGTCGCCATCGGCCAGGCGAGGCCGCTCGCGCGGGATCCTCGCGCAGTCATTCTTCCAGCGGCGGGCGGTGAGGGCTTCGAGGCCTACGTTGCGGGAATGGTGTGCAGCGGCGCGTATCTGCCAGCGCAGCCTACAGGAGATTGGTCGGTCCACTGCCGCGAGAGCGACGATCCATGGCCGATTGTGCAGGGGCCTGCTCCGCAAGCTCCCGCCGCTCCCACTTCTGCGGATAGCCCTGTATCGCTCAAGGCCTTTTACAACGCCGCCCGCAACTACTTTACCGGCATCGTCACTCCCAGCCTGAATGTGGATCTGCCCCCGTTTTACTCGGAAGCTGTTCTTCCCCGTCCGGCTTCCGGAGCGGCCTTGCTTATCGGCGGAATTGACGGCAAGGTGCAGATTCTGGAGGGTACGTCGCTCAAACCGGTCGCCGGTACCCGCGACTGGGGCAGCGATTTTGCCGTGCTCAACTCCGGCTGCGGAGCGGGCGCACAGATCCTCGTTTCGGGCTCGGGCGAGGCGGCCAGCGACAGCCTTCGCGCCTTCGAGTTGCCCGCGCAGGAGGCCGTTCCCGCCAGCGCGCCGCTGGCCATGGACGGAACGGTGACTGCACTGTGGACCGCGCCCGACGGCAAGAGCGTCTTCGCGGTGGTGCGCGGCGCGGCAGACCAATACGAGGTGGAGCGTGTTACGGCAAGTTGCAATGAATAAATGTCCCACCCTAGCCACAAGAACAAGGACGTGGCGAGGGTGGGGCACCCTCTGCGTGATGCTGCTCTCGCTGGCGCTGCCCGCGGCGGCGCGCACCCGCCCCCACTACGGCGGCACGCTGCGCGTCGAGGTCGAGGGCGACGCATGGACGCCGCGCGGCGGCCTGGCGCGGCGGCTGGCGCTTGACGGCCTCACTCGCATGGATGCGGATGGAGTTGCGCGGCCGGCTCTGGCCGTGCGCTGGGAATCGGAGAACAACGACCACCGCTGGCAGTTCTGGCTGCGCCCCGGCGTTCATTTTAGCGATGGCTCGGCGCTCACTTCGTCCGCGGTGGTGGACTCACTGACCGGCGCGTGCGGCGCAACGTGCCCCTGGACGGAGGTTCATGCCGTGGGTTCGACCGTGGTATTCACCGGCGATTCTCCCCTGCCCAACCTTCCCGCACTGCTGGCTGGCGACGACCTGCTGATCGCGCTCCCTGGGTCCATCCCCTCTGGCCCGACATCAATCACGGGGCCTTTCCTTGGCACCGGCGCCTTTCAGCCGGTTGGTCTTTCGAGTGGCGTCCTCACACTGGCGGCCAGCGACTCCTGCTGGCAGGGCCGTCCCTTCGTCGACAAGATCGAGATCGTTGGCCGCAAGTCCATCCGCGATCAGTGGCTCGACCTTAGCGTGGGCCGCGCCGATCTGGTCGAGGTTCCGGCAGAGCAGTTGCGCCAGGCCCGCGAGCAGCACCTCACCGTGGCCGTCTCGGCGCCGGTCGAACTGCTGGCGCTGGCGGTCGCCGACGGCGGCTTTCTGGCCAATCCCAACCTGCGCGCGGCCATCGCCCTGGCCGTCGATCGCGGCGCGCTGTCGAACGTGATCTTTCAAAAGCAGGGCGAGATCGCAGCCAGCCTGCTGCCCTCGGCGCTCACCGGCTACTCGTTCCTTTTCTCTGCCGAACGCGACCTCGACAAGGCTCGCGAACTGCGCGGCGGATTGACGCCTCCTCCGCTCACGCTCAGCACCGACGGCGGCGCGGCGATGCAGTTGGCCGCGCAGCGCATTGCCCTGAATCTGCGCGAGGCGGGATTCAACGTCCAGGTGGCCGACCCAGGCAGGCCGCAGCACACCGATCTTGTCCTGCTCCGGCTGACCCTTGCATCGAATCAGCCGCGCGCCGGGCTGGAGTTGCTGATGCGCGCCGTGGGCGTTGCAACCCCGATCCAGGAGAGCGACCCTGCCGGCCTTTACCGCGTGGAGCGTGAGTTTCTCGAGACCCACACGCTGATTCCGCTGCTCTATCTTCCCCGCGCCTATGCCGCCGGCGGCCGAGTGCGCGACCTGCGTCTGAGCCCGGACGGCGCGCCTTTGCTAGCCGGGGTTTCACTTGAGGATGCGCCATGAGCCTGCGCCAGAAGCTGTTGCTGCTCTTCTCGCTCACCGTTGCGGCTGCCGTGACGGCGGTGGCGTGGACCGTTCTGGTGCGCATTCGCCTGGTCTTTGAGCAGCGCGACCAGCAGGAGACGGCGCTCTTCGTCAGCCAGTTTCAGCGCGAGTTCCAGCACCGCTCGGCAGAGGTGGCCGCGGCGGTCGATCACGTTGCTGCCAGCGAGCGGGTCCGCGGCATGGCCTTCGAACTCGCTCAGTCGGGCGATGCATCTCCGTATCTGAATGAGGCGCAGACCCTGGCCCAGGATGCCCAGCTCGATTTCCTCGAGATTGTCGGGCCTGACGGCGCCGTCGTCAGCTCCGCCCAGTGGCCGGCGCGCTTCGGCTATCCGGAGCCCGCGGCAACCGCGGCCCCGGCGACCTTTCTCAAGCGCGAAGGGCTGCCCGACGGCACAACGGCGCTGGGCATCTTCGCCGTTCGCGCGGTTCGTCGCGGTGAATCCGCCGCCGAACCGCCAGTCCGCCTGGTGGGCGGAAAACGCCTCGACCAGAGCTTTCTGGCCGATTTGCCTGTTGCGCCGGGGATGCAGATCTGCCTCTACAGCGATGCCAGCCTGAATCAAAACCCAGAAGTGTCGGTGACTGAAGCTGCTCCTTCGGCGACCGCATCGAGCCCCGCCCCATTCGATCCCCGGCATTTGGTGGGAGCCAGCGGCGAAGTGGCCGGCGCGGCCCGCTACCAATCCCTGATCGACGCCGCCCGCCAGAGCGGCCAACCGGCCAGCGGAATCCTCTATCTGACCGATCGCCGCGAAGACAGCGTGAGCGCCACGGCCATTCCCCTCAAGAGCGACTCCGGCGCGGTCCTGGCCGTGCTCACCGTGACCATCTCGCGCGCCGGCATGGTAGAGGCGCAGCAGCACATTCGCGCCATCGCATACGGCGTGGCAGCGGCGGGTATTCTCTTCGCCATCCTGTGCAGCTTGTGGATCGCGGCGCGGGTCTCACGGCCCATTGAGCGGTTGGCCGCCGCGGCGGAAGAAGTGGCCGGCGGCAACTGGGAGACGCGCGTGCCGGAAGGCGGGCGCGACGAGGTTGGCGTGCTGGCTCGCAGCTTCAATCACATGACGGCCCAACTGGCTGGCCAGCGCGAACGCCTGGTGCAAACCGAGCGCGTCGCCGCCTGGCGCGAACTGGCCCGCCGCCTGGCTCACGAACTCAAGAATCCCCTATTCCCCTTGCAATTGACGGTCGAAAACCTGGCGCGGGCGCGCCAACTGCCGGAGGCTGAATTCGACGAGGTCTTCCGGGAGAGCACCGCGACCCTGGGCATGGAGATCGCCAACCTGAAAACCATCATTGGCCGTTTCAGCGACTTCAGCAAGATGCCCAGGCCGGAGTTGGAGCGCATTGACGCCCGGGACGCGATTGAGCGCGTGCGGTCGCTTTACGAAGCGGCGGGCAGCGCGACGGGGCAGAGCGCCGCGGCCGGTCAGGATGCCGCCAAGATTCGCTTCGAGGTTCAACTTTCCGCCCAGCCGATGCCGCTCGACGCCGATCCCGAGCTGCTCCACCGGGCGCTGAGCAACCTGGTTCTCAACGCCATGGACGCGATGCCGGAGGGCGGGACGCTTACTCTCAGCGCCCAACCAAAGGGTGAAACAGTGGAACTGCGCGTCGCCGATACCGGCCAGGGAATGACGCCGGAGGAGTGCGAGCGGCTCTTCACCCCCTACTACACAACCAAGGAGCATGGCACCGGCCTGGGTCTGGCGATCGTGCAATCGGTGGTCGCCGATCACGGGGGCGCCATCGCGGTCGAGAGCCGGACGGGCGGCGGCACTGCCCTTGTGATTACATTACCCAAGGCGAGCGAGGCGAAATCATGACCGCCAAAGCAAAGATTCTCATCGTCGACGACGAGGCCAATACGCTGGCTTCGCTCTCCCGCGCCTTCCGTTTGGCAGGCCACGAGGCCGTGGTCTGCGATAACGCGGCCCGCGCACTGGAGCTGGCCCGTACCCAGCCCTTTGACCTGATCTTGAGCGACGTGGTGATGCCCCGCCGCGACGGACTGGCGCTGCTTGAAGACCTGAAGACCGCCGGCGTGGCCGCGCCAGTGGTGATGATGAGCGGCCAGGCGCACATTGAAATGGCGGTGCGAGCAACGCGGCTGGGCGCGCTGGACTTCCTCGAGAAGCCGCTCTCCACTGAGAAGCTGCTGGTTACGGTAGAAAACGCGCTCAAGCTCACCCGCCTGGAAACCGAGAATCAGGATCTTCGCGCCCGCGTCGGCAAGCACACGCTGGTCTTTACCGGCGATACCATGCGCCGCGTGATGGCGCAGATTGAGCGCGTGGCCGCAAGCGAGGCGCGCATCTGCATCTACGGCGAGACCGGCACGGGCAAGGAACTCGTGGCGCGCACGCTGCACGAGAAGAGCAACCGGGCCGCGGGGCCGTTTGTCACGCTGAACTGCGCGGCCGTTCCCGCCGAGCTGATCGAGAGCGAACTCTTCGGCCACGAGAAGGGCTCCTTCACTGGCGCGGCGCAGCGCCACACGGGCAAATTCGAGCAGGCGCATCGCGGCACGCTCTTCCTGGACGAGATCGGCGACATGCCGCCGGCCATGCAGGCCAAGCTGCTGCGCGTGCTGGAAGAGGGCGAGGTTGAGCGCATCGGCGCGGAGAAGCCCACCACCGTCGATGTGCGCGTAGTAGTGGCTACCCACCGCAATCTGGAGCAACTGGTCGAATCCGGCGGCTTCCGCCGCGATCTCTACCATCGCGTAGTCGTCTTCCCCGTCGAGCTGCCTCCGCTGCGCCAGCGCAGCGAAGACCTGCCCGCGCTGGTGGAGCACTTTGCCCGCCAGGTGAGCGCGCAGAACGGCTGGAAGCCCGTCCCCTTTGCCGGCGACGCCATCGACGCGCTCAAGCGGTACGCGTGGCCGGGCAACATTCGCGAGCTGCGCAATGTGGTCGAGCGGCTGCTGCTGCTGGCCGGCGCGCAGGTTGATGCCGAGGCCGTCGAGCTCGCGCTGCCCGCCGCTCACGCGAACCCCGCTCTCTCCTATCGAATCCCGGCGGCGGCCGGCGCCTCCAGCGTCGATTCAGGCGGCGCGCTGGCCGAGCGGGTGCTGAGCTTTGAACGGGCAGAGGTGCTGAAAGAGCTGGAGCGGCACAACCGGCACATCACGCAAACCGCCAAAGCGCTGGGCCTGGAGCGCAGCCACCTCTATAAGAAGTGCCAGCAACTCGGAATCGACCTGAAGAATATGGAGTAATGGCCAATCTCATGAGGAATAAGCGAGATGTTGGCCGCTCGCACTTGACTTAGAAGAGGATTAATTGTATAATAGAGTATGTAATTGGTAGAGATATGCTAATTACAGGCGGTAATCTGTCATTAAAGCGCACGACCATACGGGACGATATTTAACATTTGTTAGGTTATAGTTACAACAGAAAGGCGTAATAGCTCAATATTCCTCTCAAATTAAAGTTTTGTCTATAACAGCAACGAATTAAGCTAATGATTTAATAAGGAGAAATAATGTTTACAATTAATTCAAAGAAGAATTTTTCTGGAACTGGCTATCTTGGCTGGGGTGATGACTGTCTGGTGATTGATCCTAAGCCTGCGGCTGGCCGCGAACACATCATCCACGAGAACGTTTAGAAATACTAAACCATTCAAAGGGCCCGCTCTGATGCGGGCCCTTCGAATGCCAACCCCTGGTAAGCGGCACACATCTGATCAGTAACAAATGAAGGAAAACCGAGATATGGCGATCAGAAGGTCGACAGCACACTACGCTTCCCCCTGCTGCGCCAGCGCCGCTGCCAGCGCCTTCACTCCGCGCAGGTCGATCTTTCCCGTGCCCAGCATGGGCAGCGCATCCACGTGGAAGAACTGGTTGGCGCGCGGCTTCCACAGCGCCGGAAGATCGCACTGCGGCAGCTTCTCCAGCACCGGAGCCAGCTTCTCTTGAGAAAGCGTGGTGATCACCACGATGCGCTCGCCCTTCTTTTCATCGGGCAGCGCCGATACGGCAAAGACCTGCTCGGTCACTCCGGCCAGATCGTGCAGCTTGTCTTCGATCTTGATATGCGGAACCATCTCGCCGCCGATCTTGCTGAAGCGCGAGAGGCGGTCCGTGATGGTAAGAAAGCCGTCCTCTTCCATCATCGCCACGTCGCCCGTTGTGTACCACCCGTCGCGCAGTACCTCGGCGGTCTTCTCCGGCTTGCCCAGGTAGCCCATCATCACGTTCGGACCCTTCACCAGCAGCATGCCCGCGGTTCCCGGCGCAACCGGCTCGCCGGTATCCAGATCGACCACCTTCACCGTCACTCCCGGCAGCGGATGGCCGATCCTGCCGCGGCGCGCGCCCACCTGGCGAAAGCCCGGCGCGCGGAAGTCGCGTCCATTCACCGTCACCACCGGCGAGCACTCGGTGCAGCCGTAGCCCTCCAGCGGGCGAATGCCAAACGCATCCTCGAAGGCCAGCGCGATGCGCTCCGGCAGCTTCTCCGCGCCCACCAGCACATATTGCAGGCAGCCGAAGCTCTCCGGCGAGCAGCGGCGCATATAAGCTTGCAGGAAGGTCGGCGTGGCGATGAGAAAGGTCACCCGATACCGCTCCACCAGCGCGCCAATGGCCTGCGCGTCCAGCGGGTTGGGATGGTAGACCACGCCCACGCCGTTGGCCGCGGGCATCCACAGCGCGGCCATGAAGCCGAAGGAGTGAAAGAACGGCAGAATGCCCAGAATCTTGTCCCGCCCGCCGAGCATGAAAACCTGCGAAACCTGCTGAATGTTGGAGATGATGTTGAAGTGGGTGAGCATCACGCCCTTGGGATCGCCGGTGCTGCCACTGGAGAAGATCACCGTCGCCAGGCGATCGATAGCGGCGGCGGCGCGGTCGTCCGTTCCGGCAACGCGGGACGAAGCGGCCTCCGCCCGATTCGCGCCCAGCGCCGCGCGCAGCAGCGCGGAAGGCACGAGCCACGCCAGAGTGAGCGCCGACAGCTTTTCGCCCATGCGCGGAGCAGCCACCGTGTCTTCCAGAAAAAGGGTTCGTCCGGGAATCAAGAGCGCCGGAAATCGCTCCACGAAGGCCTTCGAGGTGATGACCACATCCACGCCGCACTGCCTCGCGCAGGAGGCGACGGCTTCGCTGGGCGATGTGTAGTTGAGATTGATCGCGACGCGACCCAGAAGCATCAGCGCGTAGTTCGTCAGCGCTCCGCCCACCGATGGCGGCAGCAGCAAGCCCACCATGTGCTGCTCGCCGATCTGCCGCCGCAGTCTGCCGGCAATGAACATGGTCTTGGTGAGCGCCGCACCAAAGTTAACCCTGGGAGTCTTGCCGTCGGCCATCATGAAGCGCAGCGGGTGACGCCGGGCGGTGCGCACGAAGGCGCGATCCAGCGTCTTCATGCGCCTCTTGCGCCGCTGGAATGCCTCGGCGTGCAGCTCCTGCACCGCGGCCCGCACCTGGATCGCCGTAGAGTTTGGCGGCATCGGCCTGCCAAAGCTCACCGTGACGGGATACGGAATGCGCCGCGGCATCTTCCACAGAAAACGTCCGCGCTCAAAGCTGAATATGCTGCCCCACACTCCATCCAGATTCACGGGAATGATGGGAACATCGATGCCCTTCATGATGCGTTCCAGGCCGCGGCGGAAAGGCAGCAACTGGCCGGTGCGCGTGATCTGCCCCTCGGCGAAGATGCACACCACCTCGTCCTGGCGCAGAGCCTCGCTGGCGGTTTGCAGAGAGCGGATCATATCGCGGGGCCGCTGTTCGCTGGAGATGGGAATCGCCTTCATCATCTTGGCAAACGGCTTCACGATCCGGTGGTCGTAAATGCCCTTGTACATGAGGAAGCGAATCGGCCTGTCCGTCGAGGCGATCAGCAGCGCCACATCTACGAAAGACATGTGATTGCACACCAGCAGTGCGCCGGTCTTGTCGGGAAAGTTGTCGCGCCCCACAACCTTGACGCGATAGACGGTGTGGGTGACGAAGAACAGGATCAGGCGTCCAAACCACTCCGGCAGCAGGATCAGCACATACACCGTTCCCGCGGCGGTGATGGCCGAGGCCGCCAGGATGACTCCGCGCGGATCGAGATGAATGAACGCGGTGAAGACGTAGTACACGCCCGCCGAAAGCGCGATGCCCACGAACGAGAGCAGATTCGCGGCAGCTATGATGCCGCCCTTGTCCTCCTCCCTGGGACGATGCTGAATCAGCGCGTTCACCGGCACGGCGAAGAATCCCGCCCAGAAGCCCAGCGCCCCCAGCAGCGCGGCCGATCCCGCCAGGCCGTGGTGCGATCCTCCTAGCAGCAGGCCGGTGACGGTCATGCCGATGGAGCCCAGCGGAAT
>JBEKPA010000119.1:0-10341 GCA_049521195.1 Occallatibacter sp.
ATGACCAGCACGTCGCCGGTGCGCGAGGCGGCGCGGGCGGCAGTGGCTCCGGGCTCGATGACGCCGAGTACGGGGACGGAGACGGCATCCTGAATGGCGTCGAGAGCCAGGGCGCTGGCCGTGTTGCAGGCGATCACCAGGAATTCTGCGCCCTGCTCACGAACAAGGAACTGGGCGCTCTGGGCGGCGTAGCGGGCGATGGTGCGGCGGGATTTGGAGCCGTAAGGCAGGCGCGCCGTGTCGCCGAGAAAGGCAAAACGGGCGTGGGGCAGCCGGGCAACGAGCGCGCGCAGCACGGTGAGTCCGCCGAAGCCGGAATCGAAGACGCCGATGGTAGGGGTCATAGGTCCGGCTGACGCTTCGCCGCTGGTTCCAAGGCTGCTCATGGATGCGCTCCCTCGGTTGGGACGGCCTCCGCGGCCAGGTAGGTGCGGGTGAGGTCGGCGTGGCCGGCCAGAGTTGCGCGCGGCTGGCCGTCCACCAGGAAGCGGACCTGGGTGACGCGCGGCAAGTTGGCGTGCAGGGTTCCGCAGATGGAGAGCACGGTCAGCGCCTCGGTTTCAAGCCCCGAAGGGTGGGTGGCGACGAAGGCTCCGGTCAGATTGACGACGGCGAGTTGGGGGCCGGCCGGAAGCGGGTTCCGGCCCGAGTCCAGGTCCGGGTTTGGAACCGGCAGCAGGAAGACCTGGGCAATGGAGCTGGCGCCGCCGGGGACTGGATGGGCAGCGTCGGGAGCGGCATAGAGGTCAAGCAGCTTGCCCAAGATGACGCGGGCGCGCGAGCCGGGATCCTGGGGCAGGGGCAGGGATTGAACCTCGGTGAGCAGGGAGTTGTCGGCGTCGCTGGCCACCAGCAGCGTGGCCTGCTCAGCCGGCGTCACCTGGGGAGCCTGCGTGGGCTCCGAATCCTGGCCGGCCAGCAGCCGCTGATGGGCGCGCTCGCGCAACTGCCACAGAACCGCGCTCATGACCACCGAAGCCAAGAGCAGGACAAAGAAGAGGATGGTCTGATAGCGGGGGATCACGGCTGACGGCCCTCCGATCGCCAATCGAGCAGCGCGGCGGCCAGCGCCTCGGCCACGCGCGCTTGGTAGTCCGGATCGTCCAGACCGGCGGTCACCTTTTTGCCGGGGCCGCGCTCGGGCGCAACCTCCACGGCTACCGCGGGGCAGGTCATGCTGTCCACCACCAGCAGGGCGGTGCGGCCCAGGGTGACGTTCATGCCGGCTTGGACGAGGGCTGCGTTGAGCCTCCCGGCAAGGGCCAGGCTGCGGGTAACCGAGGCGGCCTGCGCGGTCTTCCAGGCGGCAAAGCGCGTGGGCTGCGCGGGGGCCAGCGAAGAGACAAACAGATGAACGCCGGCGCCGCTCTCCGATCCATGAAGACTGAGGCAGGCCTGGGCGTTGACGCGGTTGGCAATCGCCGCCCGGCGGTCCAGATCCAGCGTTTCATCGGATTCGCGAGTGGTGACCACCGGGATGCCGCGCGCCGCCAGGAGCGAACGCAGCCTTACGCTGAGAGCAAGAGTGAAGGCCTTTTCCGGCTGGCCGTCCGCGAGGCGCCCGCCAGTGTCGTCGCCGCCGTGGGCCGCATCCAGAACCACCACAAAGCGGGGCGGAGGAGGCGCGGGAGCTGCCGGAGCGGGAGGGGTTTGCGCGGCGGAGAGTTGACAGGCAGCCGCAACGAGAACTGCAAGCGCCAAAACGGGGCGGCAGGCTACAGCAACCACTCTCTATGCTCCTGGATTGCGGCGTACATCGCGTCTGGGGCAAGGTCCAGTTCGCCGGGCCACGCCACAGCACCATAATCAAGCGTGACCTGCGCAAACAGAGAGGGGTCGGCAAGCGCGGCGAACACCCCAGCCTTTGGCGAATGCACCATGCGAGACATATCTACCACTCCGGTGAGGCCATCGGCAAACGCAACCCGCAGCCGGAAACCCGGAAGAACCTCGACCGCAGTTACACGCCAAGGAGACCGGGGCGCGATCTCCGCAGCTATGGCAGTGGCAGAATTTTCGCTGGCGTTTGATTCTGTGCGCATAGTTCCCAATCCTTCCTGAGTTCGTCACGGTGTTGCTGCGCCCACTCCAACACGAGCGCCAATGCGCGGGCAGGCAAGTCTCCCCGGATAACCTCGAAGGTCCGAATATCGATCAATGCCTCGAATTCAGCATACAACGCATGAAAGTGAGGTGGAAGATGGTCACCGAAGTACATCTGAATCAAGATCCCGTAAAACCTGCTGATCGTCGGCATTGGTTCCCTCGGTTTCTCACTCGATGCACTGGAATCGGTTACTTGCGCCTTAGTTGTCTAATCCAGCGCATAGATGGTCAAACCGCTGAGCAGCTTGGGGAAGAAGTCGGTGGACTTTTGCGGCATGACGTCGCCGGCAAAGGCCACCTCCCGCAGTTGCTCGATGGAGACGGGGTTGGTGAGGAAGGCGACGTTGGCTTCGCCGCGGCGAACCTGGTCCATGGCTTCACCGGCGTCGCGCAGGTAGCGGATATTGCTCTGCTCGCGCACTTTCTCGGCGCCCAGGCCGAGCAGCCGGTCGAGCACGATGGAGTGCAGTTGACTCAGATCAAGCTGGCGCTGGCGCTCGGGCATGCCGGCCAGCGCGGCGGCCACCGCTTCCGGCTTGGAGCGCAGCAGCAAGGCCCCGGCCGCCGTGGCGGCGATGAAAGCTGTCCCCTGCTCGCGGCCAAGCAACTCAATCGAAGCAGCGGCATCGGCGGTTTCCAGCGGCTCGACCGTGAAAAACTCCTGGGCGGCGATGGCAAAGGCCACCGGATCGAAGTGGGGCAGACCGTGAACCACGCGGTGGGTGGGCAGAATCACCAGGCCGTCGGAATCCATATTCACAAAGGTCATCATGACGGCGGCTTCAGGGTAAGCCGGCTGGGGCAACTGGCTGGTGCTGGACTCGGCCTTGGCCGGCGAGGCGGCCGCGTACTCCCTGGAGTAATTGAGCGCCGTCTCGTAGCGGTGGTGCCCATCGGCAATGATCAGCTTCTTGTCGTCCATGACCGTGGTCAGCAGGCGGATGGCCGCCGGGTCGCCGATCTTCCACAGCCGGTGCAGCACGCCGAACTCGTCGGTGACCTCGGCTTCGGCGGGGCCGTTGCCTTCGTAGAGAATCTTCTCGATGCTGCCGGCGGGGTCGGAGTAGAGCATGAAGATCTGCCCGAAGTGCGCATGAGTGGCCCGGAGCAGGTTGAGCCGGTCGCTCATGGGCTTGGCGAGGGTCTGCTCGTGGCGGAAGACCACCTTCTCGGCGTAGTCGTGCAGCTTGCCGAGAGCGATAAAGCCGCGCCGCTCCTTCACGGTTTCGGTTCCGGGAACCTTGAAGCGCTGCGCATAAGCAAAGATGCAGGGGGTCTTTTCCTGGATCAGAACGCCCTGCTCGCGCCAGGAGCGGAAGTCGCGCGCCGCCCGCGTATACACGTTCTCGCCGCGCTCGGCGTCGAAGAGTTCCGGCAGGCCCAGGATGATGCGCACCAGGTTGAAGGGGCTGCGCTGGTAGTAGGCCTGCTGCATGGCCGGAGAGATCTTGTCGTAGGGCTGGGTGACCACGTCTTCCAGCCGGACAGCCGAGGAATTGTAGCGCCAGGCGCGAAATGGATAGATGCGGGCCATGCCGAAGGTCTTGCTCTCCGATCAAGCGTTTGAGTTCGCGCTCCCGTCTTGCTCGGTTGGGAACCCTTGCGCGCTCAGGCTCGATTGTATCCCAGTCCGGCGCGGAGGCCGCGCGGGGGCGATAGCGGGCCTTGGATAGGGCCTCGGCCTCTTCGCAGCGGCGATAGGAGCGAAGACGCAGCGCGGCGCTGGTAAGCCCGCATAATCTGGAAGAGCGCAGCGGGTTCATTTGCCGGGCGGATGTTCGACGAATTGGGCCGTTTTCTGGGCAATTTGAGCACTTCTCCGTTTCTTCGCTATTTTTCGCTGTCAATGTCTGCCCGGCCCTGCTACAATCCCATCGAAATCCAATCCCGCCGCCGCGCCGTTTCCTGCCAGGAAAAGCGAGGCGCGCATCCCGAGGAGTCTTCCCATGGCCATTGCCGACGACCGCGCCAAAGCTGTAGAACTAGCCCTTGCACAGATCGAGAAGCAGTTTGGCAAAGGCTCCATTGTCCGCCTCGGCTCACGGGAAGCGCTGCTGCCGATTGCCGTCGTCTCCACCGGCTCCATCAGCTTCGACGCGGCTCTGGGTGTGGGCGGCATTCCGCGCGGGCGGGTTACGGAGGTCTTCGGGCCGGAGTCGTCGGGCAAGACGACCATCTGCTTGCAGATCATCGCCGAGGCGCAGCGGGCGGGCGGCCTGGCGGCCTTTGTCGACGTGGAGCACGCCCTCGATCCCAGTTACGCCAAGAAGCTGGGCGTGGACATCGATAACCTGCTGGTTTCTCAGCCGGATAACGGCGAGCAGGCGCTGGAGATCACCGAAACCCTGGTCCGCTCCGGGGCCATCGACGTGCTGGTGGTGGACTCGGTGGCCGCGCTGGTGCCCAAAGCCGAGCTGGACGGCGAGATGGGCGAGTCCCACATGGGCCTGCAGGCCCGGCTCATGTCGCAGGCGCTGCGCAAGCTGACCGGCACCGTCTCCAAGTCGCGCACCGCGCTCGTCTTCATCAACCAGATTCGCGAGAAGATCGGCGTCATGTTCGGCAACCCGGAGACCACCACCGGCGGCCGGGCGCTCAAGTTCTACTCGTCGGTGCGCGTGGATATCCGGCGCATCGCAGCTATCAAGGATGGCGAGGCGGTGACCGGCAACCGGACCAAGGTGAAGATCGTCAAGAACAAGGTGGCTGCGCCCTTCCGCGAGGCGGAGTTCGACATTCTTTACGGCGAGGGAATCAGCAAAGAGGGCGACGTGCTGGACCTGGCCGTGGCCAATAACATCGTGGAGAAATCCGGCGCATGGTACAGCTACGCCGGCGAACGCATCGGCCAGGGCCGCGAGAATACCCGCGCCTTCCTCAAGGAGAACAAAGACATCTTTGCCAAGCTGGACGCCGAGCTGCGCAAGAAGCTGAAGATTGGCGCCGTCAAGGCCGAGGTGCCCGAAGTTCCCGCCACCGGCCACGCCGAAGCCAAGGAAGCCGTGCGCGTTCGCAAGGGGTAGATGCTTCGCCGTTCATTTGTGAATCCCAGGTCTCAAAAACGAGACCTGGGGCACCCGCTGCTTGCGGGGTGCAGGCTTTCTCAAGAGCCGGTTGGGATCGCGACGCGCCCGCGCTGCTAGAATCCGCATAGAGCTACCCGCATGAGCGTAACAGCCTTATATCCCGGCACCTTCGACCCGCCGACCAACGGCCACGTGGACCTGATCCAGCGCGGCGCCAAGCTCTTCGATCACCTGACGGTCGCCATCCTCAACAATCGGGAGAAGAATCCGCTGTTCACCGTCGAAGAGCGGGTGGAGATGCTCAAAGAGGTGACCGGCACGCTGGCGAACGTATCGATCGCCACCTTCGAGGGGCTGATGGTGGAGTTTGCGCGCAAGCAGGGAGCGTCGGCGGTGCTGCGCGGCATCCGCGCCATCTCCGACTACGAATATGAGTTCCAGATGGCGCTGATGAACCGGCGGCTGGCCCCGGAGATCGAGACCGTCTTCCTGCAGCCGGCCGGGCGCTACTCGTTTGTGAGCTCGCGCATGTTGAAGGAGGTCTTCAGCTTCGGCGGCGACGTGACCGGCCTGGTGCCGCCCAACGTACTCAAGCGGCTGCGCGGGCGGATCAGCAAGAGCTGACCGGGAGTCGATCCCGTTCCGCACAAGGACGCGACCGGAGTTGGCCAGGTCCACAGGTTCACAGTGTGCGCGTCCCTGTGCGACGGCAGGGTGGAAGTTATTGATATTGAATAGGTTAGACGCTGTGCCACAGTTTCACGTGTTTACAGCTTTTGTGTCCCTGTGCGGCCGCCCCGCGGAAGTATTTGATATTGAATGGGTTAGATCGGGCCTCACAGTTTCACGGGCAAAAACGAAAAAATCAGGCCGGGTTGGGCGGGTTGGGCGGGTTGGGCGGGTCGGCGGAGGGGACTGGGGCGGGGCCGGCGGCGCTTGGGCCACGGGCTGGAAAGGCGAGCGCGGCACGCTTGATTCCGGGCAAAGTTTCAAGGAGATACCGGACGACCGCGGAGAGCGAATCACCGTGTTCAGCTGCCCAGACCCGGGCGCGGCGATACACATCGTCGCCGACGGTTACGGTGATGTTGCGCATGGCTTCTCCTGTGGATGAGGGGTTTTAGAGCGAAACCAGAGTAGGTGTGCCCTGGCGAGTTTCGTGCAGGGTCGCCGCTCCCTGATGGCCGCGTCGACTTGACCCTGCGGTTTCGGGGTACGGTCACTCTGGTTTCGCTATAGCGCCCTTGTCTTCTATCTCTCAGTGTGCGCCAACGGCGGGTTATTTTCTGCAACCGCCCGCGGTGGGGCGGGGCGGGCGGCACCTGCGGTGGGGCGGATGGCCCGCGGCATGACGGCAAGGAGGGGGCATCCGCTGTTTTGTGGTTTGGGCCGGAAAAACAGTGATGCTCGTGCCACTCGCCGCCGGACTTCGCGGGTCGGATGAATTAAACTTCGGGAGTCGATCGATTGCGATTTGGCGGAGCACCGCCTTGCGCTCCCTCGCGGACCTGCGAATGTTCTTCGTATGTCCAAGGAGCCTAGGCGATATCCTGAAGGGAAGCGATGGAGCCAACAATTCACCTGATCGGACGCGCTCAATTCGATATTGAGGCGTTCTCTGCGTTCTTGCTCGAGGAGAATATCGAATGGCGCAGGACAAGCGGTGCCTCACCTTCAGAGGAAATCGTGGAGGTTGCCGGTAGAACCTGCTATATGTCGTTTGGACAGGCACAGTCGCCACGCTCCAATGGCGAATTCATCAAAAACCTTATTGAGATGGGCCATGAGAGCGTACTGGAGCACGCATCCTGGACCTTTATGCTCACACACGTGTCTCGCGCATTCACTCATCAGCTAGTGCGGCATCGAGTGGGGTTTGCATTTAGTCAGTTGTCGCAGCAATACCACGATGAGCATGATGCAAGTTTTGTTATGCCTGCTCACCTAGAGTCTCTTCCGGAAGCTAGGGAAGCATGGGTAAAGGCAATAGAGGCAACGAAAGAGGCCTACGCATCAATCAACGCTTCCCTTTTCCGGGATGGACTGTCCCTCTCGGAAGACCTAGACAAGAAGGAGTTGAAACGGGCTGTACGCTCCGCCGCTCGCAGCGTCCTTCCAAATGCAACCGAAACCAAGATCGTCCTGACTGCGAATGCCCGGGCCTTGCGCCACTTCTTCCAAGTACGTGGATCGATACCGGGAGACATCGAGATGCGTCTCGTCGCTGCGAGGCTCTTTCAGATCGTGGAGCGCGAAGCGCCGGCGATGTTCTTCGATTTTAAGACTGAGAAGTTATCCGATGGATCACCGATCGTCCGAAGGGTCGAGAGATAAACGGTCACGCAGCGCCGGCGTTCGGCGAATTGGAAAGCTTGTTAACAAGATCTTCGACCTGGCTTTGGGTCTGGATTGGGCGAATGGCGCAAGAGCAGATAACATTCTTGCAGGACCAGCATTGAAAGACCTGTTTTTCTTCGTCGCCGTATCTCGCCCAAAGGATTTGCGAAAGAAGCAGTCTGCCGTTAGAAATCTCCGCTGGAATCGTTGAGGAGCTTCCTCGCGGTTGGCTCGAACTTTCCATATCCAGGCGTCCCACGAGGCCGAATAGCCACGATAGAACGTCTGCCAAATCGTCTTCCAGGCGAATCTGCCGCGCAACAATTTCGTCTGCGATATGATCCCAATGCTCTTCTAGGTATGTGTACATGCGGATCAGGCTGTTGGAGGCCTCCCCCATTTCCTCAAGCAGGTGCAAAGCCACCTCTGCTAACGACGCTTGCGTGAGCGGTTCGCGGTAGAGTGCAGCGATCATGTCTTGCCAGCAGTCGAGCGATTGCGGTCGTCGATTCATGTGCCTTGCTGCCAGCCTCCTTGTCCATTGCGCCCGAGCACGGAGCTCTCCTGGCTCCTTCTCGCGCCCCGCTATCTTCAGTACATCACAGCGACAGGGCCGCCAAAAATCCACTTCGTCGATCTGTGAAGGATTATCCGTATGTGTTGCACAGTAACACCAGGGGCACACTCCGGGGTAGCGGTTCCACATCAGATCAGATGCGCTTGAAGATATTCGGACGACCCAGTCCTGTGGGGGTTGATTGTGGGTTGGACTTCCCAGTGGTCCCTTCAATCTAGCAAGCATTGTTAGGAGCCACAATGCAAGGTCGGCAATTTCCTGTTTCAGCTTCTTGTCGCCGACCCCTGACTCGGAGCGCTTTCGAATCTCCTCCGCGACGGCAGCGGCGTGGTGCAGCGCATGAGACCAAATATCCCAAAGTGATCGATTCCCGTCATGTTCTGCGTAAATTGACGTCGCTGCATTGACAACCGCGTCCAATCCGACCCGGCCAACACTCTCACCTGTGCACTCCATAGACCGCCTCCTGCAACGCAAACGAGGCATTTTGCGTTTTGCACATCCGAATGTGCATAAATTGTACCGCCATTGACGGCAAACGGCTCAAAACAAATGGTTCGAGCCGCTCAACTATCAGACTAGGCTCGCGGCAGGACGGAAGGTACTGTGTTGGGCGCATCGGGGCCAAGCCAAAGTTGTTGCGTTCTTTTTCACAGAGGTCCACAGGATTCTCATTCGTGTACCGGTCTTTCCACAGAGGAAGCGTCCCGTTATCTTGCACCGGCTGTCCGTAGGGCTGACAGTTTAAGGATTGGGGAAGACGTGGGCGGTCGTATGCCCATTTGAAAATGGATTCGACAACTGGGATCGAGCGAGGTTCATGAGCGAACGGGCGATCATATCGGAAAAGCCTCGAAAGCTGATAACGGTTGTGTGTGCCTGCATCAAAGCTCCGGGGGGCCGCGAGGTGCTGCTTTCCATGCGAAATGCGCCTGGGATTGCTGGGCTTGACGGCAAATGGGAGCTTCCCGGAGGAAAGATTGAGTTTGGCGAAACCCCCGACAAGGCGATTGTACGGGAAATCCAAGAGGAACTCGGAATCAAGATTGTTCCTCGTCGTCTTCTCCCTTACCTGCACACGAACCTATGGGAATATCCGCACGTGAGTACACACGTTGTTCTTGCTGGATACGAATGCGAGCTTGCCGAACCTGAAATGCCAACGCTTGGACCAGAAGCCCGGTGGTACAATCCAGGCGATATCGACTTTGATTCGACGTTGCCTGGCACGCGGGAGTTCATCACACTCGCAATGAAGGATTTGCTATTCGACAGAATATGCATCCGCTTTGAGATTGGCGGCTCGCCGAGTCATTCAAGTAAACAGTTCACTGTGGCTACGCAGCCGACTCTTTTTTCAGAATACGGTTTGGTGAAATACTGGGGAAGAATCGGAGACCGCTTGAAGATGCGTATCGAAGAGTTCGATTCTCCCAGAACGCTAGACAGCGAAATATTTGAGACGGCAAAAAGGAGGCTTTCGGACGGCTACCATATCACTTCGGTCCAAGGCTCTGACCGATCATTTAAGCCTCTCATGAGTATTATCGAGACCGCCAAGGCGAGAAATCAATTTTCGCCTGGATAGGTTTCTGCAAGAATGCCCCATGTTCACTTGCGAACGGGGCTTACGGCGTCTTGCCTGTTCAGCGTCTGAGGAGTCAAGGCCGGTCCAGTGGACTCCTTCTTCTCGAGCTCCGTTACCCGCTCCTTTAGGTACTCAACTTCTTTCGCTTCCACCGCAAGATTCCTCTTCAATTCCTCGGTGTTGCCCAAGTAATATGGAACGAATTGCGACGCTACAGCCGTGACAGCTGAAACCAGAACGGCTAGGACGCCGCCTGCAAAGCCTGCCTTAATCACTGTGTCTTTCGATATTCTCTTCGCCCTTTTCTCCACGTCTACGAAGTCCTTCGTAAGTCTGTTAACTTCTCCCTCTCGAAGTCCGGTTGGTCGATCATTCGGAGAAGGAGTGCCCCGGGAAAGCCCATGACGCAACAGGTAGTCCGCGTGGACTTCGGAGTCAAGCTCGAAGAAGAGGAGTGTACAAATTGGTTCATCGATTCGCAGCCGGTAGGCGTGCCGCCCCATGTTTATTACTGTGAAATGCAGCGGGCCTTCGTACCCAGGATCTACGTGCCCTGGGTTTGTCATCAGCAGACCCTGGATGGAAACCTTTGACGGCGGAAATCCAATGCCCGCGACGTTGCTGGGCATGTGGAGTGCCTCAATTGTGGTTAGAACCGCAGTTTGCCCGATCTCTAGCCAGTGTTCATCCCCAATGTTCGAGAACTC
>JBEKPA010000120.1:0-10129 GCA_049521195.1 Occallatibacter sp.
CGGCCGCCTTGATCTCAGCCACCACAATCTCATCCGCATTCTGAAGTAGCGCCACGCGCTCCGGCGTCACCTCGCCCAGGATGCGCACGGCCAGACCGGGGCCTGGGAAGGGCTGGCGCCCCAGAATCTCCTCCGGCATTCCCAGGTCGCGGCCGATGCGCCGGACTTCATCCTTGAAGAGATCCCGCAACGGCTCAATCAGCTTCAGCTTCATACGCGCGGGCAGCCCGCCCACGTTGTGGTGGCTCTTGATGGTCTGGCTGGGGCCCTTCACGCTGCTGGACTCGATCACGTCCGGGTACAGCGTTCCCTGCACGAGCCAATCCACTCCGCCGGTCTCCCTGGCGATGCGTTTGGCCTCATCGTCGAAGACGGCAATGAACTCGGCGCCGATACGCTTGCGCTTGGTCTCCGGGTCGATCACCCCGGCCAGTTGGGCGAGGAACCGCTCACTCGCATCCACGGCGACGATCTTGAGTCCCAGCCGGTCGCGCAGGTTCTTCTGCACGTTCACAAACTCGTTCTTGCGCAGGACGCCGTTGTTGACAAAGACGCAGGTTAACTGGCCGCCGATGGCTTTGTGCACCAGCACCGCCGCCACCGACGAGTCCACGCCGCCGGAGAGGCCGCAAATTACGTGTCCCGCGCCCACCTTCTCGCGGATCGAAGCTACGGTGGATTCGATAAAGTGAGCCGGAGTCCAGTCGCCCGCCGCGCCGCAGATGGAAAAAACGAAGTTTTTTATGATCCGCGGCCCCAGCGGCGTGTGATGCACCTCGGGGTGAAACTGCACCGCCCAGATGCGGCGCTCGGCGTTGGCGATGGCGGCCAGCGCGTTCGCTGAGACCGCTGTGCGATGAAAGCCGGCCGGCAGCTCAAGGGCCTCGTCCCCGTGGCTCATCCACACCGCGAGAGTCGGCGGCAGCCCCGCAAACAGCGCCGTCGCCGCGTCCTCGATGGTCACTTCGGCCTGCCCATACTCGCGCTTGTCGCCCAGCCGCACCTTTCCGCCCAGGTGATGCACGATAAAATGCAGCCCATAGCAGATGCCCAGCACCGGCACGCCCAGTTCCAGCAGCCGCGGGTCCGCCGCCGGCGCATCCGCGTCGTAAACCGACGACGGCCCGCCGGAGAGGACGATCCCCAGGGGCTGCAAAGCCTGAATCTCACTGAGAGGCGCCGTGCAGGGCAGCACGACGGAGAAGACGTTCTGTTCGCGAATCCGCCGCGCAATCAGCTGCGTATACTGCGAACCAAAATCGAGAATGACGATCGTCTGGGTGGCCACTCCCCAGTGTGGCAGGGCCAAGGGCGGGATGTAAAGAACCGCAAGAGGCAAAAAAGAATTCCCGGAAGGATGTTGCACGGCGGCCTATGGTCTTGGCTGGATTCCGAATCCAATCTTCGAGAACCGGCCAGAGCCACTCTATAACTGAATCTTTACCGGCCAGGTCTTCCAGATATCGGCGCAGTAGTCGCGGATGGAACGGTCGGAGGAGAACTTGCCGATGCGCGCCACATTCAGAATCGACATGCGCGTCCACTCGTCCTGGTTTTTGTAAGCCAGGCTGACTCGATCCTGGCAGTCGATGAAGGACTGGTAATCGGCCAGCAGCATGTATTCGTCGCCGTTGAGCAAAGAGTTTACCAGGGGCGCGAAGAGATTCCTGTCGCCGTGCGAGAACTCGCCGCTTGAAAGGGCGTCGAGCGCCTCGCGCAGGTCGCCGTTCGACTCGTAAAATGCGCGCGGATTGTATCCCTCGCGCTTCCGCCGCTCGACCTCGGACGTGGTAAGTCCGAAGAGAAAGAAGTTATCCGCGCCCACCTCGTCGCGTATCTCGATGTTAGCGCCGTCGAGGGTGCCTATGGTGAGCGCGCCGTTCATGGCGAACTTCATGTTGCCGGTTCCCGAGGCTTCCTTGCCGGCCAGGGAAATCTGCTCGGACAAGTCGGCGGCGGGATACACCCTCTGGCCGAGCTTTACGCTGAAATCGGGCAGAAAGACGACCTTGAGCCTTCCCTTCACCAGCGGGTCGGAGTTGACGGCCTCGCCCACGGAGTGAATCAGCTTGATGATGAGCTTGGCCATGCGGTAGCCGGGCGCGGCCTTGCCGCCAAAGAGGAAGGTGCGCGGAACCACCTCCGCGTCCGGATCGCGGTGGATGCGCTTCAGGAGCGTGACGATGTGCAGAACCTGCAGGTGCTGGCGCTTGTATTCATGCAGCCGCTTGACGAGCACATCGAACATGGACGCCGGGTCGACGGCGATGCCCAGCCGCTCCTGCATGTAGTTCGCGAGCCGCGTTTTGTTCTGGAGTTTGACGGCCCTCCATTCGAGATGAAGCTCGCGGTCGGAGGCCAGCGGCTCAAGCCGCCGCACCTTTTCCAGATCGCGAATCCACCCCGTGCCCAGCCGCGCCGAGAGCAGTTGGGTAAGCCCGGGATTGGCGAGAACCATCCACCGCCGAGGAGTGACGCCGTTGGTCTTGTTGAAGAATTTCTCCGGAGTAAGTTCGTAGAAGTCGCGCAGCACGTTGGTCTTGAGCAGCTCGGTGTGCAGCGCGGCCACGCCGTTGATAGCATGGCTGCCCAGAGCCGCCAGATGCGCCATGCGCACGTACTTCTCACCGTTTTCATCGATGAGCGAAAGCCGGGCCGCGCGCTCGCCGTCGCCGGGAAACTTCTTGCGCACATCTTCAAGATGGCGGCGGTTGATCTCGTCCACAATCTCCAGATGGCGCGGCAGCAGGGAACCGAAGAGGCCGCGCGGCCACTGCTCGAGGGCCTCCGGCATGAGCGTGTGGTTGGTGTAGGAGAGGGTATGCTGGGTCACGCTCCAGGCCGCGACCCACTCCATCGAGTGCTCGTCGATGAGCAGGCGCATCAGCTCGGCCACCGATATGGCCGGATGCGTGTCGTTCATCTGGATGGCGAAGTTGCGGTGCAGGTCGGCCAGCGGACGGTTTCGCGTCATCTGAATCTTGACGATGTGCTGCAAGCTGCAGGAGACGAAGAAGAACTGCTGCGCCAGCCGCAACTGCTTGCCTTGAATCCCCTCGTCGTTGGGATAGAGGATCTTGGAGATGTTCTCCGACGCCACCTTGTCGGCCACGGCGCCGAAGAAGTCGCCGGTGTTGAAGGTGGTAAAGTCGAAGCTCTCCACAGCCTGCGCGGACCACAGGCGCATGGTGTTTGCGGTATTGGTGCGGTAGCCCAGGATAGGGGTATCGTGGGGGATTCCGCGCACCACCCGCTGCGGAATCCAAAGCACGCGCAGCCGTCCATTGGCGTCGGTGTGCTTCTCCGTGCGGCCGCCCATCTTTACCTCAAAGGAGTCTTCCGGGCGCTCCAGCGCCCAGGGATTGCCCAGCCGCAGCCAATTGTCGGTGGTCTCCACCTGCCAGCCGTCGCGAATCTGCTGGTCGAAGATGCCATATTCGTAGCGAATCCCGTAGCCGATTGCGGGCACGTCCAGGGTGGCCAGGGAATCCATGAAGCAGGAGGCCAGGCGGCCCAATCCGCCGTTGCCCAGCCCAGGCTCTTCTTCCTGCTCGATGAGAACCTTCAGATCGAGGCCGATCTGCCGCATGGCCTCTTCGGTTTCGTCGAAGATGCCCAGGTTGATGAGGTTGTTGGCCAGGTGGGGCCCAGTGAGGAACTCGGCCGATAGATAGCAGACCACGCGCACATCCTGGGCCTGGTAGTTCTGAACCGTCGAGATCCAGCGCTCCACGAGGCGATCGCGCACGGTGTGGGCCAGGGCCATGTAGAGATCGTTGACCGTGGCCCGTTCCAGGCTCCTGCCCTGCACGAAGAAAAGGTTGTCGAGGAAGGAGCGGGCCAGAGCCTCCACGGTCATTTCGGTTTTCTGGTCCTTCAGTGATCCCAGTTTGGGCAGTATGGCGGTAGGGATTTGGGGCATTGGCCACCTCGGCTAACTGCGCGGACGGGGATCACCCCTGGCTGGCGCGGTGTCCTAACAATACATCCGGAACTGCCGGAAAGGAATGAAGAAGCTGCCAAAATGGAAATGCGCAGTTGTGAATTGCCCGTTCCGGGCATGGCGAGGCCGTTCTGGCGCGAACGTGCGCGAAATTGCGGCCAGGCGGCTATTGGCATTCCCCCGCCGGCATCGGTCGCTCATCGAATGACAGACGCCGCCTGGTTGGGGCATCTTCGCTGTTCCTGCAATCCGCGCAGTGGAATGACGCACATGAGGGGGCTTTTCAGCCGCGGCCCCTTTGCCTGGCTTTCCGCCGTTTGGAGCTCGATCCGGGCAGCCTGTTACCCCACGGTCATGACCAGCTTGCCGAAGTGGCTGCCTTCGTCCATGCGGGCGAGGGCCGCGCCGGCCTGCGACCAGGGGAAGTTCTCGCCGACGGGGCGGAGCTGGGCCAGCGAGATGGCCTTGTTCATCTGCTCGAAGTCATCTCGGGAGCCGACGTAAATGCCCTGAATGCGGGCTCGCCGGTAAAGAATCGAAGTAATGGGGAAAGGAACGGATTCGTCGGAGCCGGCGAGGACGCCCACCTGGGCGATCACACCGCCGATGCGCATAGCCTTGAGGGAGTGGGGCAGCGTGGCCGCGCCTCCGACTTCGACCACCAGATCGACGCCTTCTCCGCCCGTCTCGTCCAGCACCCAGCGCTCCCAGTCCGGGGTTTCGAGGTAGTTGAGGCCGACGCTAAGGCCGAGGTCGATGGCGCGCTCCAGTTTGTCTTGGCTGCTGGAGATGCCCAGTACGCGCGCGCCCTGAAGGCGGGCAAGCTGGAGGGCGAAGATGGAGACGCCGCCGGTTCCCTGGATCAGGACGGTGGATCCGGGGCGGAGATTACCGGCGGACAGGGCGTTCCAAGCGGTGACGGCGGCGCAGGGCAGGGTAGCCGCTTCCTGAAAGCTGAGGTGCTCGGGCACGCGCACCAGGCCGTTTTGGCTCAAGACAGCGTATTCGGCCAACATGCCGTCGATGTCTCCGCCGAGCGCGCCCCGGGCCTTGGCTGGGGTGAGCGGGCCGTCGAGCCAATTCTGCATGAAGATGCCGGCCACGCGGTCGCCGTTCTTCCAGGCGGTGACCCCCTCGCCCACGGCCGCAATTTCGCCGGCGCCGTCGGAGCAAGGGATGCGGGGCAGCCTCATCCTGGGGTTGTACTGCCCCTTCATGATCATGAGATCGCGGCGGTTGAAAGAAACAGCAGCCACCCTAACAAGCACTTCGCCGCGCCGCGGCGAGGGGGTAGGGCGTTCCACAAACTCCAAAGAATCAACGTCAAACGATGAAATCTGCCAGGCGCGCATGGGGAATCCTTTCGTCTTGCCGAGGGGACGATCTTGGTTCCGTGGGACGAAATGCCGCAAAACCCTCGTAAAATAAAGATAGGTTCGTGTATGAGAAGGTAAATCCCTGGAGGAACAGATGGCAAATACCCTGGAGCGACCCGAGGTGGACCTCGGCAGCGGCTTTGAAAGCGAGGATGCCCGGCGGGTGGCTGAACAACACCGCACGGTGCGCGAACGCCAGAAGCAGGCGCTCAACCTGCAACGGCAGAGCATTCTCTCGCAGCACTGCTCGAACCCGATGCGCCGCGCGGCGCTTGAGAGCGCCCTGGCCCAGATTGAAGAGCAGTTACAGGCGATGGGCTAAGGAGCCTGCGGCCAGGTTGCCCGAAGAGGCATTCGGCCGGCACATGCATTGCCTCGGGAGCCAAAACCCGAGGCCTTCTTCTCCGATTCCAGGGCGCAGTTCTAACCGCGCCCTTTCAAGACAAAGTATCGCTACGATTCGCGGTGAAAGAGCAGGCTGTTGGCCTGCTGCACCGGCGTCAACAGTACCCGTGCTACGTTCACATGCGGAGGCCGGGTGACGGCCCACAGGATTGCATCGGCCACGTCTTCGGGGGTGAGCGGCTGGATGCCCTTGTAGACGTTGGCGGCGCGTCCGGCATCGCCGTGAAAGCGGACCATGCTGAAGTTCGTCTCCACCATGCCGGGGTCCACGGTGGTCACCCGCACCGGCGTTCCCAGCAGATCCTGGCGGAGGCCGTCGTTGATGGCCCGCTCGGCGGCCTTGGTGGCGCAATAGACGGCTCCGTTGGGGTAAGTCAGTTCCCCGGCTGTGGAACCCAAATTCACCACGTGGCCGCGGCCGCGCGCGACCATCCCCGGCACCACCGCGCGCGAGACGTATAGCAGCCCCTTCACGTTGGTGTCGATCATCTCTTCCCAGTCTTCGATTGCGCCCGCGTAAAGCTTTTCTAGGCCGCGGCTGAGGCCGGCGTTGTTGATCAGGATCTCGATCTCGGCCCACTCCGGCGGAAGCGTGTCGATGGCCGCCTGGACGGCGTTGCGGTCGCGCACGTCGAGCGAGATGGAATGAACAACGGCTGCGCCGCGCTCCAAGGCGAGCGAGGCGACCTGGGCCAGCTTGGCGGCACGGCGGGCTGCCAGCAGAAGGCGCGCGCCCTGGGCCGCGAAGGCCAGCGCCGTGGCCGCGCCGATGCCGGAGCTGGCGCCGGTGATGAAGACGATCCTTCCGTTAAGGCTCATTCCCTCATTGTATGGCTTGTCTGCATGGCCCGGTTCCCAGCCGAAGGAGCGCGACGGGCAAAGAGCCGGAGCATTGCGACTCCCGTCTTCCGGGCCGACACAAGGAGATCCTGGAATCGGGCTTCAGCGGAGCAGGCGGGCGATTTCCGGCCCCGCCTCGTCAGGCCTGCTTGACGGCGTCATCGAGTCCGCCGTTACGGCGCGGAGATGAGTTGGTGCGCGATGGCGAACAGGGCGAGTTCCAGGCGGGTGGAGACTCCGGTCTTGTCGAAGATGTTGGAGAGGTGGCGCTTGACCGTCTCTTCGCTAAGATTGAACTGCCGGGCAATGTCGCGATTGCTGCAGCCCTCTACGATGCAACCCACCACTTCAAGTTCGCGGTGCGTGAGGCCATAGGTTTTGCGCGGGGGTACGGCGGCCTGTTGGACGAGGTCGTGGAGCGCGGAGACAAGATTGCCCACGCGCTTGCCGCCGATCCAGTAGTCGCCTGCGTAGACGGTGCGGATGGCGGTTTGGAGATGCCCCGAGAGAGCGTCCTTGATCACAATGCCGCGGGCGCCGATCTGCAGGGCCTCAATAACCTGCTGGGTGGTGATGGTCGAGGTGAGCAGGAGGGTCTTAACCGTGGGCGCGCCATTCATGATGGCGCGCATGGCCTCCAGGCCGGGCAGGCGCGGCATCATCACGTCCAGGAGCAGAATATCGGGCTCCGTCTCCAAGGTCATGGTAATAGCTTCGTCGCCGTCTGAAGCCTCGCCAATGACATCGAAGCCGTCTTTTTCGGTGAGCATGTTGCGTACACCGATGCGGACCACAGGATGGTCGTCCGCTATCACGATACGGATCGGTCGTTCCATTTGAGCGGCTAACCTCCTAATGCCAGACCGGACTCCCCGGCGAGGTTGAAAAAGGACTACGAAAGGTCTTTGGCACGGCCATTCCTACGCTGGGAATCCTGCCTCCAGCATACTCTCCAGACGGCGGGCGGCGGCGCGCAAATCGCCGATTACGCTGGAGGTGTTATCCAGATGGTTACCGTTCGACTCAAGTATTCCAGACTCGATCGATGCGCCGAGGCGGGCAGCCTGAAGGGCGCCGGCCATGCCGCAGCCCCCCTTGATGGCATGACCGATGCGGCGAACCTCCGCGGCGTCGCCGGCGGCGATGGCAGCCTCAAGGGCGGCGATGCGCTTGTCCAGATCGGCGACGATGGCGGCATAGATCTGGCGGACCGCGGCGGCCGGCATCATCTCTCGAAGCTCGGCCAGAGTCTTGGGATTGACGACCGGGTCGCCGGTTTGCGCGACGGGCGCAGCGGAGGAACTGGGCGGCTCGGAGTGAGCGGCCCGGGGCGCATGGGCTCTCAGAAGCTTCTGCAGGCCATCGGAGGTAAGCGGCTTGAGCAGAAATCCGTCGGCGCCCGCGACCATCTCGTCCGGGGCGTTGCTGGCGCTGATGACATAGATACTGGCCCGGCTGCGCGCGCGGAGTTTTTCAATCAGCTGGCTTCCGCTCAGGCCCGGCATCTGCGCATCCACGAGAATGACGCTGGGAACGCACCCGCCGTCGGCCAGCACCTCCAGCGATGCTTCGCCGCCCGCGGCGGTGTGGACCGTATAACCGCTCATAGTGAGCACCGTGGCCATCACCTCCCGGCTGACCAGGTCGTCGTCAATGAGCAGCACCGTGAGGAGATCTTGCTGAGGACCGAAATCGAGCATGACTCTAGTGTGCCACCGCCAGGGCCGGAATGGGCAAGAAATCCGAACCCAAATTCACTCCAGGGGGACCGCGGGCGTCAAGTCCCGGCGGCCGGCGCTTCGAACCGGCGTCGCTCTGCCGTAGCCGTGGCCTGCATTGCCCCGACCTGGTTGTGCGCGATCCTGGGTGATTCCGCGCCCTTGGTCGTGTTGCGCTTGTCCATCTGTCGTTAGCGGCTGTCTGCGTCCATCGGCGCTAGGGGTTTGGGTTATGGCTGTACCGCTCCAGCATGGCGGAACTGATCTCCGCGCTGGCCGGCCAGTGGCCGCGCCTCTGCCCGGCATGAGTCTCGTAGCGGTCGAGATGGTCCGGGTCGGGCTGGACCACGCGACCGTTCTCCAGGAAGAGCAGGCCGGCTTTGGCGGTGGGCATGCGGGAGACGAAGGCTTCAGCTTGCTCAAAAGCGGTGCGCAGGCGGGCCAGGACGGCTACTGGATCGATGGGTTCGGCGGTTACCAGTGCCTTCCAGTCGGCAGCCGAATGGCGGGCGTTGCGGCGAATCTCGGCGATAAGGCCCTCCGGCGTGAAGCCCGGCGATTTGTCTACCGCAGCCCACACGATGGCGCCCAGCGGAAGGATGGTTTCGTGGGTGGTCGCGAGATCCATGATGTCGCGCACCTCGCGCCGCCCGGCGGCGGCCATGGCCTTGTTCAAAGCCAGGTCGGCGGGATGGAGGACGTAGCCGAAGACCTCATCCGGCAGGGCTGGGAAGAAGCGATAATCGCTGTCGGCTACCCACTCCAGTCGGGTCTGTTCATTGCCGGTGCCGATCTGGGCGGTGTGAATCGAGGGAAGCTGGCGAAGCCAGGTGACGGTGTACCCTACCGCTCGCAAGGTATTGGCGTCGTCGAGGGCGGCGGCAGCGACGCGTTCTTCGCGGTCGTGGAAGACGTCGATGTCGCCGGAGTAGCGCAGAGTGTTGCGGTTCAACGGTGTCGAGCCCCCAACAAAGCTCTCCGGATCGCGGTGCGAAGCGAGCAGTCGAAGAATATCGATTTGGAGTCTAGTGAGCGGCATGGCAGGCTTGGGCAACACAGGCTTGCTCGATCCGCTCGGCGAGACCGCGCGCGACGAGATCGCCCTCGATGCGCAAGGCACGCGCGACGACCAGCGCATCCGCGGGGGACGGTGAATCGAAGCAGCGGAAGTTCCACAATGCCTGCGCGCCAAACTCCGCGAAGGCCCGCTTGTAGAGGGTCACGTAATCGGGTTGGATCGCTTCTGTCCTCATGAGATACTGCCCTGCTGTCATTATCAACGCGGCAGTACAGACCAGCAAGTCTCCGAGGACAGGAGTAACCCGATAGCCTCAGCGATCGCTCTCACCGGAGTCCACGCAAGACGCTGAAATTCAGCAGCGCACAATCTTGGCCGAATCGATGCCCTTGGTGGCGTTTCTTGTATCGACCACCAGCTGCGACTGCTCGACGATCGCCTTGTAGTCGTAGCAGGAGTGGTCGGTGACGATGACGGCGGCGTCGTATTGCGCCAGGTTGTCGAGCGAAGCGCTGGTCATATTCAGGTCGTAGTGGCGGCCGCGGCCCACGGTGGGAAAGTAAGGATCGTTGTAGGCCACGATGGCGCCCCGCTCGCGCAGCAGCTCGATGATGGTCAGCGAGGGAGACTCGCGCAGGTCGTCGATGTCGCGCTTGTAGGCCAGGCCCAGCACCAATATCCTTGCGCCCTTGATCGACTTGCGGTGTTCGTTGAGCCCGGTGGCCAGGTTCTCCAGAACGAAGTAGGGCATGGCCATGTTGATCTCGCCGGCCAGCTCGATGAAGCGGGTGCGGAGGTCGAATTCCCTGGCCTTCCAGGAGAGATAGAA
>JBEKPA010000121.1:0-10069 GCA_049521195.1 Occallatibacter sp.
ATGAAACCAAGCTATGTAAACACGAAGGTATTGGGTACTGGGACCATCCACCCTGTGGAAAAACTCGTTCGGCCGGCTGGCCCGGGCTTCAGCCAGAATGTAAGTAGAGTGGAATCAAAGGAAGCCCTGCCTGCTCAGATGCTGTTCGGTGCAAATGGCTCGAGATTCTCCCTCTTTCCGCAGCCTGTATACTCACCTACCTGTGGAAAAACCAATGACACAACGTCCCAGGATTCTCTTGCTCGTCCCACATCTTGGCGGCGGCGGCGCCGAGCAGGTGATTGCCCTGCTGGCGC
Organism: Occallatibacter sp.; assembly: GCA_049521195.1. Taxonomy (GTDB): domain Bacteria; phylum Acidobacteriota; class Terriglobia; order Terriglobales; family Acidobacteriaceae; genus Telmatobacter. The sequence goes on from JBEKPA010000121.1 coordinate 297, forward strand.
GAGGCTTCTCCCGCGAGAAATACGAGTTGCACCTGGGGCTGATCGCCCAGATCGATACCGGCTCGGAGGCCGTGCCGTCCTGGGTCCACATCCATGCTCTCGGCGCGCCAAGGGTGCGCTCAGGCGCCTTCAAGCTGGTGCAATTAGTCCGGCGGCTCAAACCGGATGTGATCCTATCGGGAATGTTTCACCTCAGCTTTTTGGTGCTGCTGCTGCGCCCTCTTTTTCCGTCTGGAACACGCGTCCTGGTGAGGCAGAATGGCACTGTCTCGGCAGCTTTGGCTTTTGGAAACCTGCCCGCCTATACGCGCCTGCTTTACCGGCTGCTCTACCGCCATGCGGACTCTGTGATCTGCCAGACCCCGGCCATGGCAAAAGACCTAGCCGAAGAGCTTGCTATTGGGGAGAATCGTCTCACTGTTTTGGCAAACCCCCTGGATGTGAATGCGATTCGCAGTGCAATCGCCAAGAGTCCAGATACTTGGACCGGTCCCGGCCCGCATCTGCTGGCAGTGGGCAGGCTCTCGCGGGAAAAAGGCTTCGACCTGCTGCTGCGGGCGCTGGCCATTGTCCGTGAGCAATTTCCGCAGGCCGACCTGGCGATCACCGGCGCCGGCCCGGAAGAGGCGGCACTGAAAGCCCAGTGCCGCGATCTGGGTTTGGAGGGCGCTGTGCGATTTGCGGGCCGCGTCGACCATCCCTCAGCGTACTTCCCCGGTGCGTCGGCATTTGTGCTCCCATCCCGGCATGAAGGCTTGCCCAACGCCCTGTTGGAGGCGGCCGCTGGCGGCTTGCCCGTTGTCGCTTTGCCGGCTTCGGAGGGCGTGGTGGACTTGCTGCGCGGGCAGCCTGGGGCCTGGCTAGCGAGGGAAGTCTCCGCCGATGCGCTGGCAACCTCTCTGCTCGAAGCGCTCCAATCGCTTTCGCCGGGGCAACGCTTTGACCACCGATTCATAGACCCGTTCAGAATCGACCGCGCAATCCACTCCTATGAAGGCCTGATCGACGCGGTCCTGCTAGGCAGGAAGCTTCCCACGGCCGCGACGCAAGCCGGGAATAACTGCGACTCCGAAATCCAGGAGCGCGGGCTTTGAGCCACATCGCTCTGGTCATTCCCGGCCTTGACCGGATCGGCGGCGCCGAGCGCCAGGTCATTCTGCTGGCCAAAGGACTGCGCCGGCGCGGCTGGCGGGTCAGCGTGGTGGCGCTCACCGGCGCGGGAGGCGATGCGGCAGCCGAGTTGACGGCAGCGGGAGCCGGTTTCCTGTGCCTCCAGATGCGCAAAGGCTTGGCCGATCCGCGCGGATGGATTCGCCTCCACCGCTGGCTGCGGAGCGAATCTCCGGATGTGGTCCACGCTCATCTGCCTCACGCCGCCTGGCTGGCGCGCTGGTCGCGGCTGGCCGCGCCGGTTCGGGTGGTTGTGGATACGCTGCACAGTTGCTCGACGGGCAGCCTCGGGCGGCGGCTGGGTTACCGCTGGAGCGGCTGGCTTGTGGATCGAGTCACCGCCGTCAGCCACGCCGCCGCGGCTGCGCATCTCTCTGCCCGCATGGCCATAGCGGGGAAACTTGTCGTACTGCCCAACGGTGTGGACGTGGAGGCATGGCGGCCCAATGCTCCGGTTCGGACAGCTGTGCGCCGCGAACTCGGACTTGATGAAGAGTTTCTTTGGCTTGCCGCGGGACGCCTCGATCCGGTCAAGGATTATCCCACGCTCCTCGCGGCCATGGCCTCCGTTCCGGAACCGGCAAGGCTCCTGATTGCCGGCAGCGGACCGCTTCAAGATGAGTTGCTGCGCCTCTCCGCCCAGCTTGGATTGGAACAGCGCGTCCGTTTCCTGGGCTTCGAGCCGGATTTGAGGCGCTGGATGCGGGCCGCGGATGGATTCGTTCTCTCGTCCCGCTGCGAAGGACTGCCGATGGGGCTGCTGGAGGCTGCCGCCTGCGCCTTGCCCGCGGTGGCGACCGACGGTCCCGGAACCCCGGAAGTCCTTGTCCACGGCCAGACCGGCTGGCTCGCGCCGGCCGGCGACTGCACCGCCCTCGCCGAGTCGATGACCAGGATGATGCAGACCGCGCCGGAGGTGCGCCGCGCGATGGGCGAACGGGCGCGGCAGCTTGTGATTGAGCGATTCAGCCTGGAGACGATACTTGATCGCTGGGAGGCTCTGTACAGCGATCTCCTTCGGCGGAACCCCAGGCCTGCGCGCTGGAGCCTTACGGATTGAGCCGGTCGCATGAGGCGAATGCTCGATCCGCGTAAGCATCGGACTTGGTCCTAAGTCTCTTTAGGAGCTGCCGGGGGAAGAAGCCGCCAGGTCCAATACCAGAGAAAGAAAAACGTGCTCACGGTCCAGAGCGAGGTGGCAAGCGCGATGCCGGCTACGCCATACCAGCGCATCAGGATCAGGTTGAGCACAATGTCGAGGATGAGGTTCAGTGCGCCGCAGTAGAAGATCAGATCGGTGCGGCGCAGGGCGACCAGAAAGCGGTAAAAAACCCGGCTGCACACGAAAAAAGGAATCTGAATGGCGTACATCATCAGCACCGGCGCCACCACAGCCGTATCGCTCGGCGAAAAGGCACCGTGCTGGAGCGTGAGGCGGATCAGCAGGTTCGAGCCGGCGATCAGCGCCACGGCGATGGGCGCGGAGACCAGAGCGGTGAGGCGAACCCAGGTGCGCAAAGTATGGCGGCAGCCGGCCCAGTCGCCGAGCGCGATCATGCGCGAGAAGTAGGGCGTGACCGCCGTCGAAACCGCGCCGGCCAGCAGGGTGAGAACTACGCCGACGAAACGATTCGCATAGACCAGCGCGGAGACGCTTCCGGCGGGCAGCATGGCGGCCATCGACTGGTCGACGAGCAGGCCGCCCGAAGCCACCACGCCGCTCAGCAGCACCGGCCCGTACTGGTGCGCCACTTCGCGAGTGGCCTCGGTCATGCCATGCCAGCGCAGGCGGAAGCGGTAGCCGTGGAAGTCCATCATGCCCGCCACCACCGCCGCATGGAGCAGCGCGCCGGTCAGAGTGGCATAAACCATCGCCCAGATGCCCAGGCGGCCGCTCAGCAGCAATGCGCCGGCAATGATGATCACCGGGTTGATGACCACCGCCAGCGCGGGCAGGGCAAAGCGGTCGAAGGTATTCAGAACGGCGGTGCAGTTGGTGGCGATGCCGGTAATCAGGACCACCGGCAACAGGGCGTAGAAGATGCGCACCGAGAGGTCCAGCTTGCCGGCCGGGAAGTTCGACGCAATCAGCGGGAAGAAGCCGCGCGCTCCGAGAGCCATAACCGCCGAAACCGCTGCCAGCAGCACGCACATCCACAGCATCGCGCTCGACAGCAATTCCTGGGCGCGGTCGTGGCCCTCCCGTTCCCTCACCCGGATCAGCGTGGGCACCAGCGCCTGATTCATCGACTCGGAGATCAGGTTGATGAGCAGGCCGGGGATCAGCGCCGCCGCCAGAAAGGCATCCATGGCGTCGCTGCGGCCATAGGCTCCGGCAACCGCAATCTCCTTGAGGGTGGCGACTGCCTTGACCAGGATGCCGGCGGCGGTGACCGACGCGGCGGCGCGGAAGATGCGGCGATTGATGCTGGCGCCTTGAAAGAGCCGCGCGATTTGGGGGACGGGAAACATGATGGCCGGCTAATTCGCCAGTCTATAGCATCGGCTCGCGTCAGACAGGCGCAATCCCCTTAGGAGTCATTTCTATGCATTCTTTTCGTTAAGCTCAACGCGAGTCCGCTTGAGGGAAGTATCCAGACAAGGAAAAGACCTGCACTGGCCAGCAACAAGGCAAAGAGACTCCCATCGTAGGTGGCCGCCATGCCCGTGTAAATTGGCACCCAGGAAAATGCAATGAGCAATATCGAGCTAAGCACACCGAGCTTAGCGAATCCGCCGCCAGAGAAGGTAAAGCTCACTGTCATAAGAAAACCGCCGAACAACCATATGCCACCAAGCATACGGATTGCAGTTGCACCAATCGTCATTTGGAAGAGTTTGGCGCCAGCCACGCAAGCAACAAAAAGAATCAGAGGCAAGACGAACGTGATAATCCGAACGTCGTGCGAGTCGAACGAATTGCCCCGTAATAAGTGAACAAGAGCGTCTGGAATCCAGAAGCTCAACGCGCCAAGACATACGAGCCCCCAAGTCGCCAAACTGCTCTTCCTCATGAAGCCTCTCCGTTCCAGATCGGACCCGTCCAAGCTGCACCCCTATCCAATCACATTGCAAGACCAATTCCCGGAAACCTCTCAATCTGGACGTGCGAAATCTCTCGCTCTTCTCAGGCGGCCAATGGTCTGATCTTCGGCCGCTTCTTCTGCGATTCGATCCACAGGTCATACTGGAGTTGAGCCTTCGAGAAGAAGTCGGGGGAGAGCGCCAAAGCTTCGCCGAGCCGGATGCTGAGGTCCATGGTCACGGCGGTGCGGCCATTCAGGATGCGCGACACTGTCGCGCGTGCAACGCCGATATGCTCGGCGAGCTCGGTTGCGGTTCTGTCACCGAGAAACTCCTTCAGCAGTTCCCCTGGGCTGGCCGGGTTGTGCATCATCGTCATGGTCATTGCCCCCTTAGTGATAATCCTGGTAGTCCACGAGGATCGCATCTTCTTCCTCAAAGGTGAAGGTCAGGCGCCAGTTGACGTTGACACGTACCGACCAATGGCCTTTCAGGTCTCCCTTCAGCGGATGCCAATCCCAGCCATTCCGGTTCATATCGAGCGGCGTCGAGGCCAGATTCAAGGTGGTCAGCAGGATGCGTAGCCGGGCCTCATGTTTCGGCTGGATGCCCGCCTTCGAACCGGTCCTGAAGAACTTCTCGATGCCGCCGTGCCGGAATGTCCTGATCACCCCTAGAGCGTAACACGTACTGTTACATCAAGGCAAGGCCAACTTCGCTGATCGCAAGTTGCGCTCGCATCAGTTCGCTGCGATCGAGTCACCGGCTGCCGGAAGCTGACCCGATGTCGCAGTTTGAGCGCTGGCCGGGAAGCAGGCGGCGAGGCGCTCCGGCTCCTCCACGGCAAGCCTCCCGGCCAGCGCAATCAGGGCCAGCAGCAGCCAGGTGGTGCGATTCTCTTCGACCGTCGCATCGAGCGTGGTGACCAGCCAGACCGTGAGCGCCGTGGCCAACGCCAGTCGCAAAGGTCCATCGGTGCGCCGGATCGACCAGACAGCGAGCGCCACAATGGCCGCAAAGAGGCAGAGGGCGCACAGGCCTCCGCTGACCAGGATGGAAAGAGCCGTGTTGTGAGCCGTATTGATAGGCGCCACTCCCGCGGCGCTGACAAAGGTGCCCGCCCCGGTCCCGATGAGCGGAGCCCGAGTAAAGGCATGCCAGCCGAGGGTCCAAATATTCGTTCTTTCGTTGAGGCTGCCGCCCTGGAGCTGACTAGGGATGGTGGCCAGGCGCTCGAAGGTTCCTTGGGGAGCCCAGACCCAGAGCGCGGCGGCGATGGCTGGCAAGGCAAAGGCTCCGGCCAGCACTCCCCGGGGGTGGTTGCGCCCGAGCAGAATGGCGCAGCCCGCCAGCGCCACGACCGCTGCAATGAACCCTCCGCGCGAAGCGGTGAGGAAGACGGCAACCAGACCCAGCGGCAGATAGCCCAGCGCCAGCAGGCGGCCGGGCCAGCGCGGCTCGCAGTTCAACAGCAGGGCGGCCAGCGGAAAGCCCAGATCGAGATAGCGGGCCACATCGTTCGGGTCCTGCCCTTCGGCCACAAAGCGAATCTGGCCGGCGACGGCCTCCGGCGAGCTGAAGCTAGCCAGAGTGAGCGCCACCAGCACCCACGAGCCGGCCACATAGGCGCGCAGCAGCGCGCGCAGATCGCAGGGGCTTTCGGCAAACTCCCAGACCAGCCAGACGATCATCATCTCCTGAAAGTAGCCGCGCAGCTTATCGAGGGTCGCCAGCGGTTCGATGGTCCAGAAATAGGAGCAGCAGAACCAGAGGTAAAAGGCCAGCGCCACCCACTGCATCGGCCCTGGAGCGCGCAGCCGCCCAGCCTGCAAAACCGCCGGAACAGCCGCCAGGAGCAGCAGCAGGCCGGCGATGCGCGCGGCGTTGCCCAGCGGTTCGCCCAGATTCAGGGAGTACTCCCACGGAATCGTGAAGGCAAACAGCAGCAACAGAACCCAGGCAACGCGGCGCATGATTCGGAAACCTCTCAAGGCTCGCAAAGAAGTGTTACACCTAAAACCCCGGTTGATCGGAAAAGCGATACCAGCTTCCCGTAATATGCCTCACGTACAATCTTCTCTCTGGCATCTCGCGGCCTGTATTGCAGTTGCTCCTTTCTCCATAGCCCTTGAATAGATACCCTTCATGGAGCAAAGGAACATCGGTGTCAACCCGAAACAATACGAGGAGCCCACCGTCATCGCAGCGCACAGCCCAGATGTCCCTTACGTGCGCTGGTCGAATTGTCGCTTCTATCACCCCACGTTCGCCCACGCATGGGGTTGCACAGGAGATGGTCCCACTTCTCAGGCCATCCACAACTTTAGAGTATTCGGAAAGGTGCCTTTCAAAGATCGGGTCGGATATGTGCTGCGCCATCGACGACACAAGAAAAAACTCGCAGAGAATAAATGCAAGGCAAACAAGGGCTGGAACCATCCACAAGCGGGAAGCCTTCCGCCACACGATAAACCCAAGACAGGAGGCAACGATCAGCAATAATACAAGTGTTATAAGGAGAGAAAAAGACAACAGAACGCAGAGGAACTCCGGAATCAAATACGTAAAAAGACTCAGAATGAATTGGCTGATGCCCACCGGAACAATCACCCAGCACATGATCCTCATAACTGCTCCACCCTGCGTAACGCGAAGATGAAACGTTCGGCCGGCTCGTTCAAAACTGACTTAAGCACTAGCAATCTCCTTCCCATGCCCAAAAGCAAGCCTAAACCACGGAACCCCTCAGAACCTCTGCGAATAAACCAGCCCGGCGTAGATGGTGACGCCGATGGCCGATTGGATGGCCGCCTCGACGGACTTGTTCCAGATCTCCTTGGCGGCGGAGTCGGGCACGAAGAGAATGTCGCGGTCGTGGACCGGCTGGTCGGGCTCCTGGCCGTGGATCATGCGCTTCAGATTGAGGGTGGTCATAGTGCGGCCGCCCTTCTGCTCGCGGATCAGCAAGGCCTTGCCGGTGGCGGCGTTCTGGCTGGTGCCCCAGGCCAGCGAAAGCGCCTGCACCACGGTCAGCCCCTGCGCCGGGTCCACCGGGAAGCCGCCCGGACGGACCACGTCGCCGATGACATAAACCAGCCCGGCGCGGCTCACCTGGACGGTATCGCCGGGAGCCAGTTCGGGGTTGTGGTCGGCCGCGGTATCGGTCCCGCTGGGATCGAGCACCACCGGGTGAGGAGTCTTGGGGTCGTCGCGGTGGAAGACGTTCACCAGGCGGCCTGCATTGGGCCCCAACCCGGAGGCGGCCGAGATCAGGTCCAGCAATCGATGGTGGAGCGTATAGGGATAGACTCCGGGGCGCGCCACCTCGCCCAGCACGCTCACATCCTGCCCGGCGTAGGCAATCACCATCACCGAAACCTGCGGATGGAGAAGCATTCCCTTGGCCACCAGAGCCGCTTCAATGGCGCGCGCGGCTGCCTGTTCGTCCATTCCGTTTACTTCAACTTCATGCACCATGGGCAGAGTCACTGTGCCCGCCGGCGAAACGCGCACCACGGAACGAAACTCCGGCGTGTGGTACTCGCTGACCTCAAGGGAGTCGCCGGGAGCGATGGGAGCGGCCATGGGAGGCGCGGAAGACGGAGTTGGCGGCGGCCCGGCCTGGTTTGCGCTCTCGGGGTTGTTCCATACCGTGGGAGCTTCCTGGGGATTGGGCAGGTTCTGCGGCAGCGGCGTGGAGGGAATGCGCACCACGCCCGAAGGCAGGCCGGAGGTGGTCGGCGTGGGCGCCTGCCCGTTAGCCAATGCGCCGGCCAAGAATACCGCCAGCAAGGCCGCCACGGCGCGCGTTCCAGAGTTGCTGAGCGATTCGACCAAGAGAGCGCCTCCCACTGCCAGCCAGAGTCCAACGAAAAACGTGATTGCCATGTAGAGCGGCAGGTCGGGAGCCACCGGCTTCACCGGCTGGCGCGCGGAATCCACGACCGCGATATTGGAGCTACGAACGCCGGCCGAGAGCCCCGCTTCCTCCACCCTCTCCAGCACCCTCTGGTAGACATCGTGGCTGGAGTCGGCCTCCTCGCGCATCACCGCGTATTCGGTGGCGGCCTGGTTGCGCTTCAAGCCCTCGCCGGTGCGTTCATCCAGGCTCTTGCGCACCGCTTGCTCGCGGTCGGAGGCCGTCTTGAAGGCGCTCTGGAATTGCGCCACAAGTTTGGCGTCTTCGGCCTGCTTCTGTTTTTCAACATCCTGCAACTGGCGTTGAATCTCCACCACGCGGGGGAAGTTCGGACCGTGCTCGGCGCTCAGTTGGGCCTGTTCCTGTTCGAGTTCGCTGCGGCGGGCGCGAAGCTGCGCAAGCATTGCCGTCGCAAAGTTGGCGCCCTGAGTTTGCAGGCCCGGATCGGAGGCAAATACCACCTCCGGATCGCCCTGCGACGCAGCCCGGTACTCCGCCTCGCGAAGGATGCGATCGGCGCTGACTGCCACCAACTGGCGGCCCAGCTCGTCTATCTCCAGCAAGGTGGAGTTGTGCTCGGGCTCGGGCTGCCCGCCGTTGGCCGAGGCTGCCGGCGTGCCGATAATGCCGTGCTCGCTCTCAAAGGCCGTCAAACGCTGCTGCTCCCGCTCCATGCGGCTCTTCAGATCCTTGAGCTGACTCTCGATCCAGCTTGATTGCTGAACGGTCGCCTGCAGCCTGGACTCGCTCTCCTGCTCATCGTAGGCGCGGATCAGAGCGTTCACCACGGCCGCCGACAAAGCCGCGTCCCGGGAGCGAAAGCGAATCTGAATCAGCAGCGTGCGCGGCAAAGTCTGCACGCGGAGCTGTTTCTGAAACCTCACCAGAAGATAGTCCTGCGCATCGGCGGCCGGCGCATCGGCGTGAAAGCCGGGAAAGCGGTGGTCGAAGCGGCGCACGAAGCCCGGCTCCCGGTAGAGCTTCAACTTGGCAATCACCCTCCAGGCCAATTGGTCGCTGCGAAAAATGTCGGCTATGGTCTCCAGTTGCAAGGGCGCGGAGAGCAAGGAGATCGTAGCCAGTGGATCAGCCGCCTCCAGCCGCAGCGAGGAGGCGGGCGCCTGGCGCAGAGCTACCTTGGCGCTGGCCTCATACTGGTTGGGAGCGATGAGGCAATACAGAAGGCACAGCAGCAGCAATCCCCCCAAAATGGACCCCGCCAAACGGCGGCGGCGGACCAGCACCTCCCAAAGCTCGCGCAGGGAGGTCGTGGAGCGGTTCCGGCTCAGGCCGGTCCGGGACAGCTCATCGGGTTGGTACGGCGAATCGTGCTGGAGAGGGCGAGCGTCCGGCAAGGGGTATGAACCTCAATCCCATCAAGATTCAGAATCTCTCCCGCAGGTTATCCCTGCTGTTCCAGACGAAAACTCGCAGCTGAGGAAATCCCCGCCATTGTGCGTCATTGGGAGCAATTCGTCAATAGACCCTGGTATTCAAGAAATCGAGGCGTGGAAAAGCGGCAGTCTTGCCCCGAGGACGAGCCGCGAACAAGGCTCTACGCAACTCCGCCGCCGGCGCGATACCACTCGACGGTGCGGCGTAGCCCCTCGCGGAAATCGATGATCGGCTCGTAGCCCAGCAGTTCCCCGGCCAGCCCAAT